>NZ_JBHZGL010000010.1:0-158695 GCF_051900415.1 Frateuria sp. GZRR35
CCTGAAACGCGTCGCCCGTCGGCCGCGACAAGCCGCGGCCGACGGGCGACTGCCGCCGCGCAGAACGGCATCCGGACGATGTCGCGGTTCGCCGGACGCACGTTGCCACCCTCACTCGCATCACACGCCAGGACGCTCTCGTGAAACGCTTCTACCTCTCCGGACAGCGCACGTTTCGCAACCGCGGTTGCGAGGCCATCGTGCGCAGTACGGTCGCCCTGCTGAAGGAACAATTCGGCGACGTCGAGGTGCTGGTGCCCTCGGTCAACATCGCGCGTGACAGCGCGCAGTGGCCGACCGCCGCCAGCGACGGCGTGCGCCTGGTACGCGCCTACCTGCCGCCGCCCTCGCGCTACTGGGTGCAGCTGCAAAGCCTTCCGCTGCCGTTGATCAAACGCGCCGGCTGGCCGTTCCCGCTGCCGCGCTGGCTGCGCCGACAGCTCGAATCGGTCGATGCCGTACTGGCCGTCGGCGGCGACAACTATTCGCTCGATTACCGCATCCCTTCGCCGATCATGAGCGTCGACGGCTGGGCCATGGACATGGGCAAGCCGGTGATGCTGTGGGGGGCTTCGGTCGGCCCGTTCGAACGTGAGCCCGAGTTCGTCGAACCGGTCACGCGCCATCTGGCACGCATGCATTTCGTCGCGGCCGGCGAATCGATGAGCCACGACTATCTGGTCCACAAGCTGGGCCTGCGCAACGTGATCCGCATGGCCGAGCCCTCGTTCATGCTCGGCAAGGAGCCGGTCGACCTGGCGCCGTTCTGGCCGCGCGGCGAGGGCCACGTGCTGGGCCTCAACGTGAGCCGGCTGATCGAGCGGCACAAGCGCCAGGACAAGGATCTGCACGCGGAACTTGCCGCCTTCATCCGCCACGCGGTGAAGGAATACCAGTTGGGCGTGCTGCTGATCCCGCACGCCGATCCGCTGCGCGAAGACCCGCGGGGCGGCGATGCGGCCTACATGGAGCCGCTGCTGGCGCGGCTGGCCGACCTGGGCGACTGCGTCAAGATGATGCCCAACGACTTCAACGCGGTGCAGACCAAGTACGTCATCAGCTACCTGCGCTTCTTCATCGGTGCGCGCGCGCATCCGGTGATCTCGGCGCTGTCCAGCGGCGTGCCGACCGTGTCGATCGCCTACAGCGTCAAGGCCTGCGGCATCAACCGCGACATGTTCGGCAACCAGGAAATGGTGCTGCAGGCGCGCAACCTTTCCTCGACCACGTTGCGCGAGGCGCTCGAACAGATGGTGCAGCGCGAGGACACGCTGCGCAGTCTGCTCGAGAAGCGCACCGCCGAGTGGCAACTGGCCGCGCGTGCGGCCGCCGCGCGCGTTCACGACTGCCTGTGCTGACACCGGGAGCCCCCATGCCGACCCTTACCACGGACAACCCGGCGCGCCCGGCGCTCGCCCCCGACAGCAAGGTCGCGCCGGTGAGCGTGGTGGTGCCCTGCTACCGCTGCGTCGACACCATCGGCCCGGCCGTGGCCTCGGTCGCCGCGCAGCGGCTGCCGCCCGCCGAAGTACTGCTGGTCGACGACTGCAGCGGCGACGGCACCCTCGAACGCCTCTACCAGGTCGCCGCCGACTATCCCGACGGCTGGGTGCGCGTATTCACGCTGCCGCGCAACGGCGGGCCCAGTGCGGCGCGCAACCGCGGCTGGGAACAGGCGCGCCAGCCGTACATCGCTTTTCTGGATGCCGACGACACCTGGCATCCGGAGAAACTCGCGATCCAGATGGACGTGCTCGCCAGCGATCCGGGCATCGCCCTGCTGGCGCATGGCATGAACGTGCAGGCACGCACCGATCCGCCACCGGCGTTCCGCCGCCCGGTCGCGGTGCGCGTGCTGCCCAACCGGCTGCCGCTGCTGGGTAGTCCGTTCCCCACCGCCTCGATGGTGCTGCGCCGCGACCTGCCGTTACGCTTCGACGAGCGTCGCCGCCGCGCGGAGGATTTCATGCTGTGGGCGCAGATCCTGCTCTCCGGCTACCGCTGCGCGCGGATCGAGCCGGTGCTGGCGTCCTGGCACAAGCCGCCGTTCGGCGCTGGCGGCCTCAGCGGCGACATGGAGGCGATGTACGCCGCGGCCATCGACGTGCGCCGCGCGCTCCACGAACAGGGCCTGATCGGCGGCGCACGGATGCGCGTGGCCGCCGTGCTGGGCGTGGCCCGTTACGCGCGCCGGCGTGCCATCACCTATGCGCGCCGGTTCTCTTCAGGCACGCGCGCCGCGGGCACCCACGCCACCCAGGCCGACCAGGCGAGCTGACGATGAACACCACCACCATGAACACGCCCATCGCGCTTGTCGACAGCCCCACCAACACCAACGCCCGCGTCCTGCTCGGGCTGATGCTGGTGGCGGCAGTGATCGTCATTGTCGACTTCGCGGTCGCGACCCGCGGCAACATCGGTACCGACACGTCGGTGTATGCAAGCTTCTACGAAAGCCTGATCCACCACGGCGAGGTGCAGAGCCGCTTCGAGCCGGTCTTCTATTACCTGAGCGTGGTCCTGGCCGCCACCGGCATGAGCTTCCCCGCCTACGAGGGCGTGATGTTCTTCGTGATGGCCGGCACCGCGCTGGTCGCGACGCGTCGCTACCACACGTTCCTGGAGAGCGAGACCGGCTACAGCACCTTCCTCGCCGCCTCGCTGCTGTTCCTGTTCATCTCGCCGGTGATGTCCAACGCGACGATCAACGTCATGCGCCAGGGGCTCTCCTCGCTGCTGGTGTTCACCGCGCTGCTGGCGTTCTACCAGCGGCAGTGGCGCGCATTCATCCTGTGGGGGCTGATGGCGACCGGGTTCCACTACTCGGCGCTGCTTTACCTGTTCTTCGCGCCGGTGCTGCTGCTCAACACCAAGCTGCTGCGGGTGGCCGGCATCCTGGCGTTCCTGGCCTACTGCAGCGGCGTGACCATGGTGCTGGTGCGCGCGATCGTGCCCAGCGTCTACACCATGGTGATGGCCTATGACGCCGGTTCGTCCTACAAGGCGGGCGTGCGCCTGGACTTCGCGGTGTTCTCGCTGTTCTGGTACGTGCTGCCGTGGGTGGTCGCGCCGATGGTGCGCGAGCCGGTACGCGAGCGCATCAACCAGAGCACCGCCGTCTACCTGGTGCTGATGCTGCCGTTCTTCGCGGTGGGTTGGGGCAACTTCTCCAACCGCTATCTGCTGCCGGCGTGGCTTTCGGTGTCGCTGATCCTGGCCGCGATCTGCTGCGACAACCGCTTCTCGCCGCTGCGCAACCCGGTCGTGCTTCGCATGGGGCTGGTCGGGGCTGCCGGCGTGTTCTGTTACTACGTCACCCATGGTGTGGTGCTGTGAGATTCGCGCCGCGGCACGCAGGCGCCACCGGCGTGCTTCACCCGTCGCCTGCATCGCGCCTGCTATGGGTAAGCGGGCGCGCGCGTCGCCGAGTGGCACCGTAGCGGCCCGTTCCCCGTCGTGTCCGCGCCAGTCGTCCCACGCCGTCCCGAGGCGTCTGCAAAGGAAAACCTTCCCATGTCCATCGCCACCGCTCCCGTGCAGGATGCCGATCCCCGCATCAAGCTCCGGGTCTCGCCGTACCGCAACGACGCCGACTTTGCGCCGCTGTCGGGACTGGGCGGCGGTCGGCCGCTGGATCCGGTCTCGATCGCCGATGTGCTGCGCAATGCCTTTGTCTATCCGCCGCACACGATCTACCGCGACGTCCGCGTGGCGGTGATCGGCTTCGATCCGGAGCGCGACCTGCACGCGGCACCCGAATACCGCTTTCCGTTCCGCTCCTCGCCCGCGCCGCAGCGCCCGAACGCGCAGGTCGCGGACGAGGATGCGCTGCTTCAGACCTACCATCGCCTGCTGTGCGAGGCGGTCACGCGCTCGACCGCCGGCATGCAGGCGCCCTGGATGCTGCAAAGTGGCGGCAAGGATTCCAGCTCGCTGGCCATCGCCGTGGCCGAAGCGCGGCCGGACACCACCTGCCTGACCTACCTAGGCGGGCGCGAGGAGGACGAAGTCGAGTCCGCGCGCGCGGTCGCGCGCCAGCTCGGCCTGCGCCACGAGGCGCTGGTGTGCGAGCCCGGGCGCGCCTACGACCGCTACCTGGCGATGGTCTCGCGCCTGCCGCTGCTGTCGGCCGACTTCGCCATGCTGTCCTACGCCGACCTGGTCACCGAAATCGCGAAGTCCGGCGGCGATGGCGTCGTCGATGGGCTGGGTTCGGACATCTATTTCGGCACGCCGGTGGATGCGCGCAAGAGCACGCTGTTCCGCATGGCCCGGGACCTGCCGGTGCCGGCGAAGCTGTTCGAGGCCGGCCCGGTCAGCCGCAGTTTCGTCGCCTGCTTCGTGCTGGCCACGCTGGGCATGGACCCGTTCGAGCGTTACTTCCCCGGTTCGCGCTTCAGCGACGCGGAGGTCGACCGCCTGCTCGGGTGCCCGGTGGCAGCGCAATCGCGCCAGCGCCTGCGCGTGTTCCAGGAGGAACTGGCCAACGCCCGCACCATCGAGGCGCGCAAGCGCGTCACGCTGGCCATCGTCGAGGCGGGCGCGGGCTTCCCCAAGGGGCAGTACACCACCACCGCGCTCGGCCTGCGCCAGGCCTATCCCTTCTGCGACGCGCAATTGGCCGAGTGGGTCTACCGCGAGGTGCCCGACGCGTTGCTGATCGACCGCGAGGGCCACAACAAGCCGCTGGTGCGCAAGCACATCGCGCGCCGCTTCGGCGAGCTGCCGTACGTACGGGCCAAGGGCTGCTTCCGCTTCGACCTGTGCGGGCTGGCGGCGGAGCGCTTCGAGCAGGTGCACGCGTTCGCCGTCGAGGCGCGTGACCTGGTCCCCGGCGCCGCGCGCTGGCTGGAGGACTACCGCGGCCGCATGGGCAACAAGTTCTTTGCTTCCAAGTTCTACCTGCTGGCGGTGGTGCTGCCGTGGCTGCTCAGCCGGGCCGACGCCCCGGTGCAGAGGCCAGACGCATGACCGGGCGCGAGGCCAACCCGCGCCGCCTGTTCCTGCAGCGCGCCCTGGCGCTGGGCGCCGCCACGCTGCTGCCGGCGCTGCCTTGCATGGCCACGGCCGCGGCCGCAGCCAACCAGATCGACGTGCGCTCCAAGGGCGCGCGCGGTGACGGCAAGACCGACGACACCGCCGCGATCCAGGCCGCCATCGACGCCATTGCCACCACTGGCGGCACCGTGCGCGTGCCGGCGGGCAACTACATGATCGACGCCGCGCGCGCGATCAGCCTGCGCTCGAACATACGGCTGGAAATGGCGCCCGACGCGCAGCTCACCGCCTTGCCCAACACGCTCAAGCGCTACCACGTGATCCGCGTGTGGCGGGCAAGCAACGTGCAGATCATCGGCGGCCGCGTGGTCGGCGAGCGCGACCAGCATCGCGGCGACAAGGGCGAGTGGGGCTACGGCATCAACATCCAGGCTTCGCACAACGTGCTGGTCGACGGCACCCACATCGCCGACTGCTGGGGCGACGGCATGTGGATCGGTGCGTTCGGCCGCGGCGCCAAGGCCGACATCTCCACCGACGTCACCGTGCAGAACGTGGTGAGCACCAACAACCGCCGCCAGGGGCTGTCGCTGGGGCCGTGCCAGCGGGTGCGCATCCTCAACAGCACCTTCAGCAACACCCACGGCACCAAGCCGCAGTCGGGCATCGACCTGGAACCCATGGGGCAGGGCGACACCAAGGACGTGCTGATCGAGGGCTGCACCCTGACCGGCAACTACGGCTGCGGCGTGGAGATCCACCACAACGTGTCGGGCGTGGTGATCCGTCGCTGCACGATCCACGACAACCATGGCTACGGCGTGCTGGCCGCGCAGATGAACGACCTGTGGGTGGACGACAACGTCATCACCAGCAACGGAATGAACGGGGTCAAGCTCGCCGGCCACACCCGCGACGTGAAGGTCACCGACAACACCCTGACCTCCAACAGCGCGCGCTCGCTGCGCCGCGCCCTCAAGGCCATGGTCTCCGACGCGGGCGGTGCGCATCCGGCGCAGCTGCACGTCGGCGACAAGACGTCCAACGTGCACGTGTCCGGCAACACGTTCTAGCGCGGCACGCGCCCAGGAGCGCAACAGCAAAGGAACCCGAGCGATGAAATTCGTCTTCTACGCCAACACCGACTGGTATCTGTACAACTTCCGCCTGTCGACCGCGCAGCGGCTGCAGGCGGACGGGCACGACGTGGTGATGCTCTCGCCGCCGGGCCCGTTCGGCGGGCGCTTCGCCGCGCGCGGCTTCCGCTGGCTCACCCTGCCGATGGACCGGGCGAGCCTGAACCCGCTGCGCGAGGCGGTGACCCTCAAGCACCTGGTGCGCATTCTGCGCCGTGAGAAGCCGGACCTGCTGCACAACTTCACGGTCAAGTGCGCCGTCTACGGCGGCGCCGCCGCGCGCATGGCCGGCGTGCCGGCCACGGTCAACGCGGTGGCCGGCATGGGCTACGTGTTCACCAGCAACGACCTGAAGGCGCGTTGCCTGCGCCCGATGGTGCAGGCGCTGATGCGCGGCACGCTCGATCATCGTCGCTCGCTGCTGGTGCTGCAGAATCCGGACGACGCGGAGATCTTCCGCCGCTCGCGGCTGGTTGCACGCGAACGCATCCACGTGATCCGGAGCTCCGGCGTGGACACCTCGCGCTTCCGGCCCAGCTCGATGTCCGGCCGCGACGGCCGCCTGCGCGTGCTGCTCGCCGCGCGCCTGCTGTGGGAGAAGGGCATCGGTGAATACGTCGAGGCCGCTCGCCAGCTCAAGGCGCAGGGACGCGACATCGAATTCGTGCTGGCCGGCGCGCCTGACCCTGGCAACCCGCGTTCGGTGAGCGACCAGCAGGTGCAGCGCTGGGCGGAAGAAGGCGTGATCACCTGGCTGGGCCACGTCGAGGACATGCCCGCGTTGCTGTCCACGATCGACGTGATGGCGCTGCCGAGCTACTACCGCGAGGGCGTGCCCAAGAGCCTGATCGAAGGCGCCGCAGCGGGCCTGGCGTTGATCACCACCGATCAGCCCGGTTGCCGCGAAGTGGTCACCCGGCACGGCATGGACGGCCTGGTGGTGCCGCCACGCAACGCCACCGCGCTCGCCACGCTGGTGGCACGGCTGGACGACGACCGCGACTTGCTGGCCCGGCTGGGTGCGACGGCGCGCGAGAAGGCGGTAAGCGAGTTCGACGAGCGCGCGGTGATCCAGCGCACCCTCGACGTCTACGAGCGCCTGCTGGGGACGGACATGCCGGGCGGTTCGCTGGCCGGGTCGGCCTCGTAGGGCGCCTACTACCTGCGGCGGGCCTGTAGGAGCGCCCTTGGGCGCGACCGCGGGGTCTGAATGTGCATGGCGGTCGCGCCCAAGGGCGCTCCTACAAAAGGCCGAGTACTCTGCGGTGGTTCTTGCAAGCAAAGAAAACGCCGGGGCAGCGTGGCTGCCCCGGCGCGAGGTCGTGCGTTCACGCGGCAGCCTGGCGGCTGCGCGTGGCGCGGATTACTTCCGCTTGGGCGAAAGCGTGTTGTTGGACTGGGTGATCGAATACGCCTTTTTGCTGATCTGGATGTCGCGGCTGGTGCCGCCACCGGCGCTGCTGGCAGACATGTAGCGGGTGCTGTTGTACTGCAGCTTGTTGTTGGCGATGTTCACATGGTGGGTCTTGGCGCTCATGCGAAGACCGGCCAGGCCGTTCCTGGTGGCGTGGTTGCCATGGATCTTCATGTGGTGCGCGTTGATCGACATCAGGCCGAAACCGCGATTGCCCGTGAACGTATTGCCCGCGAAGGTCACGTCGGAGACGTGGGCGTGCATCTCGATGCCGTTGCCATGGTTGCCGGAGATGATGTTGTTCTCCAGGCGAATGGTGTCGGCCGGGCCCTGCTCCTGCGGCTCGAAGTCGATGCCGGCTTCGGGCAGCGTGCCCTTGGTGTCCTTGAAGGTGCTGTTGACGATGTAGACGTGCTGCGCCGGTCCGATCGACAGGCCCTGGCGGCGGTTGTGCGAGGAGGTGACGTTGTTGAGCGTCACGTAGTTGGAGCGATCCAGGCGGCTGTTGCGTCCCAGGGCGCCGATCCACATGCCGTCGCCCCAGAACTCGGACAGGTGCACGTTGCGCACCAGCACGTGGTCGGAGCCGGAGATGTTGATGCCGTAACCCCACTCGCCGCGGCTGCCCTTGTGGCGGGCGCGGTCGCCGGTCATCTTGCCGCCGACGATCTCGACGTTGTTCGCGTTGTGCACCTTGACAACCCAGTAGCGGCTGGCGCCGTTGGGGATCACGCGCAGCTCGGCGCTGGGGTCGAGCTTCAGGCGCGTGTGCGAGTGCAGCTTGAGCGCCTTGGTCGCATCGATCATGTAGCGGCCAGCCGGGACGAACACGGTGCCGCCACTATTGGGGAGCGAATCGATCGCCTTCTGGATGGCCGCGGTGTCGTTGTGCGAACCGTTGCCGCGGGCACCGAAGTTCTTGACGTTGACCGTGCGCGAGCCGATCGAGATGTTGGGGGTGGCATCCCACCAGGAAGCAGCAGCAGCAGGAAGTGCCACGGCAGACAGTGCCAGCGAAGCAGCAATCACCAGGGGCTTTGCGAGGAACGAGCGCTTGGCGGTGGCCGGCTTCGCCGAGGACTGGGTGTCGTGCAAATGCATCATCAGGTTTTGACCCTCTCGTCACGTGGAAGTGACACGAACCATGCAGGACGTTCACGTGCCCTAACAAGCTCGACCATTGGGCTCTATTCATGAAAATCCGGACAGGCCAAGTGGAGCCCGAAGGCGTGACGTGACTCGCCCGTAAGCTTTCCGTTTCATGAGCGCAATCAACGTGTTAAATGTGAACGCCCGGGGTGCGTTCCGAGGGGTAATCGACATAGTCGTGCGATCGCGGTCACACCCTGCCGCCGCGGGGTGTCGCGGGGTCTTGTAGACGCTATCTTGACGCAGTGAAGCCAGGCTCGACGGGCATTCCTTCGGTGTCGAAGCGACTCCCCGGGGCCACTTCGGTCACGCGCGGTCGGCGGTCCAAAAAGGCATTGGCGGAGAAGGGCTGTCGGGCATGGCGAAGGGACCATGGCGGTCAAGCCAGTGGCTCCGCCTGCCCCTGGACAGGAGCGCGCACGGTTCAACGGGGTTCCGCTACCGGAGGTCGATGACGCATCGGCGATCCATGGATAAGGAATCCCGCCCGTGGCTCTGTAGAGCGCACCCTGTGCGCGACCGGCCGCCTGCCGCTTCGGGTGGTCGCACACAGGGTGCGTCCCTTTGAGGGTCAGGCCGGGCTGTTGCCTGCGTGGACAACGGTTGTATGCATACCGTGGGCACAAAAAAAACGCCGGGCAATGCTGCCCGGCGTTTGTCGTGCGGCAGGCCGTATCCGGCCGAGGCTCAGTTGGGCGTCAGCTGGTTGCCCGAGATGGTGTTGGAGTAAGTCTTCTTGCCGAGCTTGATGTCGCGGTTGTCCGCGCCGCCGGAGCGGGTGGGCGACATGTAGTGGGTGCTGTTGTACTGCAGCTTGTTGCTCTTGACCGATGAATGGTGCGTCTTGCCGCTCAGGCCCACGCCGGCCAGGCCGTTGCGCGTGGCGTAGTTGTTGGTGATGGTCAGGTACGGCGCGCTGATGGCCAGCATGCCGAAGCCGTCGTTGCCGCTGAGCGTGTTGCCGGTGATCGTGATCTGCGAAATGTTGTAGTGCAGCTCGATGCCGTTGCCCGCATTGCCCGAGAAGGTGTTGTTCTCCAGGCGGATGGTGTCGGCCGGGCCCTGGTCCTGCGGCTCGATGTCGATGCCGGCCTCGGGCAGCGTGCCCTGGGTGTTCTTGAAGGTGCTGTTGACGATGTAGACGTGCTGCGACGGTCCGATCGACAGGCCCTGACGACGGTTGTGCGAGGAGGTGACGTTGTTGACGGTCACGTAGTTGGAGCGGGTCAGCTTGCCGCCGGACTTCACCGCGCCGATCCACATGCCGTCGCCCCAGAACTCCGACAGGTTGACGTTGCGCACCAGCACGTTGCTGGAACCGGAGATGTTGATGCCGTAGCCCCACTCGCCGGTGTTGCCCTTGTGCTGGGCGCGGTCGCCGGTCACCTTGCCGCCGACGATCTCGACGTTGTTGACCTCGAACACCTTGACCACCCAGTAGCGGCCGGCGCTGTTCGGGATGACCTTCAGTTCGGCGCTCGGATCAAGCTGCAGACGCGTGTGCGAGCGCAGGGTGAGCGGCTTGAGCGCGTTGATCATGTAGCGGCCGGCGGGAACGACGACGGTGCCGCCGCTGCTCGGCAGCGAGTTGATGGCGGCCTGGATGGCGGCGGTGTCGTCGTGCGAACCGTTGCCCAGCGCGCCCTTGTTCTTGACGTTCACGGAAGCGGAACCGATCGAGATGTTCGGGTTCGCGTTCCACCAGTTGGAAGCGGCAGCAGGAAGTGCCACGGCAGACAGCGTCAGCGAAGCAATAGCGATCATCAAGGACTTTTTCATGGAGAAATCTCGCTTGGTGGTGCCCGGCTTGGCCGAGGACTGGGTGTCGTGTTGGTTGGTCATCAGGAGGTTGACTCGCTCGTCACATGGAAGCGACGCGAAAGATGCAAGTCCTTCACGGCGCTAACAAGCTCGACCATTGGTTTCGGTTCATGGAAATCGGGCGGGCCCGTGTGTGGCAAACCCTTGATCCACCGGGGCTGGCGGGCGACGCGCCGCTGCGGGCGCGTGCGTGCGATTGCCCGGGAATGGGCAGCGATGGCGGCTGCACGAAGCGCGCAGGTAGCCGTGGGACAGGCAGGCGCCCGCCTGATGCGGATGTATGCAGGGAAGCGGCGCTTCCTATACCCGCGGTTGACGTGCCTCGCTATTCACTGAATAGGTGCCTAGGACGGCACCTCCACTGCGGCTCCCCGGAACTGTTCTGGCCGCGTCGAAAGTCTGTATTCCTGCGTGAGGTCTCGTCCCCACATCCGTGCCGGGCAATCCGGGCGCGTTGATCCGCGAGACCCGCTTGCCCCATGGAGGACACCATGATTTCAAGAAGGCGTTTTCTTCAATCGTCCGCTTCCCTTGCCCTGTTGCCGCTGTTGCCCCGCGTGGTCAGGTCCGCCGATGCGGTGGTGCGCACCCGGCCCAGCTGGGAGACGTTCTGCACGGGTCCCTTGTACGAACCCTTCGTCGCCGCGATCGGCGCCATGCGGGACAACCGTGGCACCACCACGCCCGCGAACTGGGGTTACTGGGTGTCCGTCCACCAGAACTTCTGTCCGCACAAGCTGCCGTACTTCCTGGCCTGGCATCGCGGATTCCTGTATCGCTTCGAGGAGAACCTGCGCACCGTCTCGGGCATACCGGACATGGTGCTGCCGTACTGGGACTACTACACCCACCCGCAGATCCCGCCGGAGTTCCTCGACACCACCTCGCCGCTGTGGCGCAAGGAGCGCACGGGCGACGATGTCACCGAGGCGCTGAGCCTCGATCCGTTCGCCGACGACGTGATCAACTTCCAGCGCGGCAGCGGCAACGCGTTCGAGACCAAGCTTGAGAACGCGCCGCACAACCCGGTGCACAACCTCATCGGCGGCGCGATGGGCGACGTGGCCATCTCGCCGCGCGACCCGCTGTTCTGGGTGCACCACGCCAATATCGACCGGTTGTGGCTGGCCTGGTTCGAGGCCGGCGACGGGCGCCACATGCCACGGGCCTACCAGAACTACTGGCAGGGTTCGTTCCAGTACGGCGACGCGGTGGAGGACGTGCCGCGCGTATGGGCACGGAACCCGTCGCGGTACATGTTCTACCTGTACGAGAACGAGGCCATGCCCGCCGCGCTGCCACCCACCGAGCCGCCGCCGAGCACCTCCACGGCGACCGCGCGCGCCACCACGCTGTCGACCTTCTCCATGCGGGGCACCGCCCCGCTGCGGCCGGCAAGCGTGGGTACCACCGCGCTGGGCACGTCGCAGTCGCTGGTGCTGGACGAACACTCGGTCACCGTCGATGTCGCGCTGACCGCGCAGGACGCCAGCCAGGTGCGTTCGATGCTGCTGCAACCGCAGGCCGCACAGGCCACCGCCAAGCCCGATCCGCTGCGGCTGGTGCTCGATGGCGTGCAGCTCACCGGGCTGGGCGCCAAGGGCGGGTACTTCTACAAGATCTACGTCAACCTGCCCGAGCAGGCCGGCGTGAACCAGCCCGAGCGCACCTACCTGCTCGGCATGCTGGGGTCCTTCGAGATCGGCGTGGCGCAGATGCAGGCGGCCATGCAGGGCAAGGGCATGCAGGGCATGCACGACATGCGCGCGGCCGGCGGCAAGCCGGACGCACGCTTCGTGTTCCCGCTGAGCGAGGCGCTGCGCGGCATCTGGCCGACGGACCTGGACACGCTCAGCATTTCCTTCGTACGTGCCAACGGCCGTGCGCATCCGGCCAAGGGCCACACCATCCACGTCAAGTCGCTGCGTGTGGAGGCGGACGACTGAGCGGTTCGTACCGCTGATCGAACGGCCGGCCCATGCCGGCCAGCCAGGGGCGCCGTAGCGGTACGGCGCCCTTGTCGTTCGTGGTGGCTCCCGTCCGTCCGGGCGGGGGATTTCTTGCGGTCCGTGCAACGCGTGACCGGGGCGGTGGCGGCGAAGTGGCAGCCGCCTGCCAGCGTGCTCTACAGCCCTTGTGTGATGCGCTTCTCGCCCGGCCGGGCGGGGTTTCGGGGCGTCCGGGAGCCTTTTGCCAACCTGATCATATTTCGCTCACTTGGGTGTTTCGGTCGAGCTTGCTTAGGTACGTGACGATCGCGCATTTTTTGCGTGAGCTTCGCGTGACGAAGCCCTACCCGACAAAACACCTGAGACACCGCCCGATCATGAACACTTCCTTTAAGAATCAGCAGCTTGCCGCCTCTGTCCGTACCTCCGTCACGGTGAAGAACTTTGTGAAGAAGCCGCTGATGCTGGCGTTTGCCGCGCTGGCCCTTTCCGCCGTCGCCGCTCCCTCGTTCGCCGCCGACTGGTGGACCGCGATGCCCAAGCCGGTCATCGGCAAGACCATGACCGTCGACGTGCGCACCAAGGGTGCCTTGGGCAACGGCGTGCACGACGACACCGCCGCCATCCAGGCTGCCGTCGACGCGCTGCCGACCTCTGGCGGCACGGTGTTCGTGCCGGCCGGCCACTACATGGTCAACGCCACCAAGCCGATCAAGCTGCGCTCGCACACCCGCCTGCTGATGGACCCGGCGGCTACCCTGGAAGTGATCCCGACCAGCAACAGCCGCTACATGGTCATCCAGATCTACAACGCCACCGACGTGCGCGTGGTCGGCGGCAACCTGGTCGGCGACCGCGTCAAGCACCTGGGCGACACCGGCGAGTGGGGCTACGGCATCAACGTCACCGCTTCGACCAACGTCGTGCTGAAGAATGTCAACCTCTCCAACTTCTGGGGCGACGGCGTGTGGATCGGCGCCAAGGACGTCAACAAGGTTCACGTGCGTTCGGACTACGTGACCGTCGACGGCATCGTGTCCAGCAACAACCGCCGCCAGGGCCTGTCGATCGGGCCGTCGCAGCACGTCTATATCGTCAACAGCACCTTCCAGGGCACCAACGGCACGCTGCCGGAGGCGGGCATCGACATCGAGCCGATGACCGAAGGCCTGACCAACACGATCCGCCTGGAGAACAACACCTTCGCCGACAACCACGGCAACGGTATCGAGATGCACGCCAACATCTCCGACATCGTCATCGTCGGCAACACGATGAAGGGCAACTACGGCTTCGGCGTGCTGGGCGTGTCCGCCCCGGGCGTGACCGTCACCGGCAACTTCATGACCGAGAACGGCCTGGCCGGCGTGCGCCCGAGCGGCCAGTCGCACAACTGGTCGATCACCGGCAACACGCTCAAGTACAACAGCACCCGCTACATGTCGGCCACGAAGGAAGGCGGTGCGCTCAGCCGCGACCTGCAGTTCGGCGCCAACACCTACAACATCTCGGTGTCGGGCAACATCTTCTCCAACGCCAAGTACAACACCTACACCCGCTAAGCCGCATCGGCTGGGTACTCCCCGGGGCAGCCACCAGGCTGCCCCTTTTTTTTGCCCGCGCGACGCGCCGGCGGCATTGACGACGCATTGATCCGGGCCGGTCAATCCTAGGTCGTTAAATTTCCGCACGGTCGAGGTCGGTCATGAACAAGGAGCGTGAAGCTCACGTCATCCTGGAAGGGGACGCCCAGGCCCGGGTCATGCCTTCGGGTGCGTTTGCACCGGTAAGCGTGGTGGTGCCGTGCTACCGCTGTGCGGAAACCATCGACGACGCAGTCGCCTCGATCGCCGCACAGACATTGCGTCCGGCGGAGGTGCTGCTGGTGGAGGACGCCAGCGGCGACGACACGATCGAAGCGCTGCATCGCGTCGCCGCGGCCTACGGTAGCGACTGGATCCGGGTGATCGCACTGCCCGCCAATCGCGGGCCATCGCACGCGCGCAACGTCGGCTGGCAGCAGGCGCAGCAGCCCTATATCGCGTTTCTGGACGCCGACGACAGCTGGGGCCCGCGCAAGCTGGAGCTGCAGATGGCTGCGCTGGAGGCCGACCCGGAGATCGCGCTGATCGCCCACCAGATGCTGGTGCGGCCGCGAGGCACCGTGCTGCCGCCGCCGCAGGCGCCGGTAGGCGTGGACATCGTGGGGCGCGGCACCTTGCTTGTGCGCAACCCTTTTCCGACCGCCTCGGTGGTGTTGCGTCGGGATCTTCCGTTCCGATTCGACGAGGACTTCCGCCGCTCCGAGGACTACCTGCTGTGGTCGCAGATCGTGCTGTCCGGCTACCGCTGCGCCAAGATCGACCAGGTGCTGGCCATCTGGAACCGGCGCGAGAACGGCGAGGTCGGCCTGAGCGACGATTTCGACGCGATCCACCGCGGTCGGCGCGACCTGCGCCGCAAGCTGGTGCGCCAGGGCCTGCTCAGCCGGTACGAATACCTGTTCGCCAGCACCATCGGCCTGGCCAACAAGATGCGCCGCACGGTCGTGCGCGGGCTGCGTCGCCGCGCCCATGCACCGGCCTGACGGGCCCGCGTGGAGGTCGTCGGCGGGCCCGACGCAGACACTCCCTCCACGTTTCCGTCGAAAGAATGGTCGGGGCTTGCCGCCCGCCCGCAGGACACTGCACGGCGCGGCATCCCTCTCCGCGGGCGAGTAAGGAAGACTGCCATGATCGTTTCGCACAAGCACAAGTTCATCTTCCTCAAGACCAACAAGACCGCCGGCACGTCCATCGAGATCGCGCTGTCGAAGTTCTGCGGTCCGGACGACATCATCACGCCCATCTCGCCGGTCGATGAAGAAGTCCGCCAGGCGCTGGGCTACCGCGGGCCGCAACATCACCTGGCCCCGTGGTACGAGTACGGGCTTCGCGACGTCGTGGAACGGGTGTTCAAGGGCAAGCGCCGCTCCCGGTTCTACAACCACATGACCGGTCGGGAAGTACGCGATTTCGTGGGCCCGGAGGTGTGGAACAGCTATTTCAAGTTCTGCTTCGAGCGCAATCCCTACGACCGCCTGATCTCGTACTACCACTGGGCGCACCGCTCGGCATCGTCCCAGTTGCCGTTGTCCCGATTCATCCGTACGCCGCGGGCGTTGATGCTCAAGAAGCGCGGATACGAGGTGTACACGCTGGGCGGCAGGGTGGCGGTCGACCGCATCTGTCGCTTCGAGTCGATCAACGAGGAACTCGAAGAGGTACGCAAGATCATCGGGCTGCCCGAACCGCTCGAGCTGCCCCAGACCAAGGTGAGGAAGCGCAGCGACGCCCGCAGCTACCGCGAGGTGCTGGGCGAGGAAGAGCGCGACTGGGTCGACCGGACCTTCGGCGACGAAATGCGCTTGCTGGGTTATCACTACTGAACCTCACGCGTGGCTTGCTCCTTCAGGGCGAAGGGAACGCTGAACGACACCCGCCGAACCGCCGCGGACATTGGATTCCTCTCTCCTCCGGGGAGAGCGCCCGGGTGAGGGGCGCGCTCGCGGAAGGCGCCCAACGGACCGTGGCTTCTCAGATCCCTCCCTTTTTTAGGGCAACCGGTTCCCCGCGAGCTGGGCTTCTCCCGCAGGGGAGAGGGCTCAGCCTGAGGTACGTCAGGGCTTTGCTCATGCTTGCGCTTCTTGAACGACTATTTCACGGCAAAACCTCAATCATCGGAGCGGCGAACAGGTCGCGCGGACGCCCTCGCGGGGACGTCCGAAAGGCGCCGAGCCTGCCGCTTGCGAAAGCGCGGTACGGCCTGCAATCCGAACGACGTGAAGGGCTTGGCTAGATGGATCCGATCGACCACAAGCACGGCAACAGGCCAGGGGGATGCATGAACCTCAGCGTGGTGGTGCCTGCCTACCGTTCCGAGCGCTGGGTCGAGCGCACGATCCGTTCGGCGATCGCCGAGGGTGTCGCCGAGCACAACATCATCGTGGTCGAGGACGGCGTGCTCGACGGTACCGGCAAGGTCGTCCAGGCCACCGGGGCGCGGCTGTTCTCGCTGCAGCAGAACGGCGGCGCGCCGCGTGCGCGCAACCTGGGGCTGGCCCAGGTGGACACCGACTACGTGATGTTCCTGGATTCGGACGACTACGTGGAGAACGGCCTGCTTGCCGGCCTGGTCGACGCGCTCGAACGCGAGCGCGCGGACGTGGCGATCGGTCCGTGGGTGTACGACGGCGAGGGGCGCGAGCGCGGCATGCTGCGCCAGCCGCCGGCGCTGGACAACGGCGAGCGCATCTTCCACTGGGTGATGCACGCGTTCTTCCCGCCCTGCTGCATCGCCTGGCGCACCGACGCGATCCGCGCGATCGGCGCCTGGGACGAACGGCTGCGCAAGGACCAGGATGGCGAGCTGATGATCCGCGCGCTGATCCGCGGTCTGAAGGTGGCCATCTCCGGCCAGGGCAATGGCGTGTACTGGCAGCACAACTCGCCCCACCGCGTCACCAAGGCGCAGATCAAGGACGTGATGTACGCCGCCGACGTGGTGTTCGAGCAGATCGAGGGCTGGGTGCGCTCGCGCCTGTCCAGCGGCCGCGGGCAGGACGAACGGCTCGCGCTGGGCCGCCTTTGCTGCAAGACGGCCTGGGTCGCCTACGCCTACGGCGACAGTGCATCGGGTGCGCGATGGAGCGCCAAGGCGCGCGCGTTCGGCTTCCACAACCGTGGCTACAACGCCCGCAGCGCGTTGCTGGCTTCTTTCCTGGGCACCCGCATCGCCTCGCGCGTCAAGGCCAGCACCAGTTCGGTATACCGGCGCATCGCGCAGCGATAGGACGTCCCCATGCGCCGCAGCGGCGACCCTTCGTGCCCGGACCGCCGCTATACGGCCGGTTCACGCCAACCCCTCCAACGTTCGCGGCCCCGACCCACGGTCGAGCCCGCCTCCGATCCGCCGATGACCGACACGCACGCAAGCGCCGCCCACCGCATCCTGTTTGAAACGGACCACCTGCACCAGGACCTTCGCAAGCGCAGCGTGCGGGGCGCGGCGGTGACCATTTCCAGTCAGGCGGCGCGGCTGCTGCTGCAGGTCGGCGGTATGGCGTTGCTGGCGCGGCTGCTGTTACCGGAGGACTTCGGCGTCTACGGCAAGACCATCGCACTGACCGGCTTCATCACCACCATCCAGACCGGTGGGCTGTCGCTGGCAACCGTGCAGCAGGCGCAGATCAACCACGGCCAGGTCAGCACGCTGTTCTGGCTCAATGCGTTGCTGGGGCTCACGGCGGCGGCGCTGGTCGCTGCGCTCAGTCCGGCGATGGCGTGGTTCTACAAGGACCCGCGCGTGCTGGCGATCGGCCTGGCCATGGCCGGCGTGGTGCTGATCAGCAGCCTGGGCGTGCAGCACCGCGCACTGCTGCAGCGACAGATGCGCTTCATGCAGAAGGTGAGCGGTGACCTGCTGGCGCTGTTGTCGGGCTTCGTCGCCGCGGTGATCGCCGCGTCGATGGGCGCCGGCTACTGGTCCTTCGTCATCCAGCAATACACCATGGCGCTGGTCACGCTGGTGATGCTCTACGGCTTCTGCCGCTGGGTGCCCGGACTACCTCGCCGCCGCAGCGGCGTGCGCCCGATGGTCAAGCTCGGCGCCAACCAGAGCGCGTCGAGCATCCTCAACTTCGCCAACCGCAACGTCGACAACGTCCTCATCGGCCGCTACATCTCCGATGCGGCACTGGGTTTCTACACGCTGGCCTATCGCCTGCTGCTGTTGCCGATCCAGCAGATCAACGCGCCGCTGTCCTCGGTGATGTTGCCGGCGTTGAGCCGGTTGCAGCACCAGCCCAAGCGCTTCTGCCGGTTCTATTACCGCGCGCTGGGCGCGATCGTGTTCGTCGGCATGCCGATCGTGTGTTTCCTGTGGGTGGATGCGCGCTCGGTCATCCAAATCGCATTGGGGCCGAAGTGGCTGCCCACGGTGCCGTTGTTCCAGGCGCTCGGCGTGGCCGCGTTCATCGGCACCTTCAACATCGCCGGCAACTGGGTCTACACGTCGCTGGGGCGCACCGATCGCCGGTTGTTCTGGCAGGGCATCGCCACGCCGGTGACGCTGGCGGCGTTCTTCATCGGCCTGCCGTGGGGCGCCTTCGGCATCGCCGTCTCCTTCAGCGCCACCCGCGTGCTGCTGGTGGTTCCCTCGTTGCACAACGCCTATCGCGGCACGCCGGTCGACCTGTGGACCACGGCCAAGACGCTGGCGCGACCGGCGGCCACGTCTATCGGCGTAGCGGCCATCCTGTGGGGTCTGCAGCACACGATGACCGAGTGGCCGGTGCGCTGGGTGTTCCTGGATGCGTTGATCTATGGCGGCCTGTACCTCGGAGCGTGGCTGGCCAATGCATCCGGGCGCGCGCACGTGCGCGACCTCATGTCGGTGCTGGAGGAGTTGCGCTCGCGCAAGCGCTGAAAATGCGGCGGGCATGAGATTGCCCGGTCGAGCAGGAGGACACCATGCAGGGAACTTGGTTTCGCGCGTCGCGTCCGCTGCGCCAGGCGGCATCGGGCGCATTCCGCTTCTGCCGGCATCGCACGGCCGCGGTGTTTCCCCGTCCGGTGATCTTCGGCGGCAGCCCCAAGTCGGGCACCACCGCCATCGCGGCGCTGCTGGCCGAAGCGACCGGCCTGTCGATCAGCAACGATCCCTTCTGGCGCGTGCTGCGCAGCGACGGTGACGGCTACCTGTTGCCGGACGTGCTGGAAGGAAACCTCAAGCTCGATGCCTTCGTGCGTCGGTATCCGGCGTACTTCTCCGCGCGCATCGTGAAAGATCCCGATTTTGCCTTCCTCTACCGCGAGCTGCAGCAGGTGTTTCCCGAGTCGCCGCAAGTTTTCATCGTGCGCGATCCACGGGAAAACATCCGCGGCATCCTGGACCGGCTGCACATGCGCGGCGACCTCGATCACCTGGGGCCGGCCGAGAATCGTACGCTCGCCCGCGAAGGCGGCTGGCGCACGATCCTGGACGGCCGGGGACTGGGCCTGGACGGGCGGGCGAACTATATCGGCCGGCTGGCCCAGCGATGGGTGCGGGGTGTCGACGCGTACTTCGCCGCGGGCACGCCGGTGCACCTGGTGCGCTACGAGGATTTCCTGGAGGACCGCGCCGCCTTCATCGCCGACCTCGCCGACCTGCTGGGCCTCGAGCTTCGGGCCGACGTCGACGCGAGGCTGGCCCGGCGGGCGGGCCATCACGGCCAGCGTTCGCTTTCCACGGAAGCCTTTTTCGGCAAGCGCAACCTCTCGGTCATCGAGCGCACCTGCGGCGCGCACATGGCCAGGTTCGGCTATGCCTGACAGCCGTCGGGCGGGGCAGGGAGCCCGACCGTTCACCCGTTTGCGACGGCCCGGATGGCAACGTCTGCTGCGCTGCGGCCAGGGGCCACGGAGCTGCCGGGGCCCCGGCGAACAACAAGGCAACGATGCGCAAAAACGTAGCCGTCGCCTGCAAACCATGCGCGTACCCGATACCGCACACAAGGAGATCCAAGGTGACGGCCAAAGTTTTCTGCATCGGCTTCCACAAGACCGGAACCACCAGCCTCGCCGAGGCGCTGCAGGTGCTCGGCTACCGGGTGACCGGGCCCAATGGCGTGCGGGATCCGGACATCGCCACCAAGGTCCGCCCGATGGCCTGGGAGCTGGTCGAGAAGTACGACGCGTTCCAGGACAACCCGTGGCCGATCCTCTACAAGGAGCTGGACTTGCGCTACCCGGGCAGCAAGTTCGTGCTGACCATGCGCAGTACCGAGTCGTGGCTGCGCAGCCAGCTCAAGCACTTCGGCGAGCGCGAGACAGCCATGCGCAAGTGGATCTACGGCGACACCCACGGCTGCCCGCAAGGCAACGAGGAGGTCTACGTCCGCCGCTACGAGACGCACAATAGCGAGGTGCAGGACTACTTCCGCGATCGTCCGGACGACCTGCTGGTGATGGAATTGGCCAAGGGCGACGGTTGGGAAAAGCTCGCACCGTTCCTGGGCAAGCCGATGCCCGCCATGCCGTTCCCGCACGCCAACAAGGCGGGTGATCGCGCACTGGTCGCGAAGCTGCTGAAGAAGGGCAAGGCACAGCTCGCGCATATGGGCGTGCATCTGGCCTGACGACCGGTAATCAACCGTACCGATACCCAAAACGCCCCGGCCGGGGCGTTTTTTACATGCGGGTCATGCCTTGCCGTCGAGGCACGCTTGCGGGCGATGGTTCTTCGCGACCGCCACAAGCATCGCCGCGCAAGCGGGCTCCTACGGACACCGTCGACTCCTCAGGCTTCGGTGGGGTGCTCGGGCCAGCCGAAGCGCTCGCCCAGCGAGAGGTCCCAGGCTTTGGGCGTGAACACGTAGGTACCGGCGCCCGGGGTAACGGTCAGCTCGCCGACGTAGACCTTGCCCTGGTGCACGTAGAAGTCCACGCGCAAGTAGCCGAACGGCCGGGCAAGCTTCTTCGCCAGTGCCAGCATCTCCGGCAGCGCCTCGGGCTTCTCGGTGGTGCCGGTGCTGGGCCGAAGCAGCGGCAGGTCCATCTCGAAGGGCGCCGGCGACCAGTCCTCCAGGTACAGCTGCTGTTCGAGATCGCGGAAGCGGCCGTGCATGTGCTGGATGAACACGAACGGCTCGCGCCCTGGTGCGTTGAACACGTTGAACTTGTAGTCGTCCGGCGCGTCGTTGCCTTCCAGCAGCGCCTTCTCGAAGAGGATCTTCGGCGGGATCGACAGGTAATGCTTTTCCCGGCTGCGCGAGGCGGCGCCGGCGGCAAGCCAGCCGTTGGCCAGCGCGGCCAGCTGTGCGGGGTCTTCCTTGCGCATGTCGCGGACGATCTTCACCTGCCCGAAGCCGTTGCTCGTCTTCATCACGAACGCGGCGGGCAGGTTGTCGAAGGTCGCAGGCGTCACCGTGTCGCAGGACAGGTACGCCGGCACCACATAGTCCGCACCTACCGTGCGGGCGACGTAGTCGCGCGCGGCGACCTTGTCGGCCAGCGTGGTGAACACGGGCACCGGATAGCGCATCCGGTAGAAGATCTTCTCGGAGAAACGCTTGGGGTTCCGGAAATTGCAGAACCGCCCATGTACCTGCAGGGACTTGTACTGGTAGAACCCAGCGTCCGGAAGCGAATTGAAAAGGCGCTTGATCGCCTTCTTGGGCGCGAGGATCTTCATGACGCTCTCTCTTCCTGTCCTTCCGACAACCCGTTCGGAGACGGTACGCAAGGCGGGTTCTGGTGCCATCCGACGACGCGCCTGACCGGGTGCCTGAACCACGGCCCGGACAGCGGGCCGACTCTACTTCAAGGCCCCGAACCCGTCACGGCGCATGCCTGCCGGTGAGTGCCTCCGGGACGGCGATGGGTTGGGTCGCCGGAGGGAACATCATCTGTGTATTGGGTGGCGCAGGTCCCGGGAGACCCGACGGACGCAACCGAAATCGTCTGTTCGACGCAGCTTCAGATCGCCTGCCGCGCGCGTTGCGCCTGGTCGCAAGCGGCCCGGGCACTCGGGGCGAGATACCCGAACTTCTCCACGATGAACCGGTCGCGGTCGCCAACGAGCTTTTCGGTCTGCTCGTCGTAGTAATAGCCCGGGCCGCGCTTCTTTGATGAGGTATTGGTCTTGGGCCGCTCCATCAACTCGGCGGCCTTCTGTTTGGGCACCTCGACGTTCGCGGCCCGCAGCGCTTCCAGCAGGTCGGCCTCCAGGTGCTCGTTGCGGATGAACCGGTCGACGAAGCAGTGCTGCCGTTCGTGCTCGATCAACTGCTCGGGGGTGGTCACGGCCCGCAGCGTGCCGAACTGGTTCTTGTGGCAGGTGAACAGGCGCATGTAGCGCCAGGTCAGCAGACCCGCGAAGCGGTTGACCGGAAAGCGCCAGTAACCTTCGCCGATATCGCGCCAGTAGCCCGGGTCGTGCAGCATGCGTACCCATTCGCGGAAGGCGCCCGGGTCGTTGATGTCGCGGAACGTGCGCTGCCACTCCCTGGTATGCCAGTTCGGCCGCATGCTCATCACCAGGCGCAGCACGGAGAAGAAGTCCCGCTTCCAGCCGTGGTCGCGCAGGCGGATGCCGGGCGTGCTGAGGTTGCTGTAAAGATCGCCCCGCCCGTCGCAACAGTAGGCCCAGAGCGACACGTGCCAGTCCCATGGATCGCGCACCGAGCCCAGGAAGAAGCGGTCACCGGCAAACACCTCCTCGGGGGCCTGGTTATGGCGCATCACCAGCCGGCCGCCGACGATCTCCTTGAGCAGGTTGCGGATGTGGGTGCATCCGGTCTTCTGCAATTCGAGAAAGACGATCCTGTCGGAAACGAACATAGTTACTCCCGGTTTCTTGGTCAGACGCGCCGCGCCGGCCAGAAGGCTCGCCTGCGCGCCAATGCGCGGGCGTGCCTCCTGGCCGGCAGCGCATCGCGCAGGTGTAGGCGACCGCCGTAGCGGCGACGTTGCCATCGCTTCTGTCGTAGAGCGGTGAACTGCTGACCTCGCTTGCCCGCCACGGCGCATCACACCGCCGATTCACCCACCTACGACAAACGCGATGGCACCGTCCCGGCGTTTCGTGGCACGTCGCCGTGATGCACCGACCGCCATGCACGGATGCCGCCGCCCGCGGGCAACAGCCAACGATGGAGCCGATATGTTTGTTTCCGACAGGATCGTTTTCGTGGAGCTGCAGAAGACCGGATGCACCCACATCCGCAAGCTTCTCAAGGAGATCGTTGGCGGCGAGCTCATCGACAAGCACAACCAGGCCGGATCGCACCTGTTCACCGGCGACCGCTTCTTCCTGGGCTCGATCCGCAACCCGTGGGACTGGTACGTCTCGCACTGGGCCTACGGCTGCGACTGCAAGGGCACCGTCTTCTACAACGTCACCACCGACGGTTGGCGCGGCCGCGGCCGCGGCTGGAAAAAACACCCGATGCAGACGCTGGCCGAGTTCCTGCAGAGCCGCCCAAACCGGCACGCGGAGGAATGGCGGCGGACCTACCGCGACGCCAACGACCCGGGTGCGTTCCGGCAGTGGCTGCACATGCTGCACGACGCCACCTACTGGCCCGACGTCGGCGAGGGCTACTGGAAATGGCCGGCCAGCCGCGTCGCCGGCCTGCTGACCTGGCGCTACATGAAACTGTTCACCTGCCGCGAGGGCGGGCTCGGCGCGCTGAAATCGATCGTGACGCCGGAACAATTGGCGGCTCACGAAGGCCGTCACTGTTTCATCGATGGGTTCATCCGCAACGAGCGGCTGGAATCGGACCTGCTCGATGCCCTGGCGCGCGCCGACATCGCCGTACCGCCGGCCACGGTCGAGGAAATCCGCACGCGCCCGAAGACCAATACGTCCTCGAAGAAACACGGCGCGCAGTTCTATTACGACGCGGCGACCGAGGCGCTGGTCGCCGAGCGCGAAAAGCTGATCGTGGAGAAATTCGGCTACCTCGCCCCGGGGGCCGGGGCGTGCGACCGGCGCGCGACCGCGCCTGTATAGCGGGGCGCGTTCACGCGCGGGTCATCCCGACGGCGCCGCCGATGGCGCCACGGCGCGCCAACGGACCATGTTCCGGCGACCTCCGTTTCATCTCGCCGGCACGCCCTTCTGACAGCGCTTCGACGCTTGCGTTGAAAGAATTGCCCAGCCCGCCGGCGTTTGTTCTACAGGCGTATGCCGGCAGTGAAGTGGGCCCCTTTCCGGCGATGTCCAGACGGCCCCTTGTTCCGGAATCGCATAACGCAAAGCTACCGATTTCTTTCACAAACGCTTGTCCAAGATGCAACGTCACGGTTGCCTTCTTGGCGCCCCACTGCAACAGGACTGCCCATGACCCTGGCCGCCACGCCCCAAGACCACGCCGCCCCGCGCAACGAACCCGCGCGGGATACCGATCTCCAGCGCCTTGCCGCTTCCTCGCACCTGAAGCGGCTGGAGGCCGAGGCCATCCACATCATGCGCGAGGTGGCGGCCGAGTTCGCCAACCCGGTGATGCTGTACTCGGTCGGCAAGGACTCCTCGGTGCTGTTGCACTTGCTGCAGAAGGCGTTCTATCCGGCGCCGCCGCCGATCCCGATGATGCATGTGGACACCACCTGGAAGTTCCGCGAGATGATCGCTTTCCGCGACCGCCGCGCGAAGGAAACCGGCTGCCGGCTGATCGTGCACACCAACCAGGAAGGCGTGGCGCAGGGCGTGAACCCGTTTAGCCACGGCGCCAGCGTGCACACCGACATCATGAAGACCCAGGCGCTTAAGCAGGCGCTGGACAAGTACAAGTTCGACGCGGCCATCGGCGGCGCGCGCCGCGACGAGGAGAAATCCCGCGCCAAGGAGCGCGTGTTCTCCTTCCGCAACGCGCAGCACCGCTGGGATCCGAAGAGCCAGCGCCCGGAGCTGTGGAGCCTCTACAACACGCGCATCCACAAGGGCGAGAGCGTGCGCGTGTTCCCGCTGTCCAACTGGACGGAGCTCGACATCTGGCTCTACATCTACCGCGAGAACATCGAGGTGCCCTCGCTGTATCTGGCGAAAGAGCGCCCGACGGTCGAGCGCGACGGCCAGCTGATCATGGTCGACGACGACCGCATGCCGCTGGAGCCGGGCGAAGTGCCGCAGATGCGCAAGGTGCGCTTCCGCACGCTCGGCTGCTACCCGCTCACCGCGGCGATCGAGTCCGACGCCGACACGCTGCCGGCGGTGATCCAGGAAATGCTCATCGCGCGTACGTCCGAACGCCAGGGTCGCATCATCGACCAGGACGCCTCGGCCTCCATGGAAAAGAAGAAGCAGGAAGGGTATTTCTGATGGATCTGCAAATCACCGACTCCGCGCCGGACAACGCCGTCACCGCGATCAACGATTACCTGCAGCGGCACGAGACCAAGAGCCTGCTGCGCTTCATCACCTGCGGCAGCGTGGACGACGGCAAGAGCACGCTGCTGGGCCGCCTGCTGTACGACACCAAGCTGCTGTTCGACGACCAGTTGGCCGCGCTCGAGGGCGACAGCCTGCGCCATGGCACGCAGAACGGCGCGCTGGATTTCGCGCTGCTGGTCGACGGCCTGTCCGCCGAGCGCGAGCAGGGCATCACCATCGACGTGGCCTACCGCTTCTTCAGCACGGACAAGCGCAAGTTCATCGTCGCCGACTGCCCGGGGCACGAGCAGTACACGCGCAACATGGCGACCGGTGCCTCCACCGCCGACCTTGCGGTCGTGCTGGTCGACGCGCGCAAGGGCCTGATGACGCAGACGCGCCGCCACACCTACATCTGCAGCCTGCTCGGCATCCGCCATGTGCTGCTGGCGGTCAACAAGATGGACCTGGTGGACTACGCGCAGAGCACGTTCAAGCGCATCGAGAGCGACTACCGCCTGGTCGCCGCGCAGATGGGCATCGAGAACGTTACCGCGATCCCGCTCTCCGCGCTGGCGGGCGAGAACGTGTCCAGCCGCTCGCAGGTGATGGGCTGGTACAACGGGCCGAGCCTGCTCGAGCACCTGGAGACCGTGCAGGTCGAGCGGGTCACCAGCAAGCTCGGTTTCCGCATGCCGGTGCAGTGGGTGTGCCGTCCCAACCAGAACTTCCGCGGGTACGCGGGCCAGGTGGTCGCCGGCTCGATCGCGCCCGGCGACGAGATCGTCGCGCTGCCCAGCGGCGTGCGCTCGCGGGTTGCGCGCCTGGTCACCGCCGACGGCGACCTGCCGCGCGCGGCCGCCGGCGACGCCGTGGCGATCCAGCTCGAGGACGAGCGTGACATCAGCCGCGGCGACGTGATCGCGTCGATCTCCTCGCCGCCGCAGGTGGCCGACCAGTTCGCCGCGCACCTGTTGTGGATGGACGCGGCAGCGTTGCTGCCAGGCCGTCCGTACTGGATGAAGATCGGCGCGCGCATGGTCACCGCGCAGGTGACCGAGATCAAGCACCGGGTCGACGTGAACACGCAGGAGAAGCGTGCCGCCAAGCGCCTGGAGCTCAACGAGGTGGGCTTCTGCAACCTGAGCCTGGACCACGCGATCGCGTTCGAGTCCTACGAGGACTGCCGCGAGCTCGGCGCGTTCATCCTGATCGACCGCCAGACCAACGCCACGGTGGCCGCCGGCACGCTCAACTTCGCGTTGCGCCGCGCCGACAACATCCACTGGCAGCACACCGACGTCGATCGCGTGGCGCGTGCGCGCATCAAGGGCCAGATGCCGGCCTGCCTGTGGTTCACCGGCCTGTCCGGTTCGGGCAAGTCGACCATCGCCAACGTGGTGGAGAAGCGCCTGCACGCGATGGGCTACCACACGTACATGCTCGACGGTGACAACGTACGCCACGGCCTGAACCGCGACCTGGGCTTCACCGACGAGGACCGCGTGGAGAACATCCGCCGCGTGGCGGAGGTGTCCAAGCTGATGGTCGATGCGGGCCTGATCGTGATGGTGTCGTTCATCAGCCCGTTCCGCAGCGAGCGTGGCATGGCACGCAGCCTGTTCGAGAACGGCGAGTTCCGCGAGGTATTCGTCGACACGCCGCTGGAGGTGTGTGCACAGCGCGATCCGAAGGGTCTCTACGCGAAGGCGAAGGCCGGACAGATCCGCAACTTCACCGGCATCGACTCGCCCTACGAGCGTCCGGAAAACCCGGAGATGCACCTGGACACCATGGGTGCCTCCGTGGACGAGCTGGCGCAGCGGATCATCGACGGTCTGCTCGGGCAGTAACGCGGTCCCTCGTGGCCGCTACAACCGGACCTGCGGTTCCAAGCCCCCTCCCGTTTCGGGAGGGGGCTTTTTCGTGGGCATGCAGGCTGGGCGAACTCGCCTGGTGCTCTTTAACCCTTTCCCTCCGGGGAGAGGGAGCCGGCTGGTCGCGTTGTCCGAGCTGCGCGTACTTGCTCTTGAACCCTCTCCCCTTCGGGGAGAGGGCAGGGTGAGGGGCCGGGGCTCGCGGGGGAGGGTGTCGGACGAGAGTTCTTCAGAGCTTCTGCGACGAGCAGGCCCCGAGGCTAGTGCGCCCCCTCACCCCAACCCTCTCCCCGGAGGGGAGAGGGAGCCGGTTGCTCGCGTTGCCCGAGCCGTGCGTACTTTGCTCTTGAACCCTCTCCCCTCCGGGGAGAGGGAGCCGGCTGCTCGCGTTGTCCGAGCTGCGCGTACTGGCTCTTGAACCCTCTCCCCTCCGGGGAGAGGGCAGGGTGAGGGGCCGGGGCTCGCGAGGAAGGGTGTCGGGCGGGGAGTTCTTCAGAGCTTCTGCGACGAGCAGGCCCCGAGGCTAGTGCGCCCCCTCACCCCAACCCTCTCACCGGAGGGGAGAGGGAGCTGGCTGCTCGCGTTGTCCGAGCCGTGCGTAATTGCGCTTGAACCCTCTTCCCCCTCGGGGAAGGGGGAGCCAGTCGCTCGTGGCCTCAATCGAGGGTGCTGGCGACATGCGTCGCCGGCGCCGTGGCGTTCCTGCCGTTCGGCGGAACGTCTTCTCCGTAGGGCCCGGGTTCGGGCCAGCCGAACTTCGCGCCCAGCGCCTCGTCCCACGCCTTCGGCTCGAACACGTACCGTCCGGCACCGGGCGTGAGCGTGAGTTCGCCGACGTAGATGCGGCCCTGGTGCAGATAGAGGTCCACGCGCATGTAGCCCAGCGGCTCGGCCAGCTTGCGCGCGACATGCAGCATCTCGTCGAGCTTTTCGGGGCGGGGGGCGACGCAGCCGCTGGTCTTCTGGTGCAGCAGCTGGAAGGGCGCCGGACGCCAGTCCTCAAGGTAGAGATCCTGGGTCAGGTGCTCGAAACGCCCCTGCATGTGCTGGATGAAGACGTACGGCTTCTGTCCCGGGCCGGGGTTGAACACGTTGAACTTGAAGTCGGCCGGCGGCCGGCCATCGGTCAGCAGGGCGTGTTCGAAGATGATGCGCGGGCGGATATAGCGGTAATGCTTCTCGCGCATGCGCATCGGGAATTCCGACGCCATCCACTGGTTGGCCAGACGCGCCAGCACCACCGGGTCCTCGTCGCGCTTGTCCAGCACAATACGAAGCTGACCGAAGCTGTGGTTGGCCTTCATCACGAAGCAGCCGGGCAGGGCGTCGAAGGTTTCCGGGCCGACTTTCTCGGCGATCAGGTAAGCCGGCACCAGATACTGCGAGCCCACCGCGTTGGCCACGTAGCCGCGCACCTCGACCTTGTCCGCCAGCCGGGAGAACAGCGGCGAGGGGTAGCGCATGCGGTGGAAGATTTTTTCCGAGAAACGGCGTGGTTGCTCGAAGCGGCAGGGCCGGCCGTGCGTCATCAGGTATTTGTATTGGTAGAAGGCGCAATCGGGCAACGCCATCACCAGCGGCGACACCTGTTCCCTGAAAGCTTTGAGCTTGCGCGTCATCGTGCTGCCTGCTGCGGGGCGGAGTGTCCGCGACCGCTCCCCGCTCCGGGTCGTCCGCCGTCGCGGTGCTGAGCCCGGGGCGGCAAGCGGTCTTGCGATGTCGGGTGAACGGTCAAACTCACGCTCTGGCGATTTCCATGGATAAGGGATGACGTGATTGTTGGGCGTGCGTAGTCGATGCAACGTGCAATGTCATGGAAGGGCAGGTGTATGCGTGCGCAGGCGGATCGGCCGGTCGCATGGCGGCGGGGGCGGGACTGTGGGCTTGCCTGTGGCGTGGGTCGGCCCGCATGCGTTTCTCGATGCGGGCCGGCCGGGGAGCCGGAGGGGCGAGTCGGGCGTGCCGCAAGCGCCTGGCGGAAAGGTCCTATTTGGCGGCCGAACCGCGCTTGGGGCCCTGGCTGTTCTTGCTGTAGGAGGACAGCAGGGTGACCGACGAGCGCAGGCGCACGACGTTGCTCGGCAGCTCCGCTGGCTCCAGCGCGGGCCGCGGCCGCGGCACGGAAGGTGCCGACTGCTGCTTCTGCCACAGGCGGGCCATTGCCGTCACGTAGATCGTCGTCAATGCGCCGAAGGCGATCAGATTGCTGCCGGGCGCGAGCGAGTGGGTCAGCATGCCGGTCAGCGCAAACAGGATGGCGAGCATCACCAGCGCCACCAGCGTGGTGCGCGGGCCCAGGCCGGCGCGCAACATCATGTGGTGAATGTGGCCGCGGTCCGGCTTGAACGGGCTCTTGCCCTCGCGGATACGGCGCACCACCACCTGCAGCGTGTCGAGCACCGGCAGCGCGACGCACCAGAGTACGTCGATGGTGGAAAGCTCGTTGTCAGGCACGCTCTGACTCAGGTGGATCAGAGTCCAGGCCAGGATGTAGCCCACTACCATGCTGCCGGCGTCGCCGAGGAAGATCTTCTTGCCGACCAGGCCCAGGTTCGCGGCCAGGTAGGGCACCAGCGCGCCGGCCAGCAGCACCAGCACGATGACGCCGGGCCACTGCGGCTGGCCCTGGTACAGGATGATCGCGGCGATGCTGACCAGGGCGAGCATGCCGGCCAGGCCGTCGATGCCGTCCATCATGTTGAAGGCGTTGAGCAGGCCGATCACCGCGACCACCGTCAGCGGGATGCCGAACAAGCCCAGCTCGAACTCGTGTCCGAACAGGTGACCCAGCGTATGGATATGCACGCCGGTGAACGCGACCATGGCCAGCACGGCGGCGGTCTGCACCAGCAGCCTCGCACGCACGCTCAGGTCGAAGCGGTCGTCCAGCGCGCCGACCAACGCCAGCACGGCCGCGGTGGCGAGTAGTACGTTGGTGAAAAGGTGGGTCTGTCCATCGACGACGGCACCGGCAAGCACGCCGAGGAAGGCCGCCAGCCCACCGATCAAGGGGATGTGGCCTACGTGATGCTTGCGTTCATCCGGGCGGTCCACCAGGCCCCAGGCCCCGGCCAACCGATACAGGATGGCGATCGCCAACGCAGACACGCAGGCAGCCGTCAGACAAGCGATAAGTATCCGGGAGTACTGCATAGTGGCTAGTCCCATCGTCCTGATCGGGCCATGCCGGCAGACGTAACTATCCCGTCGCTGACACGGCACCACCTGCATGCGCAGGCAAAACCGGATATCCCCGTTCCCTGGCCCTCGCGAAAGGGCTTCCGAACAGAGTAGGCAGGCACCAGTGCAATTCTCGTCAACAGGAAACAGGCGCGACTTGCCTGCAAGGGAGGGGCCCAGGGGCCTGTCGCGACCGCTTCGCGATTCAGTGAAGAATCAGTCGAAAAGCAGGTTGATGACCACCAGCGTGGCCACCAGCATCGCTAGCGTCAGCGGTATGCCCACGCGCAGGAAATCCTTGCCGCGGTAGCCGCCGGGGCCGGCCACCATCATCAGCGCCGGATGGCCGGAGCTCAGCAGGAACGTGTTGGACGAGGATACCGCCACGATCAGTGCGTAGGCTGAAGGATTGCCGCCGGTGGCGACCGCCACGCTGATGGCGATCGGCACCATCATCACCGTCGCGCCCACGTTGGACATCACCTGCGAGAACAGCAGGGTGAGCACCGCCAGGCATGTCTGCAGCACCCACGGCGAGGCGCCGCCCAGCTTGTCCAGCACCTCCTGGGCCAGCCAGGCGGCCGTGCCGGTGGCATCCATGGACCAACCCAGCGGAATCAGGCACGCGGTCACGAAGATCGTCTTCCAGTTGACCGCCTTGTAGGCCTCGTCCATGTTCAGCACGCCGGTCAGCAGCATGCCGATCGCGCCGGTCATCATCGCCACGGACAGGTCCAGGTGGGTAAACAGCGCCAGGCACTTGGCCAGCAGGAAGAAGCCCACTGCCTGCCAGATCTTGCCCGGGCGCTGCTCTTCCTTGGGAATGTCGGTGACGACGACCAGGTCCTTGTCCTCGGCCGCCAGCGCCAAGTCGCGCCAGCTCGAGTGCAGCACCAGCGTGTCGCCGGCGCGCAGGTTCACGCCGCGCACGTCGTCGCGGAACACCTGGTCGCCACGGTTGATCGCCAGCACCGAAATGCCATAGCGCTTGCGCAGCCGAAGGTCGCCCACGTTCTGCTTGAGGAAGCGCGAGGACGGCGGCAGCACCGCCTCGGAGATGCCCGCGCGGGTCGGGTTGAACAGCTCACCCAGCTGGCGCATGCGCGGGGAGACCTTGCACAGCTGGTTGTTGGCGAAGTGGCTGATCTCCTCGCGCGGCGCGAGCACGCCGAGCACCGAGCCGACCCAGATCACGTAGTCCACCGGCGGCGCCATGCGCGCGTCGTTGCCGCTCTTGATCGCCAGGATCAGCGGCGCGCCGTGCAGTTGTTCCACCTCGCCGATGCTCATGCCGACCAGTGGGCTTTCGGCGGTGACGGTCAGCTCCGCGGTCTCGCCGCCGATGCCGTAGGTTTCGGCGAAGTAGCTTTCGGTGCGGCCCGGGGTGACCTTGAGACGCTCGTCCTCGCGCTCGGGCAACAGCTTGCGGGTGAAGAGCCAGAAATAGGTGATGCCCAGCAGCGCCAGCACCAGGCCGACCGGGGTCACGCTGAACAGGCCGAATTTGGGGATCGTGTGCGCGCCCGGCGGCAGGTTGGCATTCGCGCTGGCGATCAGGTCGTTGAGCACGATCAGCGGCGAGTTGGCGATCAGCGTGGTGTTGGTCGCGGTCAGGATGCAGAAGCCCATCGGCAACAGCAGCCGCGAGATCGGCACGCCGGTACGCGCGGACAGGCGGCTGGTTACCGGGATCATCAGCGCGGCCAGTGCCTGGCTCGGGATCACCGCGCTGAACAGGCTGGTGACCGAGTTGATCACCACGCCCAGACGCGATTCCTTGCCTCGCGCCATGCGCATCACGAAGTTGGCGGTCAGCGAGAGCACGCCGGCACGGTCCAGTCCCGCGCCCATGATCATGATCGCGATGATCGCGATCACCGCATTGCCGGCGAAGCCGTTGAACACGCGGTCGGAGGGGATCAGCCCGGTCAGGCCGATCACCACCACCACCAGCAGCGCCACCATGTCGGCGCGGATCCACTCCAGCACCAGCATCAGCATGGTGAAGCCCACCAGCCCGAGCACCAGGATCATTTCGGGGGTGAGCGCGAGGGCCACTAGCGAGCGTCCAGGTAAGGCTGGAGGTCGAAGGCGATGGTGTTTTGCAGTGGATGCCTCACGCGGCGGCGGCCCGTCCCTGTTTGCCCGCCAGTATAAGCGGGGCGTTGCTGCGGCTGGTGAACCTGGAGGCTGCGCATCGCCACGCCGGTGAACCCTCTCCTCTTCGGGAGAGGGCAGGGTGAGGGCCGGGGCTCGTGGGAAGCCGCCGATGCGCAAAGCCTCAACCCATGGCCCCGTGAGCAGGGCTGGGGCCAGTGCGGCCCCTCACCCCACCCCTCTCCCCGGAGGGGAGAGGGAGCTGTTCACTCGCAATGGGGCCAATACACGCGGCCTTGCTTTTTGAACCCTCTCCCCTCCGGGGAGAGGGCAGGGTGAGGGGTCGGGGCTCGCAGGGAAGCCGACCCATGCGCGAAGCTCTCAACCCATGGCCCGGTGAGCGGGGCCGAGACCAGTGCGGCCCCTCACCCCGACTCTTCCGGGAGAGGAGGCGCCGAGCATCACGCCCTGCGGTAGAGCAGATCCCATACCCCGTGCCCGAGCTTCAGCCCGCGCCGCTCGAAATGCGTCTCGATGCGCCAGGCCGGCTTCTCGGCGTACTGCCCGGGCGCGATGGCATTGCGCCAGGCCGGAGCGGCTTCCATCACTTCCAGCATGTGCTCGGCGTAGGGCTCCCAGTCGGTGGCCAGGTGCAGCAGGCCGCCGGGCGCCATGCGCGTGGCGAGCAGTGCGACGAATTCCGGCTGCACGATGCGCCGCTTGTTGTGGCGCTTCTTGTGCCAGGGGTCGGGGAACCAGATGCGCGCTTCGGCCAGCGAGTCCGGTGCGATCTCGTGCTCGAGCACTTCCACCGCGTCGTGCTTGTAGAGGTGCACGTTGCCGGCCTCGCGTGCGGCCAGCGCATTCATCAGGCGGCCGACGCCGGGGCCGTGCACTTCCACGCCGATGTAATCGCGCACCGGATCGTGCTCGCTCGCCCAGGCCAGCGCCTCGCCGTTGCCGAAGCCGATCTCCAGCACGCGCGGGGCGGCGCGCCCGAAGCGCGCATCGAAGTCCTGCAGCGCGCCGGTGTAGTCGATGCCGAAGCGCGACCAGTGGGCGTCGAAGGCGCGCTGCTGCGCGGGCGTCATGCGGCCCTCGCGCAACACGAAGCTGCGGATGCGGCGCAGGTAGGGGGAGCTCTGGGGATGTTCGGGCTGGTCGTTCACGGCATGCGCCTGGAGTGCGATGGCATGGCGACGGACGCGCCATGCCGCGGGGGGCGCATTGTAGCGGCGGCGCCGCGAGGGCGCCGCCAAGGATCAATGCTCGGGATCGAACCGCCGCGCCGAGACGTGGCGTGGATGCGCCGCCGGCGCCTGCGACCGCGGCGCCTGCCGTGGCGTCGGTGCGGATTCGCGTTGCTGCGCGGGGGCCGCGTGCGGCACGGGCCTCATCTGGCGGAAGTCCGGCGGCCGCTGGAAGCGTTGCGGTTGCGGCGGCGGGGCTGCCCGGTTACGCAGTTCCGCGTCGAAGTCGGGTCGGCGCATGTTCGACGGCAGGGCTCCACGGTCGTTGCCGCGCAAGTCCGGCGCCCGCTGCATGGTCTGCCGGGGCGCGATCCGCGCGTCGGCGGGCGCGCGCTGGAGGTGGGGGCCCACGTCGGCGTCGGGCCGATGCGTCGGTGCCCGCGGCGTGCCGTTGCGCTCGATGCGCGGCACCTGCGGCAGCGTCGGTGCGGTGCGCGCCGCGCGTTCGCGGTCGGCCTCGGCGGTGGCGATGAAGCTCACTCCGGGGCGGGGTTCGGCCGACGGACGCGCCGCATGACTGCGCACGAAGCGCGCCGAGCGCAGTTCGCCCTGGCGAAGCGGGGCGTCGCGCGGTGTCGCGCGTGCGGAGGGCCCGGTGCCGCGAGCCTCACGCATTCCATTGCGATCCGCCCGTGCGTCCAAGCGCGGGCCGCGCACATCGGCAGGGGCTGGGGCGCGCCGCACCCCCGGCGAAGCGTCCGCACGCCTGGCCGGAGCGATGTGCGCGATCGCCGGCAGCGTGTCGGCATGCGGCCGCAGCACGCGCACGTGGGTGGGCGTGGGCGTGGCGGCGCGCGGCCGGGACGCGTCGATACGCCCGGCCACGCGTTCCATGCGCGGCGCATGGCGCGCCACGACTTCACGCCGGAAACCCTGCGCCGGCAACGGTCGCGCCTTCGGGCCGCGTGGCGGCGCGAAGCTGTGCGGCGTGGGTTTCGGCGTGGCGTTGCGGGTCAGCAGGCGAGCGCCGTCGAGCTTGCGAGGGTCGATGTCCAGGCGATGGCGCTGCACGCGGTCGGCGCCGGCGAAGACACGTCCCGGCACGGCCGTGAAGCCGCGCGGACCGCCGCCATGCAAGGCGCGCACCGGCGGGGCGATGCCGCGGTGCCAGTCGCGGTAGCGGCGGTCGACGCGCTTGACGATCACCGTGTTGTGCACGTGGATGTTGGTCACGTTGACCTGGGTGTAGTAACGGCGGCTGCTGCGATACCACGGGTCGTAGACGTCCCCCGGGCCGAGCGGATACCAGCCGACCGGGGCGCTGCCCACCGAAGCGCGCCAGTGGCTGCCGCCGACGAAGGCGACCAGCGCGGGCGCGTAGACCGGTCGCCAGCCGATCGGGCCCGGCACCCAGCACCAGCCGCGGCTGCGCCAGGCCCAGCGGCCGTAGTGATAGGGCGCGAAACCCCAGGGCGCGTCGTCCACCCAGGTCCAGCCCCACGGGCCAACCCAGGCCCAATGGCCGTCGCGGTAGGGCGCCCAGCCGGTATCGACCCGCGCCGGATACCAGACCCGCCCGTACTCGGGATCGCTTTGCCATTCGCCGTACTGGTCCAGGTCCTGATAGCCGATCACGTCCTCTGAGACGTAACGGCGCGATTCGGAATCGGCGTAACGGCGGCTGCGCTCGTCGCACCAAGCATCGAAGTCGTCGCCGCCGGCGATGTCTTCCACGTCCACGCCGGTCAATGCGGAGTCGCCGAAGCGGTAGCTGCGCCCGGCGATCACCAGCCGTCGCGCGTCGTTCTCGCCGTAGACCGTGGCGCTGCCGTCGAAGGCCGTGACGCGGGTGGACCGGCCGTCACGATCCACGTCCACGCGGTAGCTGCCCGGGTGGTCGACCACCAGCGCTACGTTGGGCGTGTCGATCTCGTAACTCTGGCCATCGTCGAGCTGGCGGACGGTGAGATTGAGGGTGCCCTGGGTGAGTTCGAGCTGGGCCAACTGGTCGTCCAGCTGCAGGAAACCCACGTCGGTGCCGCCGTCCAGGCGCACTGCGGCGCCGTCCAGTTCCAGCTCGGCGCGTGCGCCATCGGTGCTGGACAGCCGGTCGCCCGTGGTCAGCGGCCGGTTGATCCCGGCATCGCCCCAGTCCTGCGCGCCCGAAGGAAGCAGGCCGACGTCGCCTTCCAGGTAGGAAAGGCGGGCGACCCGGTCGGGCGGATCGCCCGCGGTGTCGTCGGTCGCCTGCGCGTGCAGGGCGCCGGCGCCGCACAGCAGCAGGGTGGCGGCGCAGGAGCGCCAGAACAGCTGCAGTTTCGAAAGTGCACGCATGGGTCGTCCCTCCGCCGTGTACGCGCCATGGAAACGGCTGACGTCACGAGGCGATGACCGATTATGGGCGGACGCGTGATCCTGTAACGCGCCGGGTCGGCAACGGTTCAGCCGGCCGCCATGTGCGGTTCATGCCCCGTGCGGGAAGCGCGCACCGGGCGCAGGCGGGCGTGGCCCCGTTCCCCAACTCCCGCCTCCCGGGTTACCATCGGCGGCGAATGCGGGTGTAGCTCAATGGTAGAGCTGTAGCTTCCCAAGCTACTGACGAGGGTTCGATTCCCTTCACCCGCTCCAACCCACTTCGTTGGCCCTGGCAGTCGCTGGCAACCATGCGGCTTTGTGCCGTTGGCGATGCGGGAGGCGGCTTCCGGGTCCAAAGGGCAACGCTGGACAACATGGCTGGCGCTGCGATCGCGAAGGCGAGGCGGCTGGCATGCAGCCGGATCATCAAGCACGGAGCCGCCATGCCCCAGATCAAAGCCCAGACGCTGGTCATCGCCATCCAGGCCGTCGATTGGCAGGTGCGTTCCCTGCGCGAAGAGGTGGCCAGCGGCGGTGCAGGCGAAGACGCATACCACCTGCTCGAAGACTGGTCGCGCGCCGCGGAGGACCTGGAACGCGCCTACGACAGCGAGGCGGCTACCGTGATCAACCTGCCGCCTTACCACGAACTGGTCGGCGGTTAACTCACGCCCGCTCGACCGCCATGGCGGAAGCTGCACGTCCCTATCGCTCTCTCCCCGGCCACACGCCCATGACAGACGTGATCACCCTCGGTTGGCGGGAACGGCTGGCGCTGCCGCAGCTGGGTATCGACATGCTCAAGGCCAAGCTCGATACCGGCGCCCGATCCAGCTCGCTGCACGTGGATACTCTCGAGCCGTTCGAGCGCGAGGGTGCGACCTGGCTGCGGTTCTCGATGACCGTCGGCCGGCGCCTGCATCCGCGCAGCGTCCGGTGCGAGGCGCCGGCGCTGGGCCGGCGCGTGGTCACCGACACCGGCGGGCACGGCACCGAGCGCTGGTTCGTGCGTACCGACGTGCTGCTGGCCGGCGAGCGCTATCCGATCGAGGTCAGCCTGACCGACCGCCGGCACATGCTGTTTCCGATGCTGTTGGGCCGCAGCGCGCTGCTTGGGCGTTTCGCGGTCGACCCCTCGCTTTCCTACACCCAGCCACGCCCGCGCCCGGTTTTTGCCGCCGAGCCGGTGGCGCGGATCGCCAACGAACCTCACCACGGCCAGTTTCCATGAAGATCGCGATCCTCTCGCGCAACACGCGGCTCTATTCCACCCGCCGGCTGGTCGAGGCCGCGCGCGATCGCAACCACGTGGTCCGCGTGCTCGACCCGCTTCGCTGTTATGTGCGCATCGCTCCAGGGCAGGCGTCGGTGCGCTACAAGGGCAAGGCGTTGCGCGACATCGACGCGGTGATTCCGCGCATCGGCACTACCGCCACCTTCTACGGCACGGCCGTGCTGCGCCAGCTCGAAATGATGGGCGTATACACGCCCAACTCGTCGGACGCGGTGTTGCGCGCGCGCGACAAACTGCGCTGCCTGCAGATCCTCGCCTCGCACGGGCTGGACATGCCGGTGACCGTGTTCGGCGACAACCCCGACGACACCAACGACGTGCTGGCGATGCTCGGCGAACCGCCCCACGTCATCAAGCTCAACGAAGGCAGCCAGGGCACCGGCGTAGTGCTGGCCGAGAAGCGCAGCGCCTCGCAGAGCGTCATCGAGGCCTTTCGTGGCCTGTACGCCAACTTCCTGGTGCAGGAGTTCATCGCCGAAGCCAAGGGCAGCGACCTGCGCTGCTTCGTGGTCGGCAAGAAGGTGATCGCGGCGATGCAGCGCGAGGCGAGCCCGGGCGACTTCCGCGCCAACCTGCACCGCGGCGGCACCGCGGTGAAGGCCACCCTGAGCGCCGAGGAAAAACGCATCGCCATCCGCGCTGCCGGGGCGCTGGGCTTGGGGATAGCGGGCGTGGACCTGCTGCGCTCGGACCGCGGTCCGCTGCTGCTGGAGGTCAATGCCTCGCCCGGGCTGGAAGGGATCGAGACAGCCACCGGTGTGGACGTCTCCGGCCACATCATCCGGCACCTGGAAGACCAGGCAGGCGCCTGAGCTTTTCTTCACGGGTACTGCACTAGAACGTCCGCGCCGGGCACGTCCGTTAACGGCCATGTGAGACATGGTTAACCGCACCGTAACCGCCTGGGCCCTATAAAGACCCCACTGCATGTGCTGGCGGCGACCGCTTGGTCGACACCGGCAGATTCGGTATCGGGGCAGTAAGCTTGGGCCCAGGTGCAGCGACGACGAGTCGGGCATCTGGGCCTTTTTATTGGCCGCGGCCCGGTCCAGCCGCCATCCGTCGGCGAGCTTGTTAAGCTTGCTGCCCTGATCGACCAGTAGCCTTTGGAGTGGCGCATGCGTGTCCTTGTGATCGAAGACAACAGCGATATCGCGACCAACATTGGCGACTACCTGGAAGACCGCGGACACGTGGTCGACTTCGCCGGCGACGGCGTGACCGGCCTGCACCTGGCCGTGGTGCACGACTTCGACGTGATCGTGCTGGACCTCACCCTGCCGGGCATGGACGGCCTGGACGTGGCGCGCAAGCTGCGTCACGAGGCGCACAAGCAGACCCCGGTGCTGATGCTGACCGCGCGCGACGCGCTGGAACAGAAGCTCACCGGCTTCGAGTCCGGCGCCGACGACTACATGACCAAGCCGTTCGCGCTGCAGGAGCTGGCCGCGCGGCTGGAAGTGCTGGCACGTCGGGGCAAGGGCCCGCAGAGCCGCGTGCTCAAGGTCGCCGACCTCACCTACAACCTGGACACGCTCACCGTCAGCCGCGACGGCAAGTCGATCCAGCTGAACCCGATCGGCCTCAAGCTCCTGCAGGCATTGATGGAAGCCAGTCCGTCGGTGGTCACCCGCCAGGACCTGGAGCAGCGCGTGTGGGGCGAGGAACTGCCCGATTCGGACTCGCTGCGCGTGCACATCCACGGCCTGCGCGCCGCAATCGACAAGCCGTTCGACAAGCCGCTGATCCACACGCGCCACGGCATCGGTTACCGCATGGTCGAGCCGGATGCTGTCCAGGCGTAAGCTGCGGTTCCGCCTGATCGTCTCCTTCGCGCTGTTCGGCTTCGGCCTCAGCGCGTTGTTTGCTTTTGCGGCGCTCAACATCCGTACGCGGGTGGAGGACCAGCTGGTCAACGCCAGCCTGCTCGACGACGCCCGGTACGCGAACCACTACGCCCAGGAGCATCCCAACGCGCCGGGCCCCGGTTCGCAACTGATCACCGGCATGACCAAGAGCGACCGCACGCTCTACAAGGCGCCGCTGGCCTGGCAGGGTCTGGATACCGGTGTCCACGACATCTTCGAGCAGGGCGAGGATGGCAAGCAGCACCACTACAAGCTTGCGGTGTATCGCGAAAACCACATCATCAGCTTCGTTCGCTACGACGTGACGCGCGAGGAGCTGGGCAAGCAGCAGCTGTTGATCAGCGTGATTGCGGCGGTGTTCCTGTTTGGCCTGCTCTCGCTGGCGATCGGCCTGTGGCTGTCGCGCAAGGTGTTGAAACCGGTCAGCGAACTGGCCACGCGCCTGCGCGATTTCCGCAAGGCCGGCAAGGCCGAGCCGCTGGCATCGCATTTTGCCAATGACGAGGTCGGCGAGCTGGCGCTGGCGCTGGATGAATACGCCGCACGGCTCACGGCGATGGTCGAGCGCGACCGCGAGTTCAACTCCGACGTCAGTCACGAACTGCGCACGCCGCTGGCGGTGATCGCCAGCACCACCGAACTGCTGCAGGGCTCACCCGATCTCACGGACAAGCTGCGCGAACGGCTAAAACGCATCGAACGCGCCTCCCGCCAGGCCACCGAGCTGATCGAGGCGCTGTTGCTCCTCTCGCGCGCCGAACGTCGTGGTCCCACCCGCGGCGAGACCACGGAGGTGGCCAAGGTCGCCGCCGACGTGATCGAGAGCCAGCGTCCGCAGATGCGCGACAAGCCGCTGGACATCGAGCTGACCATCCGCGATGCGGTGAGCGTGAACGCACCGGCCTCGGTGCTTTCCGTGGCGCTCACCAACCTGATCGGCAACGCGATCAAGTACACGCTCGAAGGCCAGGTAAAGGTCGAGGTAGGCAGCGGCCGCATCGAGGTGATCGATACCGGCCCGGGCATCAAGCCGGAGGACGCCGAACGGCTGTTCCAGCGCGGCGTGCGCGGCGAGGGTGCCGGCGGCAGCGGCGCCGGCCTCGGTCTGGCGATCGTGCGCCGCTTGTGCGACCTCTACGGCTGGCAGGTGTCGATGCGCCCGCGCAACGACGCCAACGGCGCCATCGCCAGCCTGGTCTTTTAACCCGCGTGACGCTGCTCCCTCTCCCCTGGGGAGAGGGCTGGGGTGAGGGGCCGGGGCTCGCGGGAACATCAAAAAAGAAGGGCCGCATTGCGGCCCTTCTTTTTTTTACGAAGCGCTGCCGTCGCTCAGACCGGCTCCAGCCAGCCCCACTGGTCGTTGGTGCGCCCGTCGAACAACCCGAAGTAAAGCTCCTGCAGCCGCCGCGTCACGCGCCCGGCCGTGCCGTTGCCGACCTGCTTGCCGTCGATCGAGCGGATCGGTGTGACCTCGGCGGCAGTGCCGCACATCAGCACCTCGTCAGCCAGGTACAGGTACTCGCGCGGCAGGTCGCGCTCGACCACCTCGATGCCGTCCTCGCGCGCCAGCGTCTTGAGCGTGTCGCGCGTGATGCCGGTGAGGATCGAGGCGCTGGCCGGCGTGGTGTGCAGCACGCCGTCGAAGACCAGGAAAAGGTTCTCGCCTGCGCCCTCGCTGAGCAGACCGGTGTTTGCCAGCGCGATGCCTTCGCCGAAGCCAAGGCGGCGCGCCTCGCGGGCGATCAGCTGGCCGGACAGGTAATTGCCACCGGCCTTGGCGCCGGCCGGAATGGTGTTCGGCGCGAAGCGCTGCCAGCTCGACACGCAGGCGGTGATGCCCTGTTCCAGCGCCTCCGGCCCCAGGTACGGACCCATCGGCCAGGCGGCCACGGCCACGTCGATCGGCGTTTCGGCCGAAAGGCCGAAGCCGCCCAGACCACGGTAGGCCACCGGGCGCAGGTAGGCGGCGGTGAGGCCGTTCTTCTTGATCACCTCGCGGCAGGCCGCGGCCAGCTCGTCCTGCGAGTAGGGCAGCACCATGTCGTAGATGCGCGCCGACTGGTACAGGCGCTTCAGGTGGTCGGTCAGGCGGAAGATCGCCGCGCCGTCGGGCGTGGCGTAACTGCGGATGCCTTCGAACACGGAGGAACCGTAATGCAGCGCATGCGACATCACGTGGGTGGTGGCCTCGCGCCACGGCTTGATCGTGCCGTTCTGCCAGATCCACTCGGGGTACTGCTGCGCCATGGCGATTCTCCTTGCAGGGGACCGCCCATGATAACCGCTGGGCACCGTTGCCCGCGCGTGCCTACTCCTGGCGCAGCCACAGGCAGCCGGCGCGGGGTTCGATCGCGAAGCGCGTGTCGCCGCTCTCCATGCTGCCGTCCTCGGGCACCGTGTGGACGATCAGTTCGGATGCGCCGGCGTCGCCGGCATCCTCTCCGGGCAGATCGATGCCCACCAACGGCCGCCGCATCAAGGCGGCCAGGGCACGGATGTCGGCCACCACGGCATGCTCGCCGTAGCCACCCCACAGGATCAGCCCCGCCAGGCGGTTGGCGTCGGCGTTGGCAAAAGCGTCGATCACCGCGCCGCGCAGCTGGTCCACGTCGGCGGCGCAGGTGACCGCGGGCGGCCGCAGCGAAGGCGTCTGCGCAGGCGTGGATGACGTGGGCGCCAGCGTGGCCTGCAGGTTGGCGCAGGGCTGGTCGGTGAAAACCGGATGGCCGTCCGCGGCGATGCAGTGGTAGATCGGCGACTGCGCGCGGGCGGGCAGGGCGGCCATGGCCAGCAACAGCAACAAGGCGAGGCGCAGTGGGGGCATCGCCCGAGCATAGCGGCCCGGCCGGAAAGCTTCAGTGCAGTTGCACGAGCACCGCTTGCGTGGCCCTGGCGCGGTTCAGCGTGTAGAAGTGCAGCCCCGGCGCGCCACCGTCGAGCAGGCGCCGGCACAACTGCGCGACCACCTCGGCACCCAGTGCGCGGATCGACTCGGCGTCGTCGCCGTGGGCCTGCATGCGCTTGACGATCCAGCGCGGGATTTCCGCGCCGCAGGCGTCGGAGAAGCGCTTGAGCTGGCTGAAGTTGGTGATCGGCATGATGCCCGGCACGATCGGTACGGCCACGCCCAGGCGCCGCACGTCGTCCACGAAGCGGAAATACGCATCCGGGTTGAAGAAGTACTGCGTGATCGCCCCGTTGGCGCCCGCATCGATCTTGGCCTTGAAATGGGCCAGGTCGCGCAGCGCATCCTCGGCTTGCGGATGGGTTTCCGGGTACGCCGCCACTTCGATTAGGAAGTGATCGCCGGAGTGTTCGCGGATGAACGCGACCAGCTCGGCCGCGTACCGGAAGTCGCCCGGCGAGGCCATGCCGGAGGGCAGGTCGCCGCGCAGCGCCACGATGCGCCGGTATCCGGCGGCGCGGTAGCCGTCCAGCAACGCGGCGATCTCTGCCTTGGTGCCGCCCATGCACGACAGATGCGGCGCCACCGGCAGACCGTGCTGCCGATGCAGCCGCGCGACCGTGTCGCCGGTGTAGCTCAGCGTCGAGCCGCCGGCCCCGAACGTCACCGAGGCGTAGTCGGGCGCATGCGCCTTCAGTAGCTGTGCGGCGCGGTCCAGTTGCGCGCGCTGCTCGTCGGTCTTGGGCGGGAAGAATTCGAAGCTGATCGCGGGCATGGGCGATAAGGTCCTTGCAGGGCAGGCGGGCATTCTATCCGTTCATCGCGATAAAAGGATAGAAGTCCAAACGGCTGATCGCCCGCTCGCCGGTCGGGCCTCGCAGCCGTTCATCGCCGTGGCCGACCGCTCGTCATGTTTTTCGCCAGCGACGGTTCGCGGGCGGGCAGGCTTTTTCCATCCCAACCCGACAGGAGACCTGCCATGCACAGCCTTAACCTGATCCGCCGCGGCATCCGCCTGGCCGCCCTCGCCCTGGCCGTCGGCGCCGCCGGCCTGGCCGCCCGCGACGCATACGCTGCCGACGCCCCCGACCACGGCATCACCGTCACGGTGGTGGGCGAAGGCCGGCCGGTGCTGATGATCCCGGGCCTCAACAGCGGCGCAAACACCTGGAAAGAAACCTGCGCCGCGCTCCAGGCGGACCACGTGCAATGCCTGATCGCCCAGCTGCCGGGCTTCGCCGGACAGCCGGCGATCGCCAGCGGACACTACCTGGACGACATGAGCGAGGGCCTGCTCGATTACCTCGACCAGCACCATCTCGCGCATCCGGTGGTGGTCGGCCACAGTCTGGGCGGCGTGGTCGCGCTGAAGATGGCGATCGCGCGGCCTGAGGCGATCGACAAGCTGGTGATCGTCGACGCGTTGCCGTTCCTGCCCGCCGCGCAGAACCCTGCTGCCACCGCGGAGTCGATGAAACCGATGATTGCCGGACTGCGGGCGCAAATGCTCAAGGCGGACGATGCGGCCTACCGCGCCCAGGCCGAAGCGGCGGCACGCGGCATGGTGCACGCCCCGGCGCGCGTGGCGCAGATCGTCGGCTGGGGCATGGCCAGCGACCGCGCCACCACGGCCGAAGCCATGGGCGAGATGATGACCACCGACCTGCGCCCGTCGCTGGGCGCGATCAAGGCGCCCACGCTGGTGCTCGCTTCGTGGGCGGCCTACGCGCCCTACGGCGCCACCAGGGAGTCGACCGCCCAGCTGTTCCGCAGCCAGTACACGAAGCTCGATGGCGTGCGCGTGGAGATGAGCCAGGCCGGCTACCATTTCCTGATGTGGGACGACCCGCAGTGGCTGCAGTCGCAGCTGCGCGGCTTCATCAACGGCAAGGCCACGGCCGCGCGCTGAGCGCGGCCCTTGAGCGGGGGACGACGGTGCGCGACGGGCGGCGGTGGTTCGGATGGATCAACCTGGTGCCCTGGGCGATCTACCTGGGGATCAGCCTGGTCTTCGGCGCGGGCTACGGCATGTCCGGTTCCGGTGTGCTGCTCCTGTTCGTGACGATCGCGCTGGCGCTGTACCTGGTCTCCTACGGCCTGCGCGCGCTCGCCCTGCGGCGCGGCTGGCTGCAACGCGATGGCTGGGCGTTGAGCGGCCGCCTGCTCGCAGGCGTGCTGATCGGTGCGCTGGTGGTGCAGGCGATGGTGGCGCTGGTCATGGTGCCCGCGGTGGCGCTGCACTGGGTCACGATGCCGGGCGGGCGGTTGGACTACCGCCCCGCCGCGGTGCTGGTCTACTGGTTCAACGCCGCCATCGTGCTGGGCCTGTGGACCGCCGGCTGGGCCAGCGCCCGCGTGCTGGAACGCGCCCGCCACAGCGAGATCGCACGCCTGCGCGCCGAGGCCGAGCGCAGCGCGCTGGAGCGCGACGCCCTGCGCGCCCGGCTCAACCCGCACTTCGTCTTCAACGCGCTCAACAACCTGCGCGCGCTGATCAACGAGGACACCGAACGCGCACGCGAGATGGTCACCCGGCTGTCGAACACCCTGCGCCACGCGCTGGAACAGAACGATCGCGAGCACGTACGCCTGGCCGAGGAACTGGCGGTGGTCGACGACTACCTGGCGATCGAGGCGGTGCACTACGAGCAACGCCTGCGCGTGAACCGCCAGATCGCGCCCGCCGCGCTGGATGCGCGGCTGCCGCCGATGGCACTGCAGTTGCTGGTGGAGAACGCGATCCGCCACGGCATCGCGGTGACGCCCGGCGGCGGCGAGCTGGACCTGCGCGCGGATTGCATGGATGGCGTGCTTCGGCTGGAAGTGGCCAATCCTGGCCGGCTCGGCACCGGCAACGGCGGCCATGGCGTCGGTCTGGCCTACCTGCGCACGCACCTCGGGCGGGATGGCCTCTTTGAACTGACCGAGCATGAAGGCTGCGTCCTCGCCCGCCTGGAGATCGCCCAATGAACCTGCGCATCCTGATCGTCGACGACGCCCGCCTCGCGCGGCAGGAGCTGCGCACGATGCTGGCGGGCATCCCAGGCGCGGAATGCGTGGGCGAGGCCGACGACGTGCCGTCTGCGCGCGAGGCGATCGCCGGGCTCAGGCCGGACCTGTTGCTCTTGGACATCCAGCTGCCTTCGGGCAGCGGCTTCGACGTCATCGAGGGCGTGCAACCGCTGCCCGCCGTAGTGTTCACCACGGCCTACGACCAGTACGCGGTGCGTGCTTTCGAGGCCAACGCGCTGGATTACCTGGTCAAACCGGTCGCACCCGAACGCCTGCGCGCGGCGCTGGAGCGCGCGGGCGCGGCGACCCCGGCACCACCCGCGCGTGAGCTGCTCGGCGCCGAAGACAAGGTGTTCCTGCGCGAAGGCGAACGCTGCTGGTTCGTCACACTGGGCGAGATCCAGCGCATCGTGGTCGACGGCAATTACGCCCGCGTGTGGTTCCGCGACCAGTGCGTGCTGCTGGCACGCAGCCTCAACGCGCTGGAGGCACGGCTGGACCCGGCGCTGTTCTTCCGCGCCAACCGCAACACGCTGGTCAACCTGCGCATGGTGCGCGCGGTCGAGCCGTCGGTGGGCGACGGTTACGTGCTGACGCTCAAGGACGGCAGCGAAGTGGAGCTGTCGCGCCGGCAGGCGCGCGAGTTCCGCGAGCAGATGGCCTTCTAGCGCGCCCTTGTGCGGCCTCGCGCCGGCCCCATCACGGGAGCTCGCACAAGGAGCGTTGCCATGATCGAGCTGTACAAGCTGCACTGGTCGCATTACGTGGAGAAGGTCCGCTGGGCGCTGGATTTCAAGCGCCTGGACTGGCGCGGCATCGACATCGTCGCGTTCCGCAAGGACGAGATGAAGCGCTTCGATTGCGCGCAGACCGTGCCGTTGATCCACGACACGGCCACGGGCGTGGCGATCAGCGATTCCTCGCCGATCATCCGCTACCTGGACGAAACCTATCCGCAATTCCCACTGCTGCCGGCCGACCCGGCCGAGCGCGCGCTGGCCTGGCGCTGGATGGTCACGCTGGACTCCACGCTCGGGCTCAACGCGCGGCGGCTGGGCTACACGCAGGTCATCATGGAATGCCCCGGCATCCTGTCGCGGCTGTTCATGCCCGGCGTGTGCGGGGGGCTGTTCACCTGGCCGGTGTTGCGGACACTGGTAGCACCGGTGCTGGGCACGATGCTGGCGTTGCGGTTTCGTTTCCATCGGAATCGCCAGGATCGCGTCTACGAGCAGCTCGAGGAACAGTTGCTGCCGATTGCCGGACATCTGGACCGCGAGGGATTCCTGGTAGGACACACCTTCACTGCCGCCGACCTGACACTGGCCTGCCTGCTGCGACCGCTGCGGATCGTGCCGCACTTTGCCGATCACCCGCGGCTGCAATCGCTGTTCGCCTGGCAGGAGCGGTTGTTCCGCGAGCATGGCCGCGATGCGGCGTTTCCCTATGAGACCTTGATGGCCGCTCACCGGCAGAAGCGTGGCAGCGTGCGCGGGCGGGTAAGCTGGCTGTCGCCGGATCGCGCGGTGCCGATGGGAGATGCGCAGCCGTTGTCGCTGGAGACGGCCGGCAACGACATCCACGAGGTCAGCCGCTGGCAGCTGCTGCCGGCGCTGCCGGCGTATTTCAGGTTGCGGTGGTCCGGGCGGATCAAGCGGATGCCGTATGTGCCTGCGGCGTGGCTTGGGGCGCAGTGATCCTGCGCGGTCGAAGCGCTGCCCGTTGGAACGCCGCCGCAAGAGTGGCCCCTCACCCCAGCCCTCTCCCCGCCAGGGGAGAGGGAGCAGAAGCAGATTCCCCGTGGCGTATTGATCCTGCCTCGAGCTGGCTCCCTCTCCCCTCCGGGGAGAGGGTTGGGGTGAGGGGCCGGGGCTCGCGGGAAACAAAAAAGGGCCGCATCGCTGCGGCCCTTTCTTCGTGGAGTAGGGCGCTCAGTAGCGGTAATGATCCGCCTTGAACGGCCCTTCCACCGGCACGCCAAGGTAGGCAGCCTGTTCGGTAGTCAGCGTCGTCAGCTTCACGCCGATCTTCTCCAGGTGCAGCCGCGCCACTTCCTCGTCCAGCTTCTTGGGCAGGATGTAGACCTTCGGCTCGTAGCTGTCCTTGTGCGCCCACAGGTCGATCTGTGCCAGCGTCTGGTTGGCGAACGAGTTGGACATCACGAAGCTCGGATGACCGGTCGCGCAGCCGAGGTTCACCAGCCGGCCTTCAGCCAGCAGGAACATCGAGCGGCCGTCCTTGAAGGTGTACTTGTCCACCTGCGGCTTGATGTTCAGGCGCTCGGCGCCCGAAGCATTCAGCGCATCGACCTGGATCTCGTTGTCGAAGTGGCCGATGTTGCAGACGATCGCCTGGTCCTTCATCGCCTGCATGTGCTCCAGGCGGATGACGTCCTTGTTGCCGGTGGTGGTGACGTAGATGTCACCGCGGCCCAGGGTCGACTCGACGGTGTTGACCTCGAAACCTTCCATCGCCGCCTGCAGGGCGTTGATCGGGTCGATCTCGGTGACCACCACGCGCGCACCGTAGGCCCGCAGCGAGTGCGCGCAGCCCTTGCCGACGTCGCCGTAGCCGCACACCACCGCGACCTTGCCGGCCAGCATCACGTCCATCGCGCGCTTGAGACCGTCGGCCAGCGACTCGCGGCAGCCGTACAGGTTGTCGAACTTGCTCTTGGTGACCGAGTCGTTGACGTTGATCGCCGGGATCAGCAGCTTGCCTTCCTGCGCCAGCTGATAGAGGCGGTGCACGCCGGTGGTGGTCTCCTCGGAGACGCCCTTGAAGTCCTTGACCACGGTGTGCCAGTAGCCGGGGCGCTCCTTGTGCACGCGCTTGAGCAGGTTCTTGATCACCTGCTCCTCGTGGCTGCCCGAGGCGGTGTTGACCCAGTCGCTGCCGTTCTCGAGCTCGTAGCCCTTGTGGATCAGCAGCGTGACGTCACCGCCGTCGTCCACCACCAGCTGGGGACCGAGGAAGCCGCCCTTGCCGTCGGGGAAGCTCAATGCGTCGAGCGTGCAGTCCCAGTACTCCTCCAGCGTCTCGCCCTTCCAGGCGAACACCGGCGTACCGGTGGCGGCGATCGCGGCGGCCGCGTGGTCCTGGGTGGAGAAGATGTTGCACGAGGCCCAGCGCACGTCGGCGCCGATGTCCTTGAGCGTCTCGATCAGCACCGCCGTCTGGATCGTCATGTGCAGGGAGCCGGTCACGCGCACGCCCTTGAGCGGGGCCTGCGGGGCGTACTTGCGGCGGATCGACATCAGGCCGGGCATCTCGTGCTCGGCGATGTCCAGCTCCTTGCGGCCGAACTCGGCCAGGGAGATGTCGCGGATCTTGTAGTCGTGGCCCGGCGGGGCTTGGATGGCGGCGTTCATGCTTGTCTCCGGTTCTTTGGGGAACCTTGGCCTGTGCGGGCGAAGGTCCGCATGGGTGAGCGCCGTTGTTGCACATGTCCGCCGAGCCTGGCCGTCGTGCGACGGTCGCAGCGCCCCTCGGTGGGCACGAAAGGCGGCCATTATACCGTCCGCGCGATCTCTCTGTAGGAGCGCACCTGTGCGCGACCGGGATGCATGGCGGTCGCGCACAGGTGCGCTCCTACAAGGGCTTGGCGGGCGATTCGCTAGTCTTGGGAAACCCTCCCGGAGAGCCGCCCATGGAAGCCAGCCGCGACACCGACTACCTGCCCCACGATGGCCCCCTGCGCGAGGACGTCGGCCGGCTCGGCCAGTTGGTCGGCCTGATGCTTGCCGAGCAGGGTGGCGAGCGCTTCTTCGAACGGGTGGAAGCGGTACGCCAGGCGGCCATCCACCGCCGTCGCGAGGGCGACCCGGTCCCCACGCTGGCCGATGCGCTCGCGGACCTGGATACCGATCAGGCCGAAGCGTTGGCGCGCGCCTTCGCCACCTATTTCCAGGCGGTCAACATCGCCGAGCGCGTACACCGCATCCGTCGCCGCCGCGACTACCAGCGCGAGGGTGGCCCGCCGCAACCGGAATCGCTGCTGGACGTGCTGGGCCGGCTCAAGCGCGAGGGCGTCGGCGCGGACGAACTCCTGGGCTGGCTGGCGAGGCTGTGGATCGAGCCGGTGTTCACCGCCCATCCCACCGAGGCCATGCGCCGCTCGTTGCTGGAGAAGGAGCAGGCGATCGTGCGCGCGCTGGTCGACGGCTTCGACACCGGTCGCACCCCGCAGGAGCGTGCCGAGGACCAGGACCGCATCTACATGGCGCTGTCCACCGGCTGGCAGACCGCCGAGGCCTCGCCGGTGCGTCCCACCGTGCAGGACGAGCACGACCACGTCGGCTTCTACCTGTCCAACCCGATCTACCGCATCGTGCCGGCCTTGTACGAGTCGCTCGCCGGCGCGCTGCAGGCGGTTTACGGCGTGGCCACGCCGCTGCCGCGACTGCTCGGTTTCGCCAGCTGGGTCGGCGGCGACATGGACGGCAACCCGAACGTCGGTGCCGACACGATTGCCGCTGCGCTGGCGACCCAGCGAGCGCACGTGCTGGAGCGCTACATCGCCGACGTCGCCAGCCTGGCGCGACTGCTCAGCCAGACCGCCGGTCGGGTGGCCGTCGACCCCGCGCTGACCGCGCGCCTGGCCGACTACCGCGAACGCTTCCCGCAGGCCGCGGCGCGCATTCGCCCGCGTCATGCGGACATGCCCTACCGCTGCCTGCTCACGCTGATCGGCGCGCGGCTGGAAGCGACCGGCGACAACGGCGCGGAAGGCTACGCCTCGGCAGCCGAGCTGCTGGACGACCTGCAATTGATCGATCACAGCCTGCTCGGACACTGCGGCCTGCACGCCGGTGCCTATGCCGTGCGCCGGCTGGTCTGGCGCGTGCGCACCTTCGGCTTCCACCTCGCGCGGCTGGACGTACGGCAGGACTCGCGCGTGCACGACGACGCACTGGCGGCGTTGCTCGACGATGCCGATTGGGCGAGCCGTGCGGCGGCCGACCGGGCGGCCGCGCTGTCGGCGTATGCCGCCGGGAACGACCGCTTCGCGATCAGCCATGCCGAACCGGTGACCGCGCTCTACGACGTATTCGCCACGCTGGGCGACGCCCGCCGCCGCTACGGCAGCGAGGCGGTCGGGCTGTACATCATCAGCATGGCGCGCTCGGCGGCGGACGTGCTGGCGGTGCTGGCGCTGGCGCGCTACGGCGGGCTTGTGCAGCCGGCTCCCCGCAGGGAACGGAATTCGGGCGGGGGGCCACTCTGGCCGGATGCCAGCAACGAAGCGCGGGGCTCTGCGCCCTCTCCCCTCCGGGGAGAGGGCCGGGGTGAGGGGGCAACCTCGCGGGGAACCGACAACGAAGCGCCCGCCTCTGCTCCCTCTCCCCGGAGGGGAGAGGAAGCTGGCAACGCGATACCCCTGGACATCGCTCCACTGTTCGAGACCGTCGACGACCTCAAACAAGCCCCCGCCACCCTGCGCGCCCTGCTCGAAGATCCCGTCTACCGCGCCCACCTGCGCGCCCGCGGCGATCGCCAGTGGGTCATGCTCGGCTATTCGGACAGCGGCAAGGACGGCGGCACGCTCGCCTCGCGCTGGGCGCTGCAACGTGCGCAGGTGGAACTGCTCGACGTGGCGAACGAAGCCGGCATCCACCTGGCCTTCTTCCACGGCCGCGGCGGCTCGGCCAGCCGCGGCGGCTCGCGCATCGCCCCGGCGCTGATGTCCTCGCCGCGCGGCTCGGTGGCTGGCGTGCTGCGGGTGACCGAGCAGGGCGAGGTGATCCACCGCAAGTACGGCATCCGTGCGCTGGCCCTGCGCAACCTGGAACAGACCGTCAGCGCCGTGCTGCGCGCCTCGCTGCGCCCGCGCGCGCAGGAGCCGCGCGAGGCGCGCTGGCGCGAGCAGATGGAGGCGCTCGCCGCGCACAGCCGCCGGCACTACCGCGCACTGGTCGAGCGCGAGGGCTTCGTCGACTACTTCCGCACCGCCACGCCGATCGACGTGGTCGAGCGCATGACCCTGGGCTCGCGCCCGGCCAGCCGCCGCAGCATGCGCGGCGTCGAGGACCTGCGCGCGATCCCGTGGGTGTTCGCCTGGACCCAGTGCCGCTCGATCATCACCGGCTGGTATGGCCTCGGCTCCGCACTGGAGCAGGGTGCCGCCACCTTCGGCGAACAGGCGCTCGCCGACATGGCGCGCGACTGGCCCTTCCTCGCCAACGCGCTGGACGACGTGGCGATGGTGCTGGCCAAGTGCGACCTGGACATCGCCGAGGCCTTCTCGCGCCTGGCCGGCGACCTGCACGCGCCGTTCTTCGCGGCGATCCGCGAGGAGTTCGCGCGCACCCGTACCTGGCTGCTCAAGCTCAAGGGCGGCGACACGCTGCTCGCCGACAATCCGCGGCTGGCGGTCTCGATCCGGCTGCGCAATCCCTACGTCGACCCCATGAGCCTGCTCACCGTCGACCTGCTCGAGCGCTGGCGCGCCGGCGGACGCGAGGACGACGCCCTGTTGCGCGCGCTGGTCGCCTGCGTCAACGGCGTCTCGCAAGGCCTGCAAAACACCGGCTGACCACCCCGTCCCCACCCCGTCCCCACGCCGGCAGAGCGCGCGGCCGGTCCGTGACCGGGCCGCGCATCCGTCGCGCCCGCTTCGCGGGGCTTGCGGCGTGACGGCTTGATCAAACCTTAGCGTCGACCGCACGCCCGGCGTAGCCGCGTGCGCCGGGTGCTTGTCAAACAAAAGCGGGCCAATCAAGTTGACGGGCCGCCGCGGGGGATGCGGCGGTCCAAGCGTGCATCGCAAAAGGGGAGCCATGCATATCCGATGAAATGACTTTGAACAGGAAGCCAGAACCATGAAGTCAGGGCATGCCGTTGTATTGGGGGGATGGTTGTTGTGGGCCGCGGGCGTGAGCGCGAACACGTCCCCGGCACCGAAGAAAGTGTGGATTACGGTCGACGCGAAAACCTACGCGCTGGTGCAACAGCTCGCACCGGACGTACACGCGCTCGAAAGCCGCTACGTGATCGCCGGCACGCAGAAGAGCGGTCGCAACCTGGTCGACAAGGTGAGCATCGTGCCGGTGGACCCGCGCCTGCTCGGGCCGCTCTCGCGTAGCGTGCACGCGGTGCTGCATCACTGCGCCGGGTACATGGCCTACGACTCGCTCGATGCGGCGCGCCAGTCGTTGCAGCCGCGCCAGACGCTGGCCACGGTCACCCGGCCGGACTACGCCATCACCCACCAGGCGCTGCTGCAGCCGATGCTGAGCCAGCAGACCGCCGGCAACATCGGCCAGACGATCCAGGACCTGTCGGCCTTCCAGAACCGCTACTACAACGGTGACTATGGCGCGCAGGCGGCTGACTGGGTGGTCGGCAAGTGGCAGGGCATCACCGCCGGGCGCAGCGATGTCACGATCGAGCAGGTTCGCCGCGGCACCGATCGCATGCCCTCGGTGGTGCTCACCATCCGCGGTGCCGACGAGCCCGACCAGGTCCTGGTGATGGGCGGCCACCTGGACACGGTCAACTGGAACGACGCCAACGGTCAGCCGCACGAGACCTCGCGCGCGCCCGGCGCCGACGATGATGGCTCCGGGGTGGCCAGCCTCACCGAGGCGCTGCGCGTGATGATGGCCAGCAATTACAAGCCCCGGCGCACGATCAAGCTGATGGCCTACTCGGGCGAGGAGTTCGGCCTGTACGGCTCCAAGTACATCGCCAGCGACTACGGCAACCGCAACGTGGACGTGATCGGCGTGCTGCAACTGGACATGACCGATTACAAGGGCTCGGCCGGCGACATCTATCTGGAAGACGACTACACCGACGCCCAGCAGAACCAGTTCGTCGAGAACCTCGCCGCCACCTACCTGCCGACCCTCGACGTGCAACACGACCGTTGCGGCTATGCCTGTTCCGACCACGCCTCCTGGTACAACCAGGGCTACGCCACCTCGATGCCGTTCGAAGCGAAGCTCGGCGACGACAACCCCTACATCCACTCCAGCCAGGACACCTACGCCAACGTCGGCAACCAGTCCGCGCATGCGTTGAAGTTCTCGCGCCTGGCGCTGGCATTCGCGGTGGAACTGGGCGATGTCGCCGGCAGCGACACCCCGCCGGGCGACGACGGATTGCAGAACGGCGTGCCGCTGACCGGCCTGTCCGGTGCCTCGGGCAGCAAGGCCAGCTACAAGGTCACCGTGCCCGACGGCGCCAGCAACCTGGTCATCGCCACCTCCGGCGGAAGCGGCGATGTGGACCTGTACACCCGCTACGGCAGCGCGCCGACCACCGCCAGCTACGACTGCCGCCCGTATCGCAACGGCAACACCGAAAGCTGCAGCGTGGCCACCCCGCAGGCGGGCACCTACTACATCCTGCTCAACGGCTATGCGGCGTACTCGGGCGTCAGCCTCAAGGCGAGCTGGAGTGCCGGTGGCGACCCCGCGCCCGGTGGCGTGTTCAGCAACACCACCGACCTGCCCATTCCCGACAGCGGCAGCGTCACCAGCGACCTGACCGTCGGCGGTCGCAGCGGCAACGCGCCGGGGACGCTCAAGGTCGCCGTGAAGGTGGTGCACAGCTACCGCGGCGACCTGCGCCTGACCCTGATCGGCCCCAATGGCGGCAGCATGGTGCTCAAGCAGCCCAGCGGAAACGACGGCACGCCGAACATCGACACCACCTACACCGTCGATGGCTCGGCACAGCCGGCCAACGGCAACTGGAAACTCAAGGTGGATGACGTCTATTCCGGCGACACCGGCTACCTCGACCAGTGGAGCCTGGCGTTCTAGAGCCATCAACCGGCGGGAGCCTGCGGGCTCCCGCCGTCACCTGGCGGTGTCCGTTCCCGGACCCGGTCGCCGGAAATGGACGCCGCGTCGGCGGCTGCCGGCCCGGAAAAGCCCCGAATCCCCCGGAAATCGCGCTTGGCACGCCCGTTGCTCCAAGCCGGGCATGGACATCGCCAATACCCAACTCCTGCTTCGTCGTCGCCGCCGCCGCTACTGGCTGGCCGGCGCAGGCGTGGTACTGGTCAGCGTCGCGGCGTTCGCGCTGGCCCGGCTGGGGCCGGCCCTGCCACCGGCCGAGCGTGCCAGCCTGTGGATCGACACCGTGCAGCAGGGCGACATGCTGCAGGAAGTGCGTGCCACCGGCACGCTGGTGCCGCGCTCCAGCCGCTGGCTGGCGGCAGCCACCGCGGCGCAGGTGCAACAGATCCTGGTCTGGCCCGGCGCGACGGTGAGGCCGGACACCGTGCTGATGCGCCTGGCCAACCCCGAAGTCGAGGACGCGCTGCGCAACGCGCAGGCCCAAGTCGCTGCGGCCGAGGCCGAGGTCGCGGCCAAGCGTGCCGAACTGCATTCCCAGTTGCTCGACGAGCGCGCCGCGCTGGCCCAGGCGCAGTCCGACTACGCGCAGGCGCAGGTCAAGGCGCAGGCCGACGCCAAGGCGGTGCAGAAGGACCTGATCCCGCGCGTGCAGTACCAGCAGGGCCTGATCGCGCTGAAGCAGCTCAAGGCGCGCATGCAGATCGAACAGGAACGCGTGGACAGCTTCGCCGGCAGCATGAAGGCGCAGTTGGACGCGGCGCAGGCGCGCGCGCAGCAGCAGCGCAGCAACCTGATGCTGCGCCAGCGCCAGGCCGATGCGCTCGACGTCACCGCCGGCATCGCCGGCGTGCTGCAGGAAGTGGCCGTGCAGGAAGGCGCTCGCGTGGCCGAGGGCACCAGCCTCGCACGCGTGGCGCGGCCGGACGTGCTGATCGCGCGGTTGCAGGTCCCCGAAGTGCAGGCCAAGGACGTGGCGATGGGCATGGCCGTCGGCGTGGACACGCACAACGGCATCGTGGCCGGCCGCGTGGAGCGGATCGACCCGGCGGTGCGCAACGGCAGCGTGCAGGTCGACGTGACGCTCACCGGCCCGATGCCGCCCGGCGCCCGGCCGGATCTTTCAGTCGATGGCCGCATCCGCATCGCCAGGCTGGATCGGGTGCTGTCGGTCGGTCGTCCCGCGCTGGCCAAGGCCGACAGCGATCTGAGCCTGTTCCGCTTCGATCCCGCCGGCGACACGGCCACCCGGGTGCCGGTGCGCGTGGGCGCCGCCTCGGTCGACCGCGTGCAGGTACTGCGCGGCCTGAAGGCGGGCGACCGCGTCATTCTTTCCGACACCAGCCAGTGGGATGGTTATGACCGCATCCGAATCGAATGAACATGAGCCGGCAGGGTGGGGGCCAGCCCGCCACGCACGCCACCACCTGCGCCAGGAAGGAGGGCTCAAGCCCACCCTGCGCGGCCACAGTCCTTCCAGGAGAACCCGATGAACCCGACCGCCGACGTCATCACCCTCGAAAGCATCCGCAAGATATTCCAGACCGACGAGGTGGAAACCCACGCACTGTCCGACGTGCACCTGACCATCGCGCGCGGCGAATACGTCTCGATCTCCGGCCCCTCCGGCTGCGGCAAGACCACGCTGCTCTCCATCCTCGGCCTGCTCGACACCGCCACCGATGGTCGCTACGTGCTCAACGGCCATGACGTCGCCGCGCTCAACGCGGCCGAGCGTGCGCGCATCCGCAACGCGGAGATCGGCTTCATCTTCCAGGCGTTCAACCTGATCGGCGACCTGTCGGTGTACGAGAACGTCGAGCTGCCGCTCACCTACCGCGGCGGCATCGGCGCCAACGAGCGCCGCGCGCGGGTGCAGGAGGCGCTCGAGCGCGTGGGCATGTCCCACCGCATGCGCCACTATCCGGCGCAGCTTTCCGGCGGCCAGCAGCAGCGTGTGGCGGTGGCGCGCGCACTGGTCGGCAAGCCGGCGATCCTGCTCGCCGACGAGCCGACCGGCAACCTCGACTCGCGCAACGGCGAGGCGGTGATGGCGCTGCTGGACGAACTGCACAAGGGCGGCGCGACCATCTGCATGGTCACCCACGACGCCCGTTACGCGGAACTCGCCCAGCGCAAGATCCGCCTGTTCGATGGGCGCGTGGTCGATGAGGAAACCTTCGACCGCCTGCGTCGCGAGGACGAGCAGCGGCTGGATGCATTGATCGGCCAGCGCATCGAGATCGACGCATGAGCATCGGGTTCGCCGAAGTCTGGCGAACCTGGCGCGCAAGCCTGCGCCGGCCCGGCTTCCTGCTGCTGGCCAGTGGCGTGCTGGCGCTGGGCGTGGGTTCCAGCGTCGCGGTGTTCAGCCTGATCGACCGCGTCCTGCTGCGGCCGCTGCCCTACCACCAGCCTTCGCACCTGGTCGCCGTGGGCCCGCTGGAGGAGACCGGGGTCAGCGGGATTTCGCCGCAGCAGTACCAACAGCTGCAGGGGATCGAGGGCGTGCGCGACATGGCGCTCTACATGCCCGGCGCGCCCTCGGTGAACATCTCCGGCCACGGCGAGGCGGTGCTCGCCTCGTCGCTGCAGATGGATCGCCACCTGCTGCCCACGCTGGGTGTGCGTCCGTTGCTCGGGCGCAACTTCACTGCGCAAGAAGACGCACCGCACGGCCCGGCCGTCGCCATCGTTTCCTACGGACTGTGGCAGCGGCGCTTCGGCGGCAAGGCGGCAGTCGTCGGGACCAGCCTGCACATCGAAGGCCAGCCGCACACGATCGTCGGCGTGCTCCCGGCGGATTTCGACGTCGAAGGCGATGTGGTGCTGCCGCTGGCGATGCCGGCCAACAGCCGCTCCGACGGCACCAACTACGAGGCGGTCGCGCGGCTGCAATCCCCCGCGCAGCAACAGCGTGTGGCCGCCCAGGTCGACGCGCGCCTGCGTGCGTTCTACGCCCAGTCCACCGGCGCGTACGGCGACTGGTGGCGGCGCCGGCATTTCGGCGTGCAGGACCTGCATGCTTTCCGCCACGTCGGCGATGGTTTCCAGCTCGCGCTGTTCATGGGCTGCGCGCTGGTCGTGTTGCTGATCGCGCTGGTCAACCTGACCAACCTGATGCTGCTGCGCGCACTGTCGCGCCAGCACGACGGCGCGGTGCGCGGTGCGCTGGGCGCATCGTCGTGGCGGCTGGCGCTGCCGGTACTGGCCGAGGGGCTGCTGGTCGGCGTGCTCGGGGCCGTGGCCGGGCTGGGCCTGGCGGCCGCCGCGCTGGCGCTGCTGCGCGGCTTCATGCCGGCCGGCTGGCAGCCGGACAGCCTCTACCCGGGCACGGTCGCGTGGCTGGTCGCCGCGGCGGTCGGCGTGCTGGGCGCCTTGCTGAGCGCAGTGGGCAGCCTGCGGCGGCACGCCATCACGATGGACGACCTGCGCGAAGACGCTCGTAGCGGATTGGGGCGGCGCGGCGGTCGACTGGGGCGCTCGCTGGTGATGGCGCAGGTGGCGCTGGCCACCGCGCTGCTCTGCGCCTGCGGATTGTTTGCGCACACCTTGATCGATGCCGCTCGCGTGCCATTGGGTTACCGCACGCAGGGCATCGTCACTTTCGAACTGGCGCCGATCAAGGCGCTCTACCCGGACGCGGCGGCCGTGTCGCAGTTGTCCCAGCGGCTGGTCGGGCGGTTGCGCCAGGCGCCGGGCGTCGAACTCGCGAGCGCCACGACCAACCTGCCCGGCGGCCCCTGGCGCGACCAGTTCAACCTCGGTGGCCTGCACCCGCCGGGAGGCGAAGCGGACAACGCGCAGTTCCATGCGGTGGACGAAAACTACTTCAACCTGTTCACCATCCGCCTGCGCGAGGGCCGCGCGTTCGCCGCGACCGACGTGCGCGGCGCCGAACCGGTGGCGATGGTCAATCGCTCCCTCGCCGATCGCTGGTACGGGGGGCATGCGCTGGGCAAGCTGATCCAGCGCGGCGAAGGGCCGGGCATGGTCTCGGCGCGCATCGTCGGCGTGGTGGACGACACCTGGCAGCTCGGCCCGCTCAACCCGCGCTCGCGCCAACCGATCCTCTACCGTCCGCTGGCCCAGGTCAGCGAGGATGCATTGCGCGCGTTCCGCAGCTTCGAGCCGATGCGCTTCGCGCTCGCCGTCCGCGGCGATCCCGGCAGCTACCGCCAGGCCATGCAGCAGGCGGTGGCCGACGTGGCACCCGGCCAGCCGATGGACAACGTGCGGCTGATGACCCAAGTGGTGCACTCGACCACTCGCGATACGCGCATGCAGCTGTGGCTGACCGGCCTGTTTGCGGCCCTGGCGCTCCTGCTGGCAGCGGCCGGCCTGTATGCGGTGATGGCGGTGGCCGTCGCTGCGCGTGCGCATGAATTCGGCGTGCGCCAGGCGCTGGGCGCGGCGCCCACGCGGCTGGCGTGGCTGGTGCTGCGCGGTGGCGTGGCGCAGGTGGCCATCGGACTGGGCCTGGGCGTGGCGCTGGCGCTGGTCCTCGGGGAGGCGCTGCGCATGCTGCTGCTCGCGCCGGGCCTGGACCGGGGCATGCTCGACCTGCCGGTGCTTGCCATCGTGGGCGTGGTGCTGCTGGGTATCGGCGCGCTCGCGAGCCTGCTGCCGGCCGTGCGCGCCGGCCGCGTGCCGCCGATGCGGGCCTTGCGGGGGGAATGAGAATGACGACGCTCAATGGAGCCGGCCGGTCGGCCGGACAGCACGCATGAACGTATGGCTCGCGGAGATCGCACGCGCCTGGCGCGCCAGCCTGCGCCGGCCGGGCTTTTTGCTGCTGGCTTCGGGTGTGCTGGCGCTGGGCATCAGCGCCAGCGTGGCGGTGTTTGCGCTGATCCAGCACACCTTGCTGCGGCCCTTGCCGGTACCGCAGCCGGAGCGGCTGGTGGTGGTTGGCAAATTGTGGAAGGGGCAGGTCGGCGGGCTCTCGCCGCACGAGTTCCAGCAGTTGGACGCGCTCAAGGGCACGACCTCGCTGGCGCTCGAACAGATCGGCATGGTGGCGAACATCGCCGGTGGCGGGCAGCCCGAGCAGGTCTCGCTGGTGCGCGCCGATCGGAAGCTGCTGCCCACGCTGGGCCTGCACCCGGTATTGGGCCGCAACTTCACCGTGCAGGAAGACCAGCCGGGCGGACCGAAGGCGGTGCTGCTCAGCCACGGCCTGTGGCTGCGGCGCTATGGCGGCGATGCCGCGGTCATCGGACGGCGCATGCAGGTCGAGGGCACGCCCGCCACGATCGTGGGTGTGCTGCCGGCAAGCTTCGATGCGGCCAACAGCTTCGACCTGTTCGCCGGGGGCGGCGGCATCGTGGTGCCGATGGCCTTGCCGGCGGTAAGCCGCGACTACAACCAGAACGCCCACATCGCGATCGCACGGCTGGCCGACGGTGTACGCGTGGCGGAAGTGGCCGCGCAGGTCGATGCGCGCGAGCGCGCCATGTACCGCGACATGGCGATGGGCGGCGACTGGACGCAACCCTGGTTCGGTGCCGGCAGCCTGACCGAGCTGCAGCACCGCACGGCCCGGCCCGTGTTGCTGGTGTTCGTCGCCAGTGCGGCACTGGTGCTGCTGATCGCGCTGGTGAACCTGACCAACCTGATGCTGCTGCGCGCGCTGTCACGCAACCACGATGGCGCCGTGCGCAGCGCGTTGGGCGCACCGGTGTTGAGGCTGATGCTGCCGGCGCTGGGCGAGGGGTTGCTGGTGGGCGCGTGCGGTGCGTTGGTGGGCATGGCGCTGGGCGCAGCGGGGTTGGCGGTGCTGCAATCACTTATTCCCGCGCAGTGGCTGCATGGCGATCCGGTGCGTCCGGACCTGGCGGCGTGGGGGTTTGCGTTCGCGATGGGCCTGTTCGGGGCCTTGCTTGCCGCGCTGCTCGCGCTCTGGCGCAGCCGCAGCCGGGTCACGGTGGACGAATTGCGCGAAGGCGGTCGCTCGGGCATCGGCGTGCGCAGCGGCCGGCTCGGGCGCGTGCTGGTGATGGCGCAGGTGGCGTTGGCCGCCATCCTGCTTTGCGCGGCCGGTGTCTTCATGCATGCGTTGCACGATGCCTCGCAGACACCACTCGGTTTTGCGAGTGACAACATCCTCACTTTCGAACTGTCGCCGGTGAAGGGCCGTCACCCGGACGCCGGCTCGATGCACGACCTGTCGCAGCGACTGGTCGAGCGGCTTGCCCAGATCCCTGGCGTGACCGGAACCGCGGTGACCACCAACCTGCCGGCCAGCGATGACGGTTTCGGGCAGTTCCAGAACGAGGCGCTCACCCCGGACGGCAAGGAAATGCACGTGCAGCTCCATGGCGTCGGGCCGTGCTTTTTCGACCTGTTCTCGATCGCGCTTCCCGTGGGACGCGACTTCACTCGCAACGACTCGCGCGGTGCCGAGTTCGTCGCGATCGTCAGCAAGGATCTGGCGCATACCTATTACGGCGGCCATGCGATCGGGAAGACCATCCGCGTGGAAGGCAACGGCAGCGACACCTGGTCCGCGCGCATCGTCGGCGTGGCCGACGAGACCCGTCAGCTCGGCCCGCTGCAACCAGAGCAGCCGGTGATCTACCTGCCGTTGGACCAGATGCCCGAACCGATACTGCAGATATTCCACAGCCTGGAACCACTGCGCTTTGCATTGCGTGGCCACGGCAACCTCGCGGACTGGGGCGCCGGCATACGCGAGGCGGTCGCCGAGGTGGCTCCCGACCAGCCGATCGCCAACGTGCGCAGCATGGACAGCATTGTGCGCCAGACCACGCAAAGCGCCCGCCTGGGCCTGTTGCTGATCGGTTTGTTCGCGGCGCTGGCATTGCTGCTCGCCGCGGCGGGCATGTATGCCGTGATGGCGGTGGCGGTTGCCGCGCGCGAGCGCGAGTTCGGCGTGCGGCTGGCGATGGGGGCGCAACCGGTGCGGCTGCTGCGGTTGGTACTGCGCGGAGGGCTGGCGCAGATCGCACTGGGACTGGTCATCGGCATGGCCGTTGCGCTGGGCCTGGCCCATGCGCTTTCCATGATGCTGGTGGGCATGCTCGGGCGCGGCAGCGCCGTCGACCCATGGGCCATGCTGGGGGTGTGCGGCGTGCTTGCCGCCGCCGGTCTGCTGGCCTGTCTGCTGCCGGCCTGGCGTGCCAGCCGCGTGCCGCCGATGCGTGCGTTGAGGGGGGAGTGAGCGTGATGATTTTCAGTGAAGCACGTGGGGCGCTCCGGCGGTTGCTGCGCCGGCCGGGTTACAGCCTGCTCTCGATCGGGATACTCGGCGTAGGACTGGGGCTGACGCTGTTCCTGTTCAGCCTGGTCAACACGCTGATCATCGAGCCGCTGCCGTTGCCGCACGCGGAGCGGCTGATGGCGTTGGGCGAGCCCACCCACAGCGGCAACGGCATCGACCCGCTGGACAGCGACCAGTACCTGGCCGTGCACGGGAGCCTGCACAGCGTCGATGCGATGGGGGCCTATTTCGGCATCGGCATGAACGTGGACGAGGGCGGCGCCGCGACGTACTACGCCGGCACCCTGGTGACCGCATCGATGATGCCGCTGCTGGGCATCGAGCCGTTGCTCGGGCGCGCACTTGCGCCAGCGGATGATGCTCCGGGCGCGCCGAGGGTGGCCCTGCTTGGCGAGGCGTTGTGGCGGCAAAGTTTCGCCGCCGACCCGCACGTCATCGGCCGCGCTGTGCGGATCAGCGGCCAGTGGACGACGGTGGTCGGCGTGGTGCCCGCGACGGCCAGCCGCCTGCCCGTCACCAACAGCCAGGTCTGGTTGCCGCTGCGGTTGCGGCCGGGCGAGCATCGCGATCTCTGGACGGTGGCCCGCCTGGCGCCGTCGAGCCAGTTGTCCCAGGCGCGGGCGGAGCTCGATGCGTGGGGTGCGCGCCTGCAGGCGGCCTTGCCGACGACCGAGCGCACGCGAGGCGTGGTCATCAAGCCCTGGAAATACGGTTTCGTGCCCGAGGACATGCGCCATTGGGTGTGGCTGATGTTCGGCGCCGCCGTGCTGGTGTTGCTGCTGGCCTGCGTCAACGTGGCCAACCTGCAACTGGTGCAGACGCTGCAGCGACGTCACGAGCTGGCCCTGCGCAGCGCCCTGGGCGGCAGCCGCACGCGGTTGATGGGCGGTGCACTGGCCGAGAGCCTGCTGTTGAGCCTGGCGGCGCTGGTGGTAGCGCTGCCGATCGTGCACTGGGCCAACCGCTGGTTGGTCCAGGTGTATTACGCCAACGCGCCTGGCGCCGGCCCGATACACCAGTTCGGTATCGATGCCCGGGTGCTGGTTGCCGCCCTGGCGGCCGCCGTGCTCAGCACCGCGCTGGCCGGCGTCATCCCCGCCTGGCGAGCCTCGCGTGCCGACCTGCAGGATGCCCTGCGCGATGGCGGCAAAGGCTCGGGGGCCGGATTCAACCGGGTCGCCAAGGGCCTGGTGATGACGGAGATCGCGCTCACCGTGGTGTTGCTGGTCGGCGCCGGCACCTTCGTGCGCGCGCTGGACGTCCTGCTGGCGCAGCCGGGCGTGGGTGCGGCACATGCCGAACAGGTTCTGGTCGCCAGCGTGGCGCTCCCGCCTCAGGCGTATGCGGACGACGCCAGCCGCATCCGCTTCTTCGACCAGGTGGTCGAGCGCCTGCGCCAGTTGCCCGGCGTGGTGGACGCGAGCGCCTCGGACACCGTGCCCAGCGCCTTCCTCGGCAGTCACGAGGACGTATCCCTGCCGGGCCAACCGCAACCGTCGGACGGCTGGCCGCAGGTGCAGATGGGCATCGTCGATCCGCACTTCCTGGATACCTACGGCGTGCGCCTGCGGGAGGGCCGCTTCTTCGATGCGCGCGACACCGCCCAAAGCCAGCGCGTCGTGGTCGTCGACGCCAAGATGGCCGCTGCGATGTGGCCGCGCCAGGACCCGCTCGGCCGCAAGCTGGTGTTGTGGCCGGGATACCCACAGCCGCTCGCGCTGACCGTGGTCGGCGTGATCGAGTCCCTGCAGCTCGATGGCATGCTCGAGAAACCGCTGCCCGGCATGCTGCTGCCGCTGGACCAGTCGCTGCGGCAGGGGCCGCTGCACAGCGTTGGCCTGGCCGTGCGCACGCATGCCGATGCGGCCGCTCTGGCCCGGGCCATGACCGATGCCGTGCACGCGGTCGAGCCGCAGGCGGCGTTGTATCGGGTGCGCAGCCAGGCCAGCGCCATGGCCGAGAGCCGCGTGAACCTCACCGTGCTCACCGGCGTGTTCGGCGCGCTCGGCCTGGTGGCCCTGCTGCTGGCTGGTGCAGGCTTGTATGGCGTGCTGTCGTTCTCGGTGGCGCAGCGCACACGGGAAATCGGCATCCGGCGGGCGATCGGCGCGGGCCATGGCGCCGTGATGCGCACGGTGGCGCGGCAGCTGGCCTGGCAACTTGGGCTGGGCCTGGGCATGGGCCTGTTGCTGGCCATGCCATGGTCGGCCGTGCTGGCCGACCCGGGGCTGCACACGCGCGCCCACGATCCTGCCGTGTTCGTGCCGGTGCTGCTGATGGTGCTGGGAGTTTCGCTGGTGGCCGCGCTGGTGCCGTTGCGGCGCGCGCTGCGTGTCGATCCGGTGGTCGCGCTGAGGTACGAATGATGTGCCCTGCTCCCTCTCCCTCGGAGATAGGGGGTGAGGGGAACGGCTGACCCCGAATCACATCTGGCGAATTTGGCTGTTCGAAACCTTCGCGAACCAGCGCCGTGGCGAGCCCTCACCCCAGGCCGCCTCGCGGGGGCGCCGCGCCGCCCGGCGCTATGCTGCAGATTGGAAACCAGGCAACCGCATGACCAAACCCGATCCCACCGTGTTGCTGGCCGACGACCAGGCCGACGTGCGCGAAGCGTTGCGCCTGCTGCTCAAGTCCGACGGCCTCGCCAGCGTAGCCGCCGACGGTCCGGCCGCGGTGCTGGATCTCCTGCGCAAACGCGAGTTCGCCTGCGCGCTGATCGACCTCAACTACACCCGCGACACGACCTCCGGCGAGGAAGGACTCGAGCTGCTGGCGCGCCTGCGCGAACAGGCCCCGGATCTGCCGGTGGTGGTGATGACCGCCTGGGGCAACGTGCCGCTGGCCGTGGAGGCCATGCGCCGGGGCGCTGCCGACTTCATCGAAAAGCCGTGGGACAACGCACGCCTGCTGCGCGTGTTGCGCGCGCAGATCGCGATTGCCGAGGGCACGCGCCGGCAGCGCCGGCTGGAGGCGGAGAACGCGCTGCTGCGCGGCTCGTCCGAGGTGATCGCCCAATCGTCCGCGATGCGCCGCGTGCTGGAACTGGTCGCGCGCATCGCGCCCAGCGACGCCAACGTGCTGGTGCTCGGCGAGAACGGCACCGGCAAGGGCGTGATCGCCCAGTTGTTGCACGAGCACTCGGCGCGGGCCGCGCGCTCGCTGGTCAAGGTGAACATGGGCGGCATCGCCGAGAGCGTGTTCGAGTCGGAAATGTTCGGCCACGTGCGCGGCGCCTACACCGACGCCAAGGGCGAGCGCATCGGCCGCTTCGAACTGGCCGACGGCGGCACGCTGTTCCTGGACGAGGTCGGTAACGTGCCGGCCCCGCAGCAGCCCAAGCTGCTCCGCGTGCTGGAGGACGGCGAGTTCGAGCGGCTCGGTTCCTCGCGCACGCAGAAGGTCGACGTGCGGCTGGTGTCGGCCACCAACGCCGATCTGGATGCCGACGTGGCCGCCGGCCGCTTCCGCAAGGATCTGCTCTATCGCCTCAATACGCTGGAAGTCCGCCTGCCGCCGCTGCGCGAGCGCGGCGAGGACATCCTGCCGCTGGCCCGGGCGTTCCTGGCGCGCAGCGCGCAGCGCTACGGCCGCGACGACCTGCGACTGGCGGCTTCGGCCGAGCGCGCATTGCTCGCCTGGGCCTGGCCGGGCAACGTGCGCGAACTGCAGCACCTGATGGAGCGTGCCGCGCTGCTGGCCGAACGCGACCAGGTGGACGCCGCGACGCTCAATTTCGGCGTCGCCGCCCAGGCGTCGGCGGACCTCGACGGCATGACCCTGGAGCAGGCGGAAGCCTGGCTGGTCGCCCGCGCGGTCGAGCGCCACGAGGGCAACCTGCAGCGCGCGGCCGAGGCGCTGGGTATCACCCGCCAATCGTTGTATCGGCGACTGGAGAAGCACGACCTGCGCGCGGCCGGCACCGATGGCGAAAATTGACCCGTCGTCCGCGCGCACCGGGCGCATGCCGCGCTTCGAGCGGCGTGTGCTCGGCGGCAGCCTGCTGATGGCCGTGCCCGCACTGCTGGCCCTGCTGCTGCTCGTGGCACACCCGCTGAAAGAGACGGCCCTGCGCTGGGTGCTGCTCGCAGGCGCCGCGGCCATCACCATCGCGCTGGCGCGGTGGCAGTACCGCCGCGTGGTGTTTCCGCTGTACACGTTGGCCGGCCTGCTCGAAGCCCTGCGCGAGGGCGACTACAGCCTGCGCGGCGTGCAGGGCGGGGTACTCGGCGACGTGGTCTACGACATCAACGCCCTGGCCGAACGGCTGCAGCAGGAGCGGTTGGCGTTCGAGGAATCGGCACACCTCCTGGGCAAGACGCTGGCGGCGCTGGACAGCGCAGTGTTCGTGTTCGACGAGGCGCACAGGCTGCGCCTGGTCAACCCAGCCGGGCAGCGCCTGCTCGATGCCGAACGCCACCGCCTGTTCGGCCTGAGTGCGGCCGAGTTGGGCCTCGCCGGCCTGCTGGAAGGCCCATCCGACCAGGTTGCGCTGCACACGTTTCCCGGCCGCAGCGGCCGCTTCCAGGTGCGCCATGCGGCGCTGCGAAGCGGTGGCCGCGGCGGGTGGCTGCTGGTGATCAATGACGTTGGCCGCGTGCTGCGCGAGGAAGAACGCGCCGCCTGGCAGCGCCTGCTGCGCGTGCTCGGGCACGAGGTGAACAACTCGCTGGCGCCGATCCAGTCGATGGCCGGCACGCTGGCGACCCTGGCCGCGCGCGATCCGTTGCCGGAGGACTGGCGCGAGGATTTCCGCAGCGGGCTGGACGTGATCGGCAACCGCGCCGGCGCGCTGGCGCGTTTCCTCACCGGCTACGGCACGCTGGCGCGGCTGCCGGTACCGCAACGCGGGCCGCTGGACCTGCGGGAGCTGGTCGGCAAGGTTGCGCGCTTGCCGCTGGCGCACCCGGGCGACCGGCAGGTCACGCCGGAAGAGGGCGCGCCGCTGCTGGTCGACGGCGATGCCGACCAACTGGAGCAGGCCCTGATCAACCTGGTACGCAACGCTGCAGAAGCGGCCAGAGGCGAGGTCCGTGTGCGCTGGCGCCGGCGCGGCGAACGGGCCGTGGTCGAGGTCGAGGACGACGGGCCGGGACCGCCGCCGAGCGAGAACCTGTTCATCCCGTTCTTCACCACCAAGCCCGGCGGTTCCGGCATCGGCCTGGCGCTGGCACGGCAGATCGCCGAAGCGCACGACGGCGGCGTAACGCTGACCGCGCGCGACGACGGCAAGCCGGGCGCGCTGGCGTGCCTGTGGCTGCCTACCCGGTCCGAAAGCGGGTCCCTGTAGGAGCGCACCCGTGCGCGCCTTGATCGGGAAGCGAGCTAGCAGCGCCCGTAGGCGGTGCATCCGGGCTCTTGCAGGTGCTCGCGCGTTTGAGCCCTCTCCCCGGAGGGGAGAGGGTTGGGTGAGGGGTCGGGGCTCGCGGGGAAGTTCGTCCGGTGTGTTGGAGCGAAGGAAGCGCGACCAGTGGCGGCCATGTCGCGAGCGTGGCCCCTCTCCCCTGAGGGGAGACGGAGCTAATAACAACAACAACGGCAACCCTCGAGCTTGCTCCGCCGCACGCGGTGTATCCGCTCCTACAAGTGCGCGCGCGTCTTTAGCCCTCGCCCCTCCCGGGGGAGCCAGGCTCAGCCTTCCAGCTCGCTCCAGCGCGCGTAGGCGGTGTCGAGCTCGGCCTGGAGCTTCGCGATCGTCTCGTTGGCCTGCACGATGGCGGTGCTGTCCTGCTGGAAGAACGCCGGCTCGTTCATGGCAGCGGTACGCGCGGCGATTTCCGTTTCCAACTGCTCGATGCGTGCCGGCAACTGTTCCAGTTCGCGCTGCTCCTTGAAGTTCAGCTTGCGACGTGCCGCAGCGGGCGCGGGTGCGGGTGCAGCCGGCACTGCGGCGCTCTTCGCCAAGGCGGGCGCCGGTGCCGCGGGACGCTGGCGCAGCCAGTCGCTGTAGCCGCCCACGTACTCGCCGACCTTGCCCTCGCCCTCGAGCACCAGCGTGCTGGACACCACGTTATCCAGGAACGCACGGTCGTGCGAGACCAGCAGCAGCGTGCCCTGGTATTCGGTCAGCAGTTCTTCCAGCAGCTCCAGCGTTTCGACGTCCAGGTCGTTGGTCGGTTCGTCCATCACCAGCAGGTTGGACGGCTGGGCGAACAGCTTGGCCAGCAGCAGGCGGTTGCGCTCGCCGCCGGAGAGGCGGGTGATCGGCGCGCGTGCCCGCTCGGGCGAGAACAGGAAGTCCTGCAGGTAACCGATGACGTGCTTGCGCTGCCCGCCGAGCTCGATGTATTCGCGGCCCTGCGCCACGTTGTCCAACGCGTTGAGCCGCTCGTCCAGCTGCACGCGATGCTGGTCGAAGTACGCGATCTGGATGCCGGTGCCGAGCTCCACCGTGCCGCGCTCGGGCGTGAGCTCGCCGAGCATGATCTTCAGCAGCGTGCTCTTGCCGGCGCCGTTGGGCCCGATGATGCCGATGCGGTCGCCGCGCATCACCGTGGTCGACAGGTCGTCGATCAGCACGCGCCCGCCGTAGGCCTGGTGCACATGGTCGAGCTCGATGACCTTTTTGCCCGAGGCCTGCGCGTTGGCCAGCGTCATCTTCGCGTTGCCGGACAGTTCGCGCCGCTCGGCGCGCTCGCGGCGCATCGCCTTGAGCGCGCGCACGCGGCCTTCGTTGCGGGTACGCCGGGCCTTGATGCCCTGGCGGATCCACACTTCTTCCTGCGCCAGCTTGCGGTCGAAATGCGCGTTGGCCTGGGCCTCCGCGTGCAGGCGTTCCTCGCGGCGGCGCAGGTAGTTGTCGTAGTCGCCCGGCCAGTCGGTGAGCTGGCCGCGGTCGATCTCCACGATGCGCGTGGCCAGCGCGCGCAGGAAACTGCGATCGTGGGTGACGAACACGATCGAACCATCAAAGGACTTCAGGAAGCCCTCGAGCCAGTCGATCGCCTCGATGTCCAGGTGGTTGGTCGGCTCGTCGAGCAGCAGCACGTCCGGCTTCTGCACCAGCGCCTGCGCCAGCAGCACGCGTCGCTTCATGCCGCCGGAGAGCGCGGCGAAGTCGGTCTCGCCAGGCAGCTCGAGCCGCGCGATCACCTCGTTCACCCGGCGGTCAAGATCCCAGCCCTGGCGCGCTTCGATCTCGTGCTGCACCTCGCCGAGCGCGTCAAGGTCGCCAGCGGCCAGCAAATGGTGGTAACGCGCCAGCAAGTGGCCCAGATCGCCCAGGCCTTCGGCGACCACGTCGAACACTGAGCCGGCCGTGGACTGCGGCACTTCCTGCGCCATGCGCGCCACGATGGTGCCGTTCTGCACCCTCACTTCACCGTCGTCGGGGTGCAATTCCCCGGCGATCAACTTCATCAAAGTGGATTTCCCTTCGCCATTGCGGCCGACCACGCAGACGCGTTCACCGCGCTCGATCGACAGGTCGACATCGGCAAGCAGAAGGGGACCGCCGATACTGAAATCGACGCGCTGCAATTGGATCAGGGACATCCGCCAATTCTAGACGATGCGGTCCGGGCGATGTGGCCGGGACGGGCAGCCAGGACGTGGTGCCGGCGGCGGCCACGACCTCCGGGCAAGGCGGATGCAGCGTGCACAAGGCCCATTCATGGTGTGGTCGGCCTGGAGGCGCCGCGCCGAGGATCCCCATGCGCATCGCCCAGATCACCCCCCTCTGCGAATCGGTCCCACCGCGCCTTTATGGAGGCACCGAACGCATAGTCGCCTGGCTTGCCGACACCCTGGTGGAGCTGGGGCACGAGGTCACCCTGTTTGCCAGCGCCGATGCGCGCACCCGCGCGGAACTGGTGGCGGTGCGCGACCAGGCGATCCGGCTCGACCCTGCGCTGCTGAAATCGGAACTGGCCGCCCACCTGTCGATGTTGCAGGAGGTCCGTCGCCGCGCCGACGAATTCGACGTGCTGCATTTCCATGTCGACATGCTGCATTTCCCCATGTTCGAGGATTGCGCCGGCCGCACGCTGACCACGCTGCACGGGCGGCTGGACCTGAAGGATCTGGCCGAGGTGTACCGGCGCTGGCCGCACTTTCCGCTGGTGTCGATTTCGCACCACCAGCGCCAGCCGCTGCACTTCGCCAACTGGGCGGGCACGGTGCATCACGGTTTGCCCGAGGACCTGCACCGCCCGCACCCGCGGCCGAACGGTCGCTACCTGGCTTTCCTGGGCCGCATTTCGCCTGAGAAGCGGCCCGACCGAGCCATCGCGATCGCGCGCGCCAGCGGCATGCCACTGAAGATCGCCGCCAAGGTCGACCTGGCCGACCGCGCTTATTTCCATGAGGAGATCCAGCCGTTGCTGGATGACCCGCTGGTCGAGTTCGTCGGCGAGATCGGCGATGCGGACAAAGAGGATTTCCTCGGCAACGCCGCCGCGCTGCTGTTCCCGATCGACTGGCCCGAGCCGTTCGGCCTGGTGATGATCGAGGCGATGGCCTGCAGCACGCCGGTGATCGCCTGGCGCTGCGGCTCGGTGCCCGAGGTGGTCGACGAGGGCGTCAGTGGCTTCATCGTCGAAAGCGAGGCCGAGGCGGTGGAGGCGGTGCGCCGGCTCCCGCAGATCGACCGGCGGCAGGTGCGCGCCTGCTTCGAACGGCGCTTCTCGGCCGAGATCATGGCAAGCAACTACGTGGATCTTTACGAACGACGCTGCCGCGTCGCACCGGCGCTGCCGGCGTGGCCGGTGGCCTGGGAGGCGGCACGATGAGCGAAGCGACGCAAGACGACGAAACCCCCTCGGCAGGCACCTCGCGCGGGCAATACTCGCTCAAGTCCGGGGACACTTTCGTCGTGTGCGATGCGTTCGGCGACATCCGCGGCCATTCCAGCGGCCTGTTCCACAACGACACGCGGCTGCTGTCCGCCTTCACGCTGGACCTGGGCGGCAAGCCACCTTCGCTGCTCAGCGCGGCGATCTCCCACGACAACGTACTGTTCACCGCCAACCTGTCCAACAAGCCGCTGCCGCCCATGGGCGAGCGCGCCACGCCACAGGGGGTGATCCACCTGCAGCGCACGCGTTTCCTGTGGGACGCACGGATGTACGAGCGCATCGCCTGCGTCAACTACGGCGATAGCGAGGTGCAGGTGACGCTGACACTGCATTTCGCCGCCGACTTCCGCGACATCTTCGAGGTGCGCGGCACGCCGCGGCGCAAGCGCGGCGCACTGCATCCGCCCAAGGTCGGCGAGAGCTCGGTGGCGTTGCGCTACGACGGGCTCGACGGCGTGGCGCGCTGCTCGGTGATCTGCCTTTCGATCCCGCCGGACCGGCTCGATGGCGGCACCGCCGAGCTTGCGTTGACACTGCCGCGGCTGAGCAACACCGAGCTTTACGTGGAGGTCGGTCCCGACCGCGTCGAACCCAGTCGCCAGCGCTATCGCGCCGCCGCGGCCAAGGCCCGCCGCGCGATGCGCCGTCGCCGCGGGCACGGCGCCCGTCCGCGCAGCAACGCGCGGCTGTTCAACGCGTGGCTGGAGCGCTCGCGCGCGGACATCGCGTTGCTGGTCAGCGAGTTCCCGACCGGGCCCTATCCGTGCGCGGGCATCCCGTGGTTCGCCACGCCGTTCGGGCGCGACGGCATCATCACGGCGCTGCAACTGCTGTGGCTGGATGCCGGCCTTGCCCGCGGCGTACTGGGCTACCTCGCCGAGCACCAGGCGCACGAGACCTCGGCGTTCCGCGATTCCGCGCCGGGCAAGATCATGCACGAGACGCGCAAGAGCGAGATGGCGGAGCTGGGCGAAGTGCCGTTCGGGCGCTACTACGGCGGCGTCGACACCACGCCCCTGTACGTGATGCTCGCCGGCGCGTATGCCGAGCGCACCGGCGACGACGTCTTCGTCGACAAGCTGTGGCCCGCGCTCACCGCCGCGATGGGCTGGATCGAACGTACCTGCGACCGCGACCCGCACGGCTTCCTGACCTACGCGCAGGGCGAGAAGGGCGGCCTGCTCAACCAGGGCTGGAAGGACAGCGAGGATTCGGTGTTCCACGCCGACGGACGCATTCCGCCGGCGCCGATCGCGTTGGTGGAAGTACAGGGCTACGTGTATGCCGCACTCATCGCCATGGCCCGCCTGGCCGAGCGGCGCGGCGACGACGAGTCGGCGGCGACCTGGCGCCACCGTGCGCTGGCCATGCGCAAGGCGGTCGAGGAGCTGTTCTGGGACGAGGAAATGTGCAACTACGGCATCGCCCGCGACGGCGACGATTCGCTGTGCCGCGTGCGTGCGTCCAACGTCGGCCACCTGCTCTACGTGGGCCTGCCCAAGCTGTGGCGGGCGAAGAAAGTGATCCGCCAGTTTCGCTCCGCGCCGTTCGACAGCGGCTGGGGCGTACGCACGCTGGCCATGCAGCAGGCACGCTACAACCCGATGTCCTACCACGACGGCTCGGTGTGGCCGCACGACGTGGCGATCTGCGCCGCCGGCATGGCCCACTACGGCGAACGCGAGGACGCGGTGCGCCTGCTCGGCGAGACGTTCGAGGCAGCGGTGCACTTCGGCATGCGGCTGCCGGAGCTGTTCTGCGGTTTCCCACGCGCCACCGGCGAGCCGCCGATCGCCTACCCGGTCGCCTGCCTGCCGCAGGCCTGGGCCGCCGGTTCGGTGTTCATGATGTTGCAGGCCTGCCTGGGCGTGACCGTGGACGGCTGCCGCGGCGAGGTGCGCATCGATCGGCCGCGCCTGCCCGAGGGGGTGGACCGGCTGACCCTGCACCGCCTGGACGTCGGCGGCGACACCATCGACCTGGGCTTCGAGCGGATCGGCTCGCGCACCGTCGCCTTCCGCGCCGGCGGTTCGGCGGACGTGCGGATCCTCGCCAAGGTCTGAGCACTGCGCGGGACCTCCGCCATCGCGCTCCGGGCACTTTCCCCGTAAACGGGAGCACAAGGCGCAGCACCTCCCCTCCGAGCCTTCCCCTGCGAACGCGGGCGAAGGTGCCGACAGGCGGATGGGGGCGCCTTTGCGCAGAGGCCGGGGACAGGTTCATGACCTGGCCGCCCTGCGTGTCACGACATGTGATTTCTGCGTGAAACTGGCGCCATAATCCCCGCCTGGATGGGGGGATCGCATGGCAGGGCAGCTGACCGATCGCTACGTCGAAGCCAAGCGCATCGCCATGGCGGCGATGGACGTGCATGCGTCCGCGCGCGATGCGCTCATCGACGAGCACGTGGGCAAGGACGCCGAACTCGCGCGCGAGGTGCGCTGGATGCTCGAGGCGATCGAGCGCACGCATACCGCCACGCTGCCGTTTTCGCCAGCGGCCGTCCCGCCCGACCTCAGCGGCCAGAAGACGCAGGCCACCGCACCGCGCAACTACCGCATCCTGCGCCTGCTCGGCGAGGGCGGCATGGGCATGGTCTACCTGGCCGAGCGCTGCGACGATGGCTTCACCCAGCAGGTCGCGCTGAAGTTCCTGAACGCATCCGCCCAGGGCTCGCCGATCCTGCACGAGCGTTTCGGCCAGGAACGCCGGCTGCTGGCGCGGCTGGAACACCCCGGCATTGCGCGCCTGCTCGACGGTGGCGTCATGGACGGCGGCCAGCCGTTCCTGGCGATGGAATACGTCGAGGGCCGTCGCATCGACGAGTGGTGCGACGCGCACGCGCTGTCGCTCAACGAACGCATCGTGCTGTTCCTCAAGGTATGCGACGCGGTCGAGTTCGCCCATCGCAACCTGGTGATCCATCGCGACATCAAGCCGGCCAACATCCTGGTTACCGCCGACGGCGTTCCCAAATTGCTGGACTTCGGCATCGCGCGCCTTATCGAGGAGGGTGGGCAGGTGCTCGCCACGGCCACCGCGGCGCACGCGCTGACGTTGGCCTACGCCAGCCCCGAGCAGATCGAGCAGCAACCATTGACCACCGGCGCGGACGTCTATTCGCTCGGCGTCGTGTTGTACCAGCTGATCGCCGGGCGCCGGCCCTACCAGCACCTGGTCACGCCGCACCTGTTGTCCAACGCGATCATCGGCGGCCAGGTGGAAGCGCCCAGCCGCAGCCTGCGCGCGGTGCCGGCCAACCAGCGCCGGGCGTGGAAGTCCATCCCCGCGGACGTCGATGCGATCGTGCTCAAGGCGTTGCGCCGGCAGGTCAGCCAGCGCTACGCGACCGTCGCCGAATTCGCCCAGGACCTGCGCCATTACCTCGGACACCGTCCGGTCAAGGCGCGCCGCGGCCGCCAGTGGTACCGGCTGCACCGTTACGTCCAGCGCAACCGCTGGCCGCTGGCGGCCGCGGGCATGGTGCTGGCCGCGGTGCTGGCCGGGCTCACCGCCTCGCTCTTCGCGCTGGCGCAGACACGCGCGGCACAGCGGCTGGCCGAGCAGCGTCAGCACGATCTGGAACGCATGGTCGATTTCCAGCAATCCATGTTGCAGAGCGTGGACATCGACGCGATGGGGCACGCGCTGACCCGCGACGAGCGCATCCGCGTACTCGCGCGCTTCGATGCGCTGGACAAACAGGCCATCGATCGCAAGCAGCTGGAGCAGGCGCTGGCCGGCATCGACGCCTCGGGATCGGCGAGCGCTGCGCTGGATACCTATGTGGTGAGCCATGCGCTGGCCCGGCTCGATCGCGATTTCGCCGACTCGCCGCTGCTGGCCGCCGACATGCGGCAGTCGCTGGCGCGGGTGCTGCTGACCATCGGCAGCTATGCGCACGCGGCCGAGGAGCTGCGCAGCGTCGTGAAGGTGCGCCTGCAGCGCCTGCCCGCCGACGACAAGGCGCTGGTGTCCGCGCGTGCCGATCTGGCCGATGCGCTGTACCGCAGCGGCCAGCTGGACCAGGCGGCGCAGGTGTACGACGCTGCGCTACCGGCGGCAGCGGACCTGTCGCCGGCCGATCCGCTGCAGGTGGCCGTACTCTCCGGGCGGGCACGCGTGCTTGCCGCGCAGGGCCACCTCGGACAGGCACTGAACCGGCAGGAAGCGCTTTACGCCGGACTGGCGCCACGCCTGCCCGCCACCGACGAAGGCCTGCTGCGGCTGCGCCGTGACCGCGTCGAAACGCTTACCCAATTGGGCCAGCGCGACCGCGCGCGGGCAGAGCTGGAATACCTGGTGCCGCTGTATCGGAAGGCGTTCGGTGCCGAACATCCGGAAACGCTGGCCACCACGCTCACCCTGGCCCGGCTGCTGTTCTCGCAGGAAAACAAATATGAGCGATCGCTCGCACTGGCGCAGGACGTGGCGGCGATCCGCCAGCGCCGCCTGGGCGCCGACCATCCGCTGACCCTGCAGGCACGCGCGCTGGCGGCATCGAACGAGGTGCGCCTGGCGCTCGACCCGACGACCCTGGCGCAGGTGCACGCGCGCCTGGACACGATCATCCAGGCCTACCGGCGCGTGCTCGGACCGGACAATCCGCAAACGCTCGATGCCATGACCGACATGGTGCGATTGCTGTCCAAGCAGGACCGCTACCCCGCGGCCATCGCCATGGAGCGCGAGATCCTGGCGGGGCGCACGCGCACGCTGGGCCCGGACCATTTCAGCACCCTGTACGCGCAAGGCAGCCTCGCCAGCCTGCTGTGCGGGGACGGCCAGTACGCCGAGGCCAGCAAGCAGGGCGAACAGGTGCTCGACGCGCTGCGCCGCCAATTGGGCGAGGATCACCGGATGACATTGGCGACCTACGACCTGATCGGCCGCATCGAGGCCGGTGCCGGCCATTGGCTGCGCGCGCGCGATGCCCATGCCAGGGCGCTGGAAGGCCGCGCCCGCACGCTGGGCGACACCGACGCGCAAACCATCGAGAGTGCCTCGCGGCTGTACGTGGTGTTGCGCAAGCTGCACGATGCGGCGGGCGCGCGGCACGTGCTCACCACCTACCTGCAGCCGGTGATCGCGATGAAGCCCGAAACGCTCAACGCCGGCATGCGCAGCGTGCGAGAAGAAGCGCTGGAGGCCGTCGGCGACGAGTCCACGGGTAGCGACTGAGAGTTGGCATCGCGCCTCCCGGATGTGCGGTCGCCCGCGGCGGGAAATCACGGCGACGAACAAGCGAGCTCGACCGGATAGATTCGACACCTTGAAACAAAATCTCGCCGCAACAGCCATTTGCAGGACGAACTTCTGGCTATTCGGAGGCACCCTGCATTAAGGTTAGTCCAACGCTACATGACGTCGTCGGCGGCGGCGGGGAACAACGGTGTGAATTCAGAATCGCTTTCGCTCAACAGGCTCGGCGCCCTGTGGATGGTCGCCCTGTTGTGGCTGGTCGCCAGCGTGGCCCACGCCGGCCAGGCGGCCATCGTGGTGGACGCCACCACCGGACGCGTGCTGGGGCAGGTCAATGCCGACGAGCAGAACTACCCGGCCTCGCTGACCAAGATGATGACGCTCTATCTCACCTTCCGTGAGTTGAAAGCCGGTCGTCTCACGCTCGAGGACAACCTGCCGGTGTCCCGCTGGGCGTCCAACCGGGAACCGAGCAAGCTCGGCCTGCGCCCCGGGCAGAACATCTCGGTGCAGGATTGCATCCTGGCGATGGTGACCAAGTCGGCCAACGACGCGGCTTCCGTGGCGGCCGAAAGCATCGGCGGTTCGGAAGCGGGCTTCGCCGACATGATGAATGCGCAGGCGGCGCTGCTGGGCATGGCCAGTACGCATTTCGACAACGCCTCGGGCCTGCCCGACCCGAAGAACTATTCGACCGCGCGCGACCTGTTGACCCTGGCCATGGCGCTGTACCGCGACTTCCCGCAGTACGCGCACTACTTCTCGACCACGGAATTCACGTTCCAGGGGCGCGTAGTGCATGGTCACAACCACCTGATGGAACGCTACGAGGGCATGGACGGCCTGAAGACCGGTTATATCGCGGCCTCGGGTTTCAACCTCGCCTCCACTGCCGTGCGCGATGGCCACCGCCTGTTCGCCGTCGTGCTGGGTGGTCGTACCGCGGCCAAGCGCGACCGGCTGATGGCGAGTTTGCTCGATGCCGGCTTCGAACAGAGCGAAGCGGCTGCTGCACTGGTTGCCGCCGGCCAACCGACCACGGGTGTGGCCCACCGCGTGCTGGCCGCACTTTCGCCGATTGCCAACGCCGAGGCCGATCCGGCGCCGGCTGCGGTCACGCGACACGCCAAACGGCATGGCAAGACGGCCACGGCGCGTCGATCCAGCCACCGCGCGAGCCATCACCGGGTCAAGCTGGCTGATCGCAAGAGCAAGCACGCGGCCGCCAAGGGCGGCGACGACTGAGGCTGGGCCAAACGCTCTGACGCACATAAAAAAACCCGCGGCAGGCCGCGGGTTTTTTGTCACCGGGGGAGGCGCTTACTTGCGCTTGCCGCCCAGCCCGGCGTCGGCGCGCAGCGCCTCGGCCTTGTCGGTCTTCTCCCACGAGAACGCGGTGAAGGTCGAGCCATCGGCCGCCTTCATCTCGTAGGGCTGGCGGCCGAAGTGGCCGTAGCTGGCGGTCTGCTGGTACATCGGGTGGATCAGGTCGAGCATCTTGATGATGCCGTACGGGCGCAGGTCGAAATGCTTGCGGATCAGCTTCTCGATCTTCTCGTCCGGAATCTTGCCGGTGCCGAAGGTGGTCACCGAGATCGAGGTCGGCTCGGCCACGCCGATGGCGTAGGACACCTGCACCTCGCAGCGGTCGGCCAGGCCGGCGGCCACGACGTTCTTGGCGACGTAACGCGCCGCATAGGCGGCCGAACGATCGACCTTGGACGGATCCTTGCCCGAGAACGCGCCGCCGCCGTGGCGGGCCCAGCCGCCGTAGGTGTCGACGATGATCTTGCGGCCGGTCAGGCCGCAGTCGCCCACCGGGCCACCGATCACGAACTTGCCGGTCGGGTTGATGTGGAACTTGGTGCCCTTGTGCAGCAGCTTGGCCGGCAGCACTGGCTTGAGGATCTCCTCGCGTACCGCTTCGACCAGGTCCTTCTGCTTGATGCCTGGGTCGTGCTGGGTCGAGAGCACCACGGCGTCGATGGCGACCGCCACGTCGTTCTCGTAGCGCAGGGTCACCTGGCTCTTGGCATCCGGGCGCAGCCACGGCAAGGCTGAGTTCTTCTTCTTGCGGATCTTGGCCTGCTGCTCGACCAGGCGGTGCGAGTAGTAGATCGCCGCCGGCATGAAGTCCTTCGTTTCATTGGTGGCGTAGCCGAACATCAGGCCCTGGTCGCCGGCGCCCTGTTCCTCGGGCTTCTTGCGGTCCACGCCCTGGTTGATGTCGGGCGACTGCTTGCCGATCAGGTTGAGCACGCCGCAGGTGGCGCCGTCGAAGCCGACTTCGGAGGAGTCATAGCCGATGTCCAGGATCACCTTGCGGGTCAGGCCCTCCAGGTCGATCCAGGCGGAGGTGGTGATCTCGCCGGCGACGATCGCCACGCCGGTCTTCACCATCGTCTCGCACGCCACGCGCGCACGCGGGTCCTGCGCGAGGATCGCGTCGAGGACGGCGTCGGAGATCTGGTCGGCGACCTTGTCGGGATGGCCTTCGGAGACCGACTCGGAGGTGAAGAGGTAGTTGCTCATCGCGGGTTATATCCTTCCTTTCGGATACAGAGATAAAGAAGCCGCGCATGATACACGCGGCCGCGGCGGATTGCAGGCCAGCGTACTACCCCGGAGTGAAGGTTTCATGCCCGTTCAGGCGGCGGACGGCTGGACGGCCAAACGCACGGTTGCGCGGAAAACCACATGCCCGACCCTTCCCCTGCAACGCGGCGGAAGGTGTCGACAGGCGGATGGGGGCGATCCTGGCCGAGTTGCAATGGAGTCCTCCGCAAGCTCGCCCCCATCCGCCCTCCGGGCACCTTCCCCCGTGGAACGGGGGAAGGCTCGATACGTCGCGGCGCGCTGGGCGCTGGTGCGCGGAGATTCGATCCGATCCTTCCCCCGCAACGCGGGAGAAGGTGTCGACAGGCGGATGGGGGCGCTCTTGGCCGAGTTGCAGTGGAGTCCTCCGCAAGCTCGCCCCCATCCGCCCTCCGGGCACCGTCCCCCGTGGAACGGGGAACGCTCGATTACGCGGCGAAGCGCTGCGGTGTACCCGAGGCGAGCGATTCGAAGTATTCGTGGGTCAGGCGCAATTGTTCGGCCGCGCTCTCGGCCCGGTTGACCACGTGCCGGAAGGCCGCATTCTCCGGCCGGTTCTTGGCGTACCAGCCCAGGTGCTTGCGCGCGATGCGCACGCCGGCGTGCTCGCCGTAGAAGGCGTACAGGTGTTCCAGGTGGCCGAGCAGGATCGCGCCGACCTCGGCCGGCGTGGGCTCGGGCAGCTTCTCGCCGGTGGCGAGATAGTGCGCGACCTCGCGGAAGATCCACGGCCGCCCCTGCGCACCGCGGCCGATCATCAGGGCATCGGCACCGGTCATGTCGAGTACGTGGCGGGCGCGCTCGGGGCTGGTGATGTCGCCGTTGGCGAGCACCGGGATGCGCACTGCGGCCTTTACCGCAGCAATGGTGTCGTACTCGGCCTCGCCCTCGTACTTGTCGGCGCGCGTGCGCCCGTGCACCGACAGCGCCGCGATGCCGGCGTCCTCGGCGATGTGCGCGATGTTCAGCGCATTGCGATGCTCGCGGTCCCAGCCGGTGCGGATCTTCAAGGTCACCGGCACCTCGACCGCGTCGGCCACCGCCTTGCAGATGCGCGCTACCAGCGGCTCGTCCTGCAGCAGCGCCGAACCCGACCACACGTTGCAGACCTTCTTGGCCGGGCAACCCATGTTGATGTCGATGATCTGCGCCCCGTTGGCGACGTTGAAACGCGCCGCCTCGGCCAGCATGCCCGGGTCGTAGCCGGCGATCTGCACACTGACCGGTTCCGGTTCGCCGGCGTGATCCATGCGGTGCAGCGACTTGCGCGTGTGCCAGAGCTTGGGATCGGCGGTGGTCATTTCCGACACGGCCAGCCCCGCGCCCAGCCGTTTGCACAGCAGGCGGAAAGGCTTGTCGGTGACCCCGGCCATGGGCGCGAGCACCACGGGCGGGTCGATGCGGTAGGGGCCGATCTGCATCCGGCCATTGTACGGGGTCCCGTTGGACGGGCTTCAGTCCACCGCTTTTCTGAAGCCGGGATGGTGGGCTGAAGCCCACCCTACGAGGGCATTACATCAGCGCATAGTGCACCACGTGGAAGAACACCGGCGCGGCAAAGCTTACCGAGTCGAGCCGGTCGAGCATGCCGCCATGCCCCTCGATCATGTGCCCCCAGTCCTTGGCGCCCAGGCTGCGCTTGACCGCCGACAGCGCCAGTCCGCCGAGGAAACCGGCGATCACGATGATCAGCGACATCCCGGCCGAACCCCAGAACGAGAACGGGGTGATCCACCACAGCCCCGCGCCCACCGCCACGGCCGCCAGCCCGCCGCCAACCAGCCCCTCGACCGTCTTGGACGGGCTCACCGAGGGCGCCAGCTTGTGCCGTCCGAACAGCTTGCCGAACACGTACTGGAACACGTCGCTGATCTGCACCACCAGCAGCAGGTAAAGCAGCAGCAGGAGGTTCTGTCCCTCGTAACCGGGCACGTGCAGCAGCAACACCGCCGGCGCGTAGCTGATGCAGTACACGGTGAGCATCAGGCCCCACTGGATCTTGGTGGTGCGCTCCAGGAACGATTCGGTATCGCCATCCAGTGCGGTGATCGCCGGCAGCAGCAGGAAGCCATAGACCGGGATGCAGATCGCGAACAATCCGTACCAGTCGATGCCGATCAGCCAGTACTGCAGCGGAATGGCGAGGTAGAAGCACAGCACCAGCGGCAGGTGGTCGCCGCGGCGGGTCGGCGTGAGCGTCAGGAACTCGCGCAGCGCGAAGAACGAGGCCAGCGCGAACAGCACCAGCGTGGCGATCCGCCCGAGCAGGAAGCACGCGCACAGGATCGCCACCATCCACCACCAGGCGCCGATGCGGGCGTTCAGGTTGGCGATCACCTCGCGCGAGCCGTCGCTGCGCGCGCGCCGTGCCAGTGCCCAGCCGACCAGGCTCGCCAGCACCAGCAGCGCCAGTACGGCGCCCATCACGGTCCAGAATTTCTGTTGGGGACTCATGCCAGTTCCACCACCGCCGCGTGGGCGCGTTGCAGGAAGCTTTCCTTCTCCTCGCCCTCGGCCAGCCGCAGCGCGCGGCCGAAGCGCACCATGCAGGTCAGCGGCACCGGCAGCAGGCTGCCCTTGGGCATCGCGCGGTGCAGCGTGTCCAGGTAGACCGCCACCAGCTCGGCCTGCGGGTGGCGCTGGGCCAGGTGGTAGAGGCCGGCCTTGAACGGCTGCGGCAGGGGATCCGGGCTGCGCGTGCCTTCGGGGAAGATGATCAGCGAGTCGCCCGCGGCCAGGGCGGCGCACAGGGGTTCGAGCGGGTCGCCTTCGCGGCGCTCGCGGTCACGCTCGATGTAGACGGCGCGGAAGCCGTGCTCGGCGATGAAGCCGCGCAGCCCGCCCTTGCCCCAGTAGTCGCGCGCGGCAACCGGTCGCGTGCGCTGGCGCAGCAGCGGCGGCAACGCGGCCCACAGCGCCAGCGTGTCCAGGTGGCTGCTGTGGTTGGCGAAGTAGATGCGCTGCACGGGCGTGGGCTCGCAGCCGAGCCAGCGGCCGTGTGCGCCGACCAGCAGGCGCACCAGACCGACCAGGATGCGCGAGGTGATCATGCGCCGGTGCCTTTAAGCCGCGCGGCGATCGCGCGGGTGCGCGTCATGCAGGTGAGCGTCGAACCGGTGGCAATGATCACCGCGGTCACCAGCAGGATCGGCTGGCGCCACGTTGGCAACAGCGCCGCCAGCACCAGCGCGAGGCCCAGCAGCCACATGCGGTGCGGTTTGGCCATCGGTCCGCGGAAGTCCTGCGCCTGCCCCAGCGCGCCGCCGAGCACCCGGATGTAGGCGGTGAGCGCCGCCAGCAACGCGGCCAGCCAGCCGAGCCAGGGCAGGGCGATCGCGTAGCCCAGCGCGACCAAGAACAAGGAATCGGCCAGCCGGTCGGGCAACTCGTTGTACAGCGCCCCGGTCGCCGTGCCCTTGCCGCCTTCGACGGCGACCATGCCGTCGAACAGGTTGCACAGCAGCCGCAGCAGGATGGCCAGCGCGCACGCGAGCGCGCCGAGGCCGCCGGGCAGGGCGAGCAGCGCCCAGGCGCCGGCCAGCGCGAACAGCACGCTGAGCACCGAGATCTGGTTGGGCGTCAGCCGGCTGCGCGCCAACGCCGTGGCGATGCGTTGCGCCCAGCCGCTGCCGCGCACGGCAATCGGGCGTCGATTGGCGTCCTGCATGGCGTGTCCCCCGTGGCCAGCGCGCATGCTAGCGCGGCTGCGGGGACGCGGTTTGTCGGCCTCAGCCGCGGCGTCTCGTGCGCGCGCGCCAGAACAGGAAGCCGGTCACCAGGAAGAACGGCGGCAGCAGGCCGGACACGATCACCAGTGTGCGCCAGAGCGGTCCGGTAGTGCCGGCGTGCAGCGGGTAAATCGCATTGTTCACCTGCACGCCGGTGTCGGCGCGGGTGGCGTCCGATACGCCCAGCACGCGCGCCTGGTACGGGTCGACCCAGAGGGTGCTCCGGCCGGTCGGGTTCCACTCGCCCGGCATGCGCACGCGCAGGGTCACGCGGCCGTCGCGCTGGTTGGGGAAGGAAACCCGGCCCAGTGTCGCTCCCGGCAACGCCTGGCGCGCCGCGGCCAGTACCGCGGGCCAGGCGATCGGCCCGCGCCGCAAGGCGATGGCCGCTGGCTGCGGCGGCTCGGGCGTGTCGGCGAACAGGCCCTGCAGTGCCTTGCGGGTGCCGCCGTGGTAGCACATCAGCGTGCCGGTGAGGGTCACCAGCAGCACCACTGGCAGGCTCAGCGCGCCGAAGCTGCGGTGCCAGGTCAGCCAACGCCGCACCGGCGGCTGCGCGTGGGGCTTCAGGTGCGCCAGGAAGCGGCCGCGCCCGGGCCACCACAGCACGACGCCCGAGACCAGCAGGAACAGGCTGAACCAGCCGACGACGCCGAGCCAGGTTTCGCCCGCGCGGCCGGCGAGCAGATGCGTATGCCAGTCGCGCAGGGCGAGCAGCACGTCGTTGTCCGGCGTGCGGGTGAGCAGCAGATCACCGCTGGCCGGATCGAGGTAGCGACGGACACCGCCGTTGAAGAAGAGCTGCCATACGGGCAGCTCGGCATCCGGAAAGTCGGCGCTGCGCAGACCTTGTGGCGACCAGTCGCGCGCAACGCGCTCGAGCACCGCCGCTTCCTGCGTCGGCGTGGGCAAGCTGTGCGCGGCGAGTTGCGGATGCAGCGCGCGCAGCATCGGTCCCTGCAGCGCCAGCACGCTGCCGCTCAGCGCAATCAGGGCGAACACCGTGCCCAGGCTCAGGCCCAGCCAAAGGTGCAGTTTGCGCAGCCAGTGGCGCAGGCTGAAGGCGGAACGCGCCGGCGCAACCTGGTGGACGGTATCGTGCCCGACTCTATCGAGCATGCTCAGAACACCTGCTGCCAGGTAAGCGAGACCGTGCGGCCACGGCCGGCGAAGTAGGAGTCGTCGTCGCCCACGGTCTGCGAGACGTAGTTGATGTACTGCTGGTTGGCGAGGTTCTGCACGCCCAGGGTCCAGTCGCCGGCGGCGCCGGCGTGCCACTTCACGTAGGCGTCGGCGGTGACGTAGCCGTCGAAGTGCGCGGTGCGCTCGCCCAGCGTGGCGAAATCGCGGCCGGCCAGGCGCGAGAGCTGCAGGTAGCTCGACAGCGCGTCGCTCCAGCGCTGGGTCCACGCGAGGTTCAGGCGGTCCGGCGCGATGTTGGCGCCGTCCAGGTCCGAATCCACCTGGCCATCGCCGTCGCGATCGGAGCGGCCATGGTTGATCGCATAAGACGTGTCGATCCGCGTGCCCTCGCGCGGCGTCCAGCCGGCGCGCGCCTCCCATCCGCTGATCTCGGTGCGCTGGCGGGTCACGTTGTAAACCTGGTTGGGTGCGTCGAACACCAGCAGGGCGCCCAGCTTGGAGGTCGAGGTCCAGTAGCTGACGCGTGCATTGAAGGCCGCGCCCGCGTACTCGGCACCGACTTCGCGGTTGTCCGACACCACTGGCTTCAGGTCGAGGAACTCGCCCACGCGCTGGCCCGGCACGCTGATCGCGCGCAACACGCGGCCGACGTCGGGCAAGGTGTAGCCCTCGGCGTAGCTGGCGAACAGGTTGAGCGCGTCGGTGAGGTACCAGACCGCGCCGATGTTGGGCAGCGTTTTCTTGAAACTGCGCGAGCCGCCCCCGACGGTCACGCCGCCGTAGGACGCCAGCGTGCGGAAGGTCGGCACGTCCAGCCGGCCGTGCTCCTGGCGCAGGCCCGCGTTGATCGACAGCGCCTGCAGCGGCCAGTACTCGGCCTGCAGGAACGGCGCCCAGCCGGTGTAGGTGCTTTCGGGCACCCAGTCGCGGCCGGTCTGCGCCAGCGACTGGTGGGTGCGGTCGCGGTAGCCGTCGGCACCGGCCAGCACACTCAGCGTGCCGTCGAGCAGGCCGCGGCGCGACCACGACAGCCGCGCGCCATCCTTCACCGACTCGTTCTGCGACTGATCGAACACCAGCGGGCCGTAGGCCGGATCCTGAAAGGTGCCGAAGGTGCCGCCGCCGAAGAGCTCGCGGTTGCGCTGGTGATAGAGCTGCGCGCGCAGCTCGCCGTCGGCCAGGTGCGGGTCGCGGTAGTCCAGGCTGGTGGTGAGCACGCGGTTGCGCGGTGCCAGCCCCGGCTGCTTCTGGCGCACCGAGGTGGTCGGGATGCCGGCATCCATGTCGCCGGAGATGGCGATGTAGTCGCCGTTGCCTTCCAGGTCGAAGCGGTTGGCGGTGAGCTGCAGGCGGCGTTCGCCGACGAAGGTGTAGCCGAGCTTGGCGAAGCCGTCCCAGCTCTTCGAATCCATCAGGTCGCCCTGGGTGCCATCCACGCCGATCAGCCGGCCGTGCGCATCGGAGTACATGCCGCGCTTGCGCCAGGAAGCGCCGGCGACCAGGTCGAACGCGCCGGAGCGCGCGCCGATCAGCCATGCACCCCCGTAGCCCAGGCCTTCGGCGCCCTGCGTGGGCGCGCTGGCGTCCAGCGTGATTTCCTGGCGAATGCCGTCCTTCGCCGGCGCGTGCTTGGTGATGATGTTGATGATGCCGCCGGCGGCGCCCAAGCCCTGCAGCGAGTTGGAGCCTTCGACGATCTCGATGCGCTCGATCATCGCCGTGTCGATGGTGTAGCCGTCGCGCGAGCCGTTGCGCAGCGGGCTGGACTGCGGCACGCCATCGATCATGTACAGCGGGTTGCGCCCGCGCAGGGTCTGCCCGCGCACCGAGAGCTTCTGCGTCGAGGGCGCGAAGGAGGGCACCAGTGCGCCGATCGCGTCGCCCAGGTCTGGCGTGATGGCCAGCTGGTTGGCGAGGTCCTGATGGTCGATAACGGTGATCGTCATCGGCAGCGCGCCCTGGCTGCGCGGCAGGCGCAGGGTGCTCTCGGAGACCTCGACCCGCTCGAGATTAGTCGCCTGCTGTGCGTCCGCGGCGTGCAGTGGAGCGGCCAGGGCCAGGGCGAGCGCGAGCGGGCGTACGGACGACGACATGACAGCCTCCAGTGGGGAAGGCTGTGCATGCTAATGAAAATGATTCTCAACAACAAGCAAGAAGTTGCGGGCCATGTGCCTCCCCTGCGTGCAGGGTAAGGAGGGCGCGTCAGATCCCCGCTTGCTGTCCCAGGTTCGCCCGCGCCGCGTTCTCCGGGATGTGCTTGTGGCGGAACAGGATGACGAACAGCACCGCCACCACCAGCGCGTAGCCGGCGAAGCTCAGCCAGATGCCATGCCACTGCAGCGCACCGTCGGGCGCGGTGAAGAAATGCTCGATCACCTGGCCACTGATGGAACTGCCCAGCACCGCGCCCACGCCATTGGTCATCAGCATGAACAGGCCCTGCGCGCTGGCGCGGATCTTCGGATCGGCCTGGCCCTCGACGAACAAGGAGCCGGAGATGTTGAAGAAGTCGAACGCCATGCCGTAGACGATGTTGGACATGATGATCATCCACAGCAGTTCTGCCGGGTTGCCGTAGGCGAACAGGCCGAAGCGCAGCACCCAGGCGACCATGCTGATCAGCATCACCTTCTTGATGCCGAAGCGCTTGAGGAAGAACGGAATGGCCAGAATGAACAGCGTTTCGGACATCTGCGAGATCGACAGCACGATGTTCGGGTAACGCACCGTCAGCAGGCCCTTGTACGCCTCGACCTTGCCGAAGTCGTGCAGGAACGTGTCGCCGTAGGCGTTGGTCAGCTGCAGCGCGGCGCCCAGCGCCATCGCGAACAGGAAGAACACCGCCATCTTGTAGTTCTTGAACAGCGCGAACGAACGCAGGCCCAGCACGTCGATCAGCGAGGTGTGGCGGGTGTCGCGCGGCGGGCAGGCCGGCAGCGAGAATGAGTACAGGCCCAGCAGCACGGCGGCGATGGCCGCGATGCGGAACTGGTCGGGCGAGGTTTCGATATGCAGCAGGCTGATCGCCCACATCGCCACGATGAAGCCGACCGTGCCCCACACGCGGATCGGCGGATACACCTTGACGATATCCACGCCCTCGGTCTTGAGCGCGTTGTAGGCCACCGTGATCGAGAGCGCGATCGTCGGCATGTAGAAGCACATGTTGACCAGCATCACCCAGAACAGCGTGGCCGGGTTGTCGATCGTCGGCACGATGAACAGCATCAGCGCGCCGCCCAGGTGCAGCACGCCGTACAGGCGCTCGGCGTTGATCCATTTGTCCGCGATGATGCCGGTGATCGCCGGCATGAACAGCGAGGCGATGCCCATGGTGGAGAAGATCGCGCCGAACTCGGCGCCGCCCCAGTGGCGGGTCTGGAACCAGTAGGCGCCGATGGTGGTGAGCCACGAACCCCACACGAAGAACTGCAGGAAGTTCATCACGATCAGACGCAGCTTGATGTTCATGGTGCAAAGTCCCGCATGTGCTTTTCCCCTGCAAAAGCCGCGGGACGTGCGCCCTGGCTGCAAAGTCAGGCAGGTTAGAGAAAGGGATGCGGGCGGGCAAGGCACGGCGCAGCGCGTCGTCCATGACCTGGCGCAGCTTGCGGCTGCCGGTGGAAGGGTTGGCGGCATAAACTCCGACGATCATCCCGCGGATCCGGACCGTGCACCTCTTCCTCACCATCGCCATCGTCCACCTGGTCGCGCTGCTCAGCCCGGGCCCGGATTTCTTCTTCGTCTCGCAGACCGCGGTGAGCCGCTCGCGCAAGCAGGCGTTGTTCGGCGTGCTGGGCATCACCCTCGGGATCACGCTGTGGTCGGCGCTGGCGTTGCTCGGCCTGCAGCTGGTGCTGCACCGGCTGGCGTGGCTGCAGCAGGTGGTCGCCATCGCCGGCGGCCTGTACCTGACGTGGATGGGGCTGCGCATGCTGCGCGGGGCGTTCGCGCACGCGCCGGCGACGCATGGCGAGGCGAGGGCCACGCCGGGCGGGGAGCTGGCCACGCTGCGCGCGGGGCTGCTGACCAACCTGGCGAACCCCAAGGTCGTGGTCTATTTCGGCAGCGTGTTCTCCGCCTTTCTGGGCGACCGGGTGGATGCGGCCACGCGCTGGGGCCTGTGGGGGCTGATCATCGCCGAGACGTTCATCTGGTTCGCGCTGGTGGCAGCGTTCTTTGCCTTGCCGGCGATGCGCCGCGGTTACCTGCGGCTTGCGCGGTGGATCGACGGCCTCGCCGGCGCGGTGTTCATCGCCTTCGGCCTGCACCTCATCTTCGCCCGCCGCGGCTGATTTGCAGGGGTGTAAGGTGGGCTTCAGCCCACCGCTCCGATCGGGCGCCTGGTGGGCTGAAGCCCACCCTACGAGTGCAACGCGCGAATGACGCGTTCGCGCAATACCGGCAGCAGTTCCTCCGCGAACCACGGGTTGCGCCGGGTCCAGATCTGGTTGCGCGGGCTCGGATGCGGCAGCGGCAGCACGCCGCGGGCCAGGTGCCTGCGCCAGTCGCGCACGGTGTCGGTGAGGTTCGCGCCTGCCTGCGCGCCAAGCAGCCCGACCTGGGCGTAGCGGCCGATCGCCAGGGTCAGGTCCACCTTCTTAAGCAGCGGCAGCAGCCGCGGATGCCAGGCCGGCGCGCACTCGCGCCGCGGTGGCAGGTCGGCCCCGCGCGCGCTGCCGGGGAAGCAGAATCCCATCGGCACGATCGCCACGCGGCGGGCGTCGTAGAAGGTGGGTTTGTCGATGCCGAGCCAGTCACGCAGGCGCTCGCCGCTCAGGTCGTCGAACGGCACGCCGCTCGCGTGCACCTTGCGGCCGGGGGCTTGGCTGACGATCAACAGTCGTGCGGTTGCCGAGGCCTGCAGTACCGGGCGCACGCCGTGCGCCAGATCGGCGGCGCAGAGCTGGCAGGCGCGGATTTCGGTGAGAAGACGATCGAGGGCGGAGGGCATCGGGAAATGGTGGCACAGCTTGCCGGCGGCCAATCTTCTTCGTGGCATCCGGGCAACGGGTTGCGGGGATCAGGCGGGCAGGAGTTTTCCCGGATTGAGGATGCCGTCGGGATCGAACACGCGCTTGACCTCGCCCATCAGGTGGAGCGTCGTCGGCTGCAATGCAAGTGGCATGTACTCGCGCTTGATCCGGCCGATGCCGTGTTCGCCGGACAGCGTCCCTTCGAGCTCGATCACCAGCGCGAAGATGTCGGCCAGGCAGGCGTGCGCGCGCTCGCGCTCGGCGGCATCGCGCGGCAGCAGGTTGACGTGGAGGTTGCCGTTGCCGGCGTGGCCGAAACTGACGACGAGCACGTCGTGCCTGGCTGCCAGCCGCTGGATGCCCTGGACCAACTCGGGCAGGCGGTTGACCGGAACGACCACGTCCTCGTTGATCTTGTCCGGCGCGATCGTGCGCTGGGCGGGCGAGAGCGCCTTGCGCGCGGCCCAGAGCTTTTGGGCTTCCTCGATGGTGGCGGCCGTGTGGAGGGACTCCATGCCCTCGCCGCGCGCGGCAGCAGAAACCGCAACCACGGCGGCCTCGAGCGTGCCCGGTTCGCCATCGACCTCGATCATCAGCAGCGCGCCGGCCAGCGGCACCTCGTCACCGGCATGCGCGTGGGCGAGCTTCAACGCCGTCTCGTCGATGAACTCGAGCGCGCAGGGCGTCATGGGCTGGCCCATGATGCGCGCCACCGCCTGCGCGGCGCTGCCGACGTCGCGGTAGGTCGCGCGCAACGTACGGAGGGTGGAGGGGCGGGGCGTGAGCCTGAGCGTCGCTTCGGTGACCAGCGCCAGCGTGCCTTCCGAGCCGATCAACAACCGGGTCAGGTCATAGCCAGTGGCGCCCTTGCTGGTGTAGGTGCCGCAGCGGAAGCCTTCGCCCGTGCCGGCGACCGCGCGCAGGCCCAGCGTGTTCTCGCGTGGCGTGCCGTACTTGACCGCGCGCGGGCCGGCGGCGTTGCAGGCGAGGTTGCCGCCGATGCTGCACCAGGGCGAGGAGCTCGGGTCCGGCGGCCAGAACAGGCCGTGCGGCGCCAGCGCGCGCTGCAGGTCGGCGTTGATCACGCCCGGCTCGACCACCGCCAGCCGGTTGGCCGGGTCGATGCGCAGGATGCGGTTCATGCGCTCGAAGCTGGCGACCACGCCGCCTTCCACCGGCACCGTGGCGCCGGTGGTGTTGCTGCCGCGCCCGCGCGCGGTGAGCGGGACGCGGTGGTCGCGGCAGGCGCGTACCAGCGCCTCGACCTGCGCGTGTTCAGTGGGAAACACCACCGCGTCGGGTGGGGCGTTGAGGCGCGAGTTGTCGTACGCGTAGGCCAGGCGATCGGCCGGTCCGGTGCGCAGGGCGTCACCGAAGATCGAGTGCAGCGTGCGAAGCAGCGTGTCGGGTAACGGCATGGGCTTGGTACCAATGAAGGAGGCGCAAGGAAGGACCCACATCTATCAAAGCAGCGGAACGATACGCAGGCGACGAGCGGCGTTTCGCGCGAGCTCTGGCGCCTCACCCCGGTGCCCGTCCCGTCAGGCAGATGCCGTCAAGCTCGCTGTCACTCCGCCTCGAAGGCGCCCTTGAGCCACTGCATCGTCGCGTCCCCGACGGGGCCGTCGTAACTGACCACGTCGAAGCGACACGGCCGGTTGGCATGCTGCGCATGTGCCGCCAGCCAGAGCTGCGCGGTGCGGATCAGCTTTTCCTGCTTCGACCGCGTGACCGAGGCTGCGGCGTCGCCATGGCCGGCGCGCACGCGATAGCGCACTTCCACGAAGACCACGGTGTCACCGTCGCGCATCACCAGGTCGAGCTCGCCGTGGCGCGTGTTGTAGTTGCGCGCCAGCGGCTTCAGGCCCGCGCGCTCCAGTTCGCGGCAGGCGCGTTGTTCGAAAGCGTCGCCCGCGGCGCGCATCAGTGGCCGGCGGGCGGAAGCGTGGTCGAGGCGGCCGGCGGTACCCCGGTCGACGTGGCGGGAATCGGCGTGCTGGTGCCTTCGTTGATGGGCGGGGCGGCAGAGGGCACGTCGTCCAGTTGCAGGCTGCCGGTCAGCGGACGGGCGAGGCCGTCCTGGAAGCGCGCCCAGATCAGCACGCGGCGGATGCGACCGAACTGGTCGGCGGCGAGCTGGCCGCTCGCGCCTGGCAGGTAACTGCCCGGATGGTCGCGCAGCCAGTCGAGGTAGGGCACCAGGTTCCACGCGTCCATGCCGAAGGCGAACAGCCGCGCCGAGGTGCCGCGTGCGGCGGGCAACCTGGAGGCGATCGCGTCGTGGCTGGGCAGGCCGGGCTGGGCGTCGAACAGCCAGGGCGCGTCGGAGAACTCCACGCCATCCAGATCGCGGTTGGCGGCCGCGTCGTCCACCCCCGCATAGATATGCGAGGTGGCGAACACGGGCAGCCCGATGTGGGCGACGTGCAACTGCGGCAGCAGCAGGCGCGCCTGCTCCGGCCGCATGCTGATGAAGATGCCGGTGTCGCCGGTGGGTACCGGTGCGGGCAGGGCCTCCGCGCTGCCGGCGACGGCGGGCGCCGAGGCGGCCTCGGCCGGTTCGGTCCCGGCCAGCGGCGTGGCGGTCGTGGGCATGTTCAGGCCGGCGATCGCGTTGGCGTAGTTGACCTTGCCCGGTGGCAGCGTGGCCATGCCGGCGACATGGCCGCCGCGGGCTTCGAATTCCGCCTTGAAGGCGCCGGCGGCGCGCTGGGCGAAGTCGTCGTCGGACACGACCACGTAAGCGCCGTGGACGCCACGCTCGACCATGTGGTCGGCCGCCTGCGCACCCTCGGTTTCGGGCAGCAGGCCGAACTCGGTGGCGCCCGCGGCGGGCAGGCTCTTGTCGTCCGGATGGTTGAGCGCGAGCAAGGGCACCGGCAGCTGCGCCTGGCCGAAGACCGCGGCGACCTCGGTGCGGGTGAGCGGGCCGACGATCAGCTGGGCGCCGTCGCTGGCAGCCTGCTGATAGGCCTTGATCGCACTGTCGGCCGTGCCGCCGCTGTCGTACACGCGCACGTTGGCGCGCGGCGCGCGGGTGCGCGCGGCATCGGCGTAGCCGGCGAAAAAGCCCTGCCGGATCGCGCCGCTGGCGCCGGCGAAGTTGCCACCGAGCGGCAGCAGCAACGCGACGTTGGCGGGCATGCGATAGCCCTCGCGCACGTTGGCGTCGGCGCCCGGCAGCATGGTGCCGACCGGCTGGTCGAGGTCCGGCTGCGGCTGCGCCACCGGTACGCCGAGCTGGGTCAGCGCCTCGTTGATCCACGGCAGCATGCGGTCGCCTGCCTGCATGGCGGCGCCACGGCGCTTGAGCGGTTCGACCCCCAGGCGGCCGAGCAGGTCGAGGATCTGCTTGCGGTTCTGCGTGTGGTCGAGACCTTCGAGCTGCGGATCCATCTGTACGCGCGTACGTGCGGCGCCCCACAGGTCGCCGCTGGCCTCCATGGCGCGCGCACGCAGTTCCAGCAGGCGCAGTTCGAGCGTCGGCGGTACCGGCGCGGGCTGGGTAGTCAGCTGCAGTGCGGTGTGGGCGTCGTGGTGGGCGAGCGCCAGTTCCGCGCGGAGCAGGTCGTAGCGCGCCGCGTCCTCGCCCTGCAGGCGCGGGCGGCGTACCTGGTCGAGCAGCGGCGCGGCTTGTTCCAGCGCGCCTTCCTCGCGGTACACCTCGGCAGCCAGGATGTTGTAGTGGTCGGTGTCGCCGGTCTGCCGGCCCAGGTCGAGGTAGGCCTGGATGGCCTGGTCGAACTGTCCCTGGCTGGCCAACTGTTCGGCGTGCTGAGCGGCAGCCAGTTCCTGCGGGGAGCGGGTCACCTTTGTCGGCACGCAAGCGCTCAAGACGAAGGCGATCAGCAGGCCAAGGCCGGCGGCGCGGAGCAGTCGCATGGAGTGTCCCTTGGTCGTGGTCGACATGGTGAGCGATCATAGCCGATCGTGCCGCGCGCCCTTTGCGCACTGCCTTTCGGAGTCTCCATGCCTACTGTCCAGCCCGGCAGCCTGTCGGTGGTCGCAACGCCGATCGGCAACCGCGATGACATCTCGCTGCGCGCGATCGCCACGCTGCGCAGCGCCGACGTGATCGCCGCGGAGGACACGCGCCACAGTCGCCCGTTGCTGGTTCATCACAACGTCGACGTGCCGCTGGTCGCGCTGCACGAACACAACGAGCGCGACGTGGTGGACGCACTGGTGCGGCGGATGCTGGACGGGCAATCGGTGGCGCTGATCTCCGATGCCGGGACACCGCTGGTCAGCGACCCCGGTTTCCGGCTGGTACGCGCAGCGCGCGCGGCGGGTATCCGCTGCGTGCCGGTCCCCGGCGCCTGCGCGGCAATCGCGGCGTTGTCGGTGGCCGGGCTGCCGAGCGATCGCTTCGTGTTCGAAGGATTCCTGCCGCCAAAGGCGGCCGCGCGGCGCAGCCGCTTGCAGGCGTTGGCGGGCGAGCCGCGCACGCTCATCTTCTACGAATCCTCCCATCGGGTGGCCGAGAGCCTGGAGGACATGCGCGAGGTGTTCGGCGGCGCGCGCGAGGCGGTGCTGGCGCGCGAGCTGACCAAGTTGTTCGAAACGGTGATCGGCGAGCCGCTGGACGCACTGGCCCCGCGCGTGGCGGGTGATCCGGACCAGCAGCGCGGCGAGTGCGTGATCCTGGTCGCCGGTCGCGGCGAGGAGGCGGACGCGCGGCTGGCCGAAGGGCAGCGGGTGTTCGCGCTGCTGCGCGAGGAACTGCCGCCGGCCAAGGCGGCCAAGCTGGCCGCGGCCATCACCGGCGCGCCGCGAAAGGCGCTCTATCAAATGTAGGAGCGCACCTGTGCGCGACCGCCATGTCTCATCGGAGATGGCGGTCGCGCACAGGTGCGCTCCTGCAGGGGGCGTTTATCCCAAACCGCTCCCGGGCCATTACAATGGTCCGCGGAGTCGGCCGGACAGTCGCGTCGCACGCAAGTGCGTCGAGGAAAGTCCGGGCTCCACAGGGCAGGGTGCCAGGTAACGCCTGGGCAGCGCGAGCTGACGGCCAGTGCAACAGAGAGCAGACCGCCGATGGCCCTCCCACCTTCGGGTGGCGGGGGATCAGGTAAGGGTGAAAGGGTGCGGTAAGAGCGCACCGCGTGCGGGGTCAACGTCGCACGGCACGGTAAACCCCACCCGGAGCAAGACCGAATAGGGGAACGATAACGCGGCCCGCGTTGTTCCCGGGTAGGTCGCTGGAGCCAGGCGGCGACGCCTGGCCGAGAGGAATGACTGTCGCGCCGCAAGGCGTACAGAACCCGGCTTACAGGCCGGCTCCGCCTCTTGCGGCGGCGCGCTCCGGCGCGCTGCCAGGGAAGGGCCAGGGTGGCGCGGAAGTTGGCGCCACCCTGGCCCTTTTTCGTGCCCGTGGGAGCGCCTTGGGCGCGACCGCAGAGTGCAGAGCGGCAGGCGTGGTGATGGCGGTCGCGCCCAAGGGCGCTCCTACAGAGGCTGGGCCTGAACGGCAGTTCATCTCTGGCCTGCCATGGTGGCAAAACGCCCGTGACCTGCCTCACAACCGATTTGGAAAAATCCCCAGCTTTCAACCACCTTGCCGACCTTTCTCCGAAACGGCTGGAAATACGTCCACACTTCCGCCTTTCTCTTTGATTCGCAAGCAAAATTCCCTTGACGTCTCAAAAGGCGAGACGTATCGTGGGACCCTGTGTGAAATCGTGGGAATCAGTGGAGTCCACGCAGGTGTTCCAGGGCGAGACCGCCATCACCGTTGACGACAAGGGCCGACTGGCCATCCCGACTGCGTATCGGGAACTGGTCGCGGGCGAGTGCGCCAATCGTCTGGTGGTCACCTACAGCCCGTTCGAAATGGGCTGCCTGTGGATCTACCCCTACGCCGAGTGGGAAACGGTGCGCGACCAGGTCAACGCGTTGCCGATGGTCAAGGCGTCCCACCGCAACCTGCAGATGAAGCTGGTGGGTGCGGCGAGCGTGGTCGAGCCGGATGGCGCCTCGCGCATCCTGCTGCCGGCGAGCCAGCGCGGCGCCGCCGGCATCGAGAAGAAGGCGGTGCTGCTGGGCATGGGCAACAAGTTCGAGCTTTGGAGCGAACAGGCCCATCTGGCCAAGATCCGCCAGACGCTCGGCGAAGACGACATCACTGACGACATGGCGGACCTGCGCCTTTAAGGCGCGGTGTTTCGGGCGAACTTTGGACGGGACGGGAGGGTGCGGCGTGGCCGAGTTGCGGCACATCCCGGTGATGCTGGTTGAAGCGGTGGAGGGCCTTGCCGTGCAGGCAGGCGGGCGTTATCTGGATGGCACCTTCGGGCGCGGCGGTCACGCACGCGCGGTGCTGTCGCGCCTGGGGCCCGACGGCCGGCTGCTGCTGATGGACCGCGATCCCACCGCGATCGCCACCGCCCGCGAGGCCTTCGCCGGCGATCCGCGCGTATCGATCCGCCACGGCAATTTCGCCGACTTGGCCGAATGGGACGAAACCGCCGCCGGCCTGGACGGCGTGCTGCTCGACCTGGGCGTGTCCTCGCCGCAGCTGGACGAGGCCGCGCGCGGATTCAGCTTCATGGCCGATGCGCCGCTGGACATGCGCATGGACACCACCCAGGGCGAGAGCGCGGCGGAGTTCCTCGCCCGCGCCGACGAGCATGAGATCGCCGACGTGCTGTGGACCTTCGGCGAGGAGCGCTTCAGTCGCAAGATCGCCCGCGCCATCGTGGCGCGCCGTGCCGAGGCGCCGATCGCGCGCACCGGCGAGCTGGCCGCGCTGATCGAGCGCACCATCGGCCGCCGCGAGCCGGGCAAGCACCCGGCCACGCGCAGCTTCCAGGCCCTGCGCATCCGCGTGAACGGCGAGCTCGATGCCGTGCAGCGTGGCCTTGATGCGGCACTGGAGCGGCTCAAGGTCGGTGGGCGGCTTTCGGTGATCAGCTTCCACTCGCTGGAGGATCGCGCGGTCAAGCAGTTCATCCGCGACCATTCCGGCCGCGTGCAGGGCAGCCGGCGCGGTCCGCCGGTGGCGGCGAAGCCCGCGCGGCTGGCCGCGGTCGGCAAGGCGCGCTTTCCGTCCGATGAGGAGCTGGCGGTCAACCCGCGCGCCCGCTCGGCGGTGCTGCGCGTGGCGGAGAAACTGGCATGAAGGCGATCGGCGGCGCGGCGATCGTGATCCTCCTGCTGGCCGTGCTGGTCAGCGCGATCGGCGTGGTGTGGACGCGCCACGAGAGCCGCGTGCTGTTCGTCGAGCTGACCCGGCTGCAAAACCAGCGCGACGAACTCAACATCGAATACGGCCGGCTCGAGCTGGAGCAGGCGACCTGGGCGGAGCCTCGGCGCATCGACCAGGAGGCCCGCAGCAAGCTCGGCATGGTCACGCCCAAGCCGCAGGACATCCAGCTGGTGCGCCGATGAGCCTGCGCCGGCCGATCCCCCAGCCTGCCGCCGGCCGCCGCCGTGGCGCCGGCCCGAGCCCACGCCGGCGCATGTTGCTGGTCGTGGGCGTGCTGTCGCTGGCCTCGATGGGGCTGGTCGCGCGCGCGTTCGACCTGCAGGTGCTGCGCAAGCAGTTCTACCAGGACCAGGGCGACGCGCGCTTCCTGCGCGAGGTGAAGATCCCGGTCTCGCGCGGCACCATCTTCGACCGCAACGGCGAGCCGTTGGCGGTCTCCACGCCGGTGATGTCGGTCTGGGCGAATCCGCCGCAGGTACTGGAGAACGCCGACCGTATTCCCGACCTTGCTGCGGCGCTCGGCGTGGACGCCGGCGAGCTGAAGGAACACCTGGCGCAGCGCGCCGACCGCGAATTCGTCTACCTGCGCCGGCAGATGCCGCCGGAGGTCGCCCAGGCCGTGCTCGACCTGGACATTCCGGGCATCAATGCGCAGCGCGAGTACCGCCGTTATTACCCGTCGGGCGAAGTGACCGCGCACGTGCTCGGCTTCACGAATATCGACGATCACGGCCAGGAAGGTCTCGAGCTGGCGTTCGACGACTGGCTGTCCGGCCAGCCCGGCGCCAAGCGGGTGATCCGCGACCGCATGGGGCACGTGGTCGAGGACGTCGAGCAGGTGCGCGAGCCCAAGCCGGGCAAGAGCCTCACGCTGAGCATCGACCGTCGCATCCAGTTCCTCGCCTACAACGAACTGAAGAACGCGCTGACCGAGTTCGACGCGTCCTCGGGTTCGATGGTGATCCTGGACGTGCCGACCGGCGAAGTGCTGGCGATGGTCAACCTGCCGACCTACAACCCCAACTCGCTTTCCGGCAGCAAGTTCTCCGACCGGCGCAACCGTGCCGTCACGGACCTGGTCGAGCCGGGCTCGACGATCAAGCCGATCCTGATGGCCGCGGCGCTGTCCAGCGGCAAGTACACGCCGACCAGCCCGCTGATCGACACCACTGGCGGCCACTGGTATTTCCAGGGCCACGACATCCACGACACCCACAACTATGGCCTGCTCACGCCCACCGGCGTGATCACCAAGTCGAGCAACGTCGGCGCCGCGCACATCGCCATGACGCTCGACACGGCGCTGATGTACAACACCTACCGCGCGTTCGGCTTCGGCAACAGCACCAACAGCGGCTTCCCGGGCGAGTCCTCCGGCCTGCTGCGGATCGGCCGCGACTGGCGTCCGCTCGAACAGGCCATCATGGGCTACGGCTACGGCCTGAACGTGACACCGCTGCAGTTGGCCAATGCCTACGCCACACTGGGCGACCACGGCGTCATGCACTCGCCGAGCTTCATCAAGGGCGCCGACAACGAGGCCAAGGCGATCGTCTCGCGGCAGGTTGCCAACGAGATCGTCCAGATGATGGAAACGGTGACCGCCCCCGGCGGCACCGCGACCACGGCACGCATCGCCAACTACATCGTGGCGGGCAAGACCGGCACGGCGCACAAGGCCAACGCCGGCGGCTACTCGCGCGACAACTACACGGCCGCCTTCGCCGGCCTGGTGCCGGCAAGCAATCCGCGGCTGGTCGGGGTGGTGGTCATCGACGATCCGCAGAAGCGCAGCTACTACGGCGGCACGGTTTCGGCGCCGGTGTTCGCGCGCGTGATGGAAGGTGCGCTGCGCCTGCTCGACGTACCGCCGGACAACATCGGCCGCTGGTACGCCGGCGGCCCCTTGATGAGCCCGACCGGGCTGGCCGGCAGCAAGCCGCCGACCGATCCTCCGATCGACGACGTGCCACTGGAGGAGCCGTGAGCAAGCGACTCCTCGCCCCCTTGCTGAATGGTTTCGCCGACGCGGGAGCGCTCGGCGATCTTCGTATTTGCGGCCTGAGCCTGGACTCGCGCCAGGTACGCCCCGGCGAAGCCTTCGTCGCGCTGCACGGCACGCGCGCGCACGGCATCGCCTTCGCCGCCGAGGCGGTGGCACGCGGCGCTGCGCTGGTGCTTGCCGAGGCGCCGGCGGTGGCGGGCTTCACGCCAGGCGTGCCGGTGCTGTGGATCGACGACCTGCATGCGCGCCTGGGCGAGATCGCCGCGCGCTTCCACGACCACCCCTCACGTGCGCTGCGCGTGGTCGGCGTCACCGGCACCAACGGCAAGACCTCGACCGTGCAGCTGATCACCCAGGCGCTTTCGCGGCTGGGCCACACGGCGGCGAGCATCGGCACGCTCGGCGCCGGACTGTATGGCGCGCTGGACGACGGTGAGCGCACCACGCCCGATGCGATCAGCGTGCAGCGCCTGCTGGCGCAATTCCGCGACCAGGGTGCGACGCACGTGGCGATGGAAGTGTCCTCGCACGCGCTGCAGCAGGGGCGCGTGGGCGCGGTGGATTTCGAGGTCGCGGCCTTCACCAATCTGACCCGCGACCACCTCGATTACCACGGCACCATGGAGGCCTACGGTGCGGCCAAGGCCAAGCTGTTCGCCTGGCCCGGGCTGAAGGCGGCGGCGATCAACGTGGACGATGCGTTCGGGCGCACGCTGGCCGACCGGATCCCGTCCAGCGTGCGGGCGCTGCGCACCAGCGTCGCGGGTCCCGCCGACGTGAGCGCGAAGGCGGTCCTCACTTCGGCCGAAGGCCTGGCCTTCGAACTCGCGACGCCGTGGGGCACGCATGCGATCCGCAGTGGGCTCCTCGGCCGCTTCAACGTCGCCAACCTGCTTGCCGTAGTGGCCTGCCTGGGTGCGCTGGGCGAGCCGTTCGCTCGCATCGTCGAGGCAGTGGAATCGCTCGCGCCGGTCAACGGCCGCATGAGCCGCCTCGGCGGCGACGGCCGCCATCCGCTGGTGGTGGTCGACTACGCGCACACCCCCGATGCGCTGGAGCAGGCGCTCGCCGCGCTGCGCGCGCATTGCGCGGGCCGGCTGATCTGCGTGTTCGGCTGCGGCGGCGAGCGTGATGCGGGCAAGCGGCCGCAGATGGGCGCGATCGCCGAGCGCCTCGCCGACGTCGCGATCGTCACCGACGACAACCCCCGTGGCGAGGACGGCGGCGCCATCGTCGCGCAGATCCGCGCAGGCATGCGGCATTCGGCGGCGATCGAGCGCGACCGCGCCGCTGCCATCGGCATGGCCATCGCCCAGGCCGGCGCCGACGACGTCGTGCTGATTGCCGGCAAAGGCCACGAAACCTACCAGGAGGGCGCTGCCGGCAAGCGCCCCTTCGATGACCTCGCGGTCGCCCGCGCGGCCCTTGCACAACCTGCCAGGGAGAACCACGCATGATGCGCCTCTCCGAAATCGCGGTGTGGACCCATGGCCGCCTGCTCGGCCCGGACCTGCAGGTGGACGGGGTGGCGATCGACACCCGCCGGCTGCAGGCTGGTGAACTGTTCGTCGCCATCAGGGGCGAACGCGTCGACGGACACGACTTCGTGCGCGAGGCCGCCCTGCGCGGTGCCTCGGCGGCGCTGGTCACGCGCCGCGTCGACGTCGATCTGCCGCAGGTGCTGGTCAACGACACCCAGGCCGCACTCGGCGACCTGGCGAGCGCCGTGCGCGCGCAGCGCGACGTGCGCGTGGTCGGCATCACCGGTTCCAACGGCAAGACCACGGTCAAGACGCTGACCGCCTCGATCCTCTCGCGCCACGGTCGCACCCACGTCAACGCAGGCAACTACAACAATGAACTGGGGCTGCCGCTGACCCTGCTGGCGATGCCGGCCGACAGCGAGTACGCGGTGCTGGAGATGGGCGCCGGCAAGCCGGGCGACATCGCCTATCTGGCCGCCATCGCGCGGCCCGATATCGGCCTCGTCAACACCATCGCGCCGGCGCACCTTGAGCGCATGGGCAGTCTCGAAGGCGTCGCCGAAACCAAGGGCGCGCTGTACCAGGCGTTGCCGGCCGATGGCGTGGCGATCATCAATGCCGACGACGCCTTTGCCGGTTTCTTCGAGGGCCTGGCCGGATCGCGTGCGACGCTGCATTTCGGGCTGGACGGGCACGTCGATGTGGGCGCGACCATCCTGGAACAGCGCGTGGACGGCTCGCGCTTCTTGCTGCGCACGCCCGAAGGCGAGGCCGAGGTGGCGCTGCCGCTGGCCGGTCGGCACAACATCGCCAACGCACTGGCTGCGGCGTCGATCGCGCTGGCGCTGGACGTGCCGCTGGCGACCATCGTCGCCGGCCTGCTGCACGTGCCGGGCGTGGCCGGGCGCTTGCGCAGTGAAACCATGCCGGGCGGCTGGACGCTGATCGACGACAGTTACAACGCCAATCCGGGCTCGGTCGGCGCGGCAATCGACACGCTGGCGCTGGCCACCGGCGAGCGCTGGCTGGTGCTCGGCGACATGGCCGAGCTCGGGCCTGAGGCGCGCGCGCTGCACGAAGGCATCGGCGCCCGCGCGAAAGCCGCCGGCATCGACCGGCTGTTCGCGGTCGGCAACTTGAGCCCCGGCGCGGCCAAGGCCTTCGGCAGCGGCAGCGAGCACCACGCCGACAAGGCGGCGCTGGCCGCCTCGCTCGCGCGCCAGTTGCACGCGGGCGTGACCTGCCTGGTCAAGGGCTCGCGCTCGGCCGGCATGGAACAGGTCGTGACCCTACTCAAAGATCAAACCCACGCCTCCGGAGGCCCCGTCGATGCTGCTTGAGCTGGCCGACTGGATGGCACGGCATTTCACCGCCCTGCATCTGTTCCAGTACATCACCTTCCGCACGATCATGGCTGCGCTCACCGCGCTGGCGATGTCGCTGCTGTTCGGTCCGGGCCTGATCATGCGGCTGGCGGCGCTCAAGGCCGGGCAGGTGGTGCGCAGCGACGGTCCGCAGACGCACCTGGTCAAGGCCGGCACGCCGACGATGGGCGGCGTGATGATCCTGCTGGCGATCGCCATCGCCACACTGCTTTGGGCCGATCTGCACAACCGCTACGTGTGGATCGTGCTGGCCGTACTGATCGCCTTCGGCGTGATCGGCTTCTACGACGACTACAAGAAGCTGGTACTCAAGGACAGCCGCGGCCTGGCCTCGCGCTGGAAGTATTTCTGGCAGTCGGTATTCGGGCTGGCGGCGGCGGTGTTCCTTTACAAGACCGCCCAACTGCCGGCCGAAACCGCGCTGTACGTGCCGCTGTTCAAGCAGGTGGCGCTGCCGCTCGGCGTGCTGTTCGTGGTGGTCGCCTACTTCATGGTGGTCGGCTTCTCCAACGCGGTGAACCTCACCGACGGCCTCGACGGCCTGGCGATCATGCCCTCGGTGCTGGTGTCCGGCGCGCTGGGCGTGTTCGCCTACCTCGCCGGCAACAAGGTGTTTTCCGAGTACTTGGGTATTCCGTCGATTCCGGGCGCGGGCGAACTCTCGATCTTCTGCGGTGCGCTGGCCGGCGCCGGCTTGGGGTTCCTGTGGTTCAACACGTATCCGGCGCAGGTGTTCATGGGTGACGTCGGCGCGCTCGCCATCGGTGCCGCGCTGGCCTGCGTGGCAGTGATCGTGCGCCAGGAAATCGTGCTGATCGTGATGGGCGGCGTGTTCGTGCTGGAGACCGTCTCGGTGATGCTGCAGGTGGCCAGCTTCAAGCTCACCGGCAAGCGCATCTTCCGCATGGCGCCGATCCATCACCACTTCGAGCTCAAGGGCTGGCCCGAACCGCGGGTGATCGTGCGCTTCTGGATCATCAGCGTCGTGCTGGTGCTGATCGGCCTTGCCACGTTGAAGGTGCGCTGACTTATGTTCGGCTTCGGCTCCAGCCAGGCGATCAAGCGGAACGGGCCGCGCGGCAGCTTCGACCTGCCGCTGCTGGTCGCGCTCGTCGCGCTGGCCAGCATGGGCGTAGTGATGGTGACCTCCAGCTCCATCGCGGTGGCCGACAGCCAGCACATCGGCGCGTTCTACTACCTCAAGAAGCACCTGTTCTATCTGGCGCTGGGGCTGGTGCTGGCCGGTGTCGCGATGCGCACCGAGCTCAAGCAGGTAGAGAAGTACGCCTTCCCGCTGCTGCTGGCCGGCGGTGTCATGCTGCTGGCGGTGTTCGTGCCGCACTTAGGGATGCGCATCAACGGCGCGCGGCGCTGGCTCAACTTCGTCGTGATCAGCTTCCAGCCGGTCGAGGCGGTGAAGCTGATCCTGGTGGTCTACGTGGCGAGCTTCCTGGTGCGCCACCGCGAGAGCGTGGAAACCAAGTTCTGGGGCCTGCTGCGGCCGATCATCGTGGCGGGCGTGATCGTGCTGCTGCTGCTTGCGCAGCCGGACTTCGGCTCGGCCACGCTGGTGATCGCGGTCACCATCGGCATGGTCTGGCTGGGCGGCGCGCGGCCGCTTTACCTGTTCCTGATGGGGCTGCCGTTGATGCCGGCACTCGTCGTCGCGGCGACCAGCGAGAGCTACCGCATGAAGCGGCTGACCTCGTTCATGGACCCGTGGAAGGACCCGTTCAACGACGGCTTCCAACTGACCCAGTCGCTGATGGCGATCGGTCGCGGCGAATGGACCGGCGTGGGTCTGGGTTCGAGCGTGCTCAAGCTTTCCTATCTGCCCGAGGCGCACACCGATTTCATCCTGGCGGTGATCGGCGAGGAACTGGGCCTGGCCGGCATCGCGCTGGTGATCGGGCTGTTCGCTACCGTGGTCGGGCGCGGCCTGTACCTGGGACTGAAGGGCGTGGAAGTGGGCCAGCGCTTCGCCGGCTACGTGGCCTTCGGCATCTCGTTGATGCTGGGGTTGCAGGCGATGGTGTCGATCGGCGTGAACCTTGGCGCGCTGCCCACTAAGGGCCTGACCCTGCCGCTGATCAGCTCGGGTGGCTCCTCGGTGCTGATGACCTGCGCCATGGCGGGCGTGCTGCTGCGCGCCACCTTCGAGATCAACCGCGCGCTGGACGCGCGCCAGATGGCCACGCGCATGCCCGCGATGGCGGTGGCGGACGCGAACGCGGCGGTGGCTTCGCCACGCGAGCGCGAGGCGGTGGCGGCATGACGACCAGGATTCCCGAGTCGGCGATGGACAACCGGACCCGCGCACGCCCGGGCGACTCCCGTCCCGTCCTCATCATGGCCGGCGGTACCGGTGGCCACATCTTCCCGGGTCTGGCCGTGGCCGACGTGCTGCGCGCGCAGGGCATCCCGGTGGCCTGGCTGGGCGCGGCCGGCGGGATGGAGACGCGCGTGGTGCCGGCGCACGGCATCGAGCTGCACACCGTCGCGGTCGGCGGCCTGCGCGGCAAGGGCCTCAGGACGCGCCTGCTGGCCCCGCTGATGCTGGCGCGCGCGCTGCTCGCATCGCTCAGCGTGCTGCGCCGGGTGCGTCCGCGCAGCGTGCTGTCGATGGGTGGTTACGTGGCCGGACCCGGCGGCGTGGCCGCGCGGCTGACCGGTACGCCGTTGCTGGTGCACGAGCAGAACCGCGTGGCCGGCTACACCAACCGCAAGCTGGCCGGTTTCGCCAGGCGGGTGCTCGCGGGCTTCGCCGATGCGCTGCCGAACGGCGAGTGGGTCGGCAATCCGGTGCGCGCCAGCATCGCCGCGCTGCGGCCGCCGGCCGAGCGTTTCGCCGCCCGCAGCGGCCGACCACAGCTGCTGGTGCTGGGCGGCAGCCTCGGTGCGCGCGCGCTCAACCTGGCGTTGCCGCAGGCGCTGGCGCAGATTCCCGCCGACCAGCGCCCACTCGTGCGCCACCAGTGCGGCAGCCGTGGACTGGACGAGGCCCGTGCGGCCTACGCAAAGGCCGGCGTCGATGCCGATGTGGTGCCCTTCATCGAGGACATGGCCGCCGCCTACGAGTGGGCCGACCTCGCCGTGTGCCGTGCCGGCGCGCTGACCATCGCCGAGCTCACCGCCGCGGGCCTGGGCGCCGTGCTGGTGCCTTTCCCGCACGCGGTCGACGACCACCAGACCGGCAACGCGCAGGCGCTGGTGGAAGCGGGCGCCGCCGAACTTATCCAGGAACGTGATTTGGACGTACAACAACTGGCGCAACGTCTCGCCACGCTGCTCGCCGACCGCCGCCAGCTGACCGCGATGGCCGAAGCCGCGCGCACGCAGGCCAAGCCAGACGCGGCTGCGACGATCGCCGCCGCCTGCCTGGAGGTGGCTGCATGACGCCGCGCCGCCTGCTCGCACACGAAGACCTGATGACCACGTTCCGCCGCGTGCATTTCATCGGCATCGGTGGCGTGGGCATGAGTGGTATCGCCGAGGTGCTGCACAACCTGGGCTACGCCGTCTCCGGCTCGGACAAGGCCAATTCGCCGACCGCGCAGCGGCTGGCTGCGCTCGGCATCGTCGTGCAGGTCGGCCACGAGGCCGCGCATGTCGCGGACGCCGACGTGGTGGTGACCTCCAGCGCGATCCGCCAGGACAACCCGGAACTGGTCGCCGCCCGTGCCGCGCGCATCCCGGTGATCCCGCGCGCGGAGATGCTGGGCGAGCTGATGCGCTTCCGCCGTGGCGTCGCGATCGCCGGCACCCACGGCAAGACCACCACCACCAGCCTGGTCGCCAGCGTGCTGGCCGAGGCCAACTACGACCCGACGTTCGTGATCGGCGGCCAACTCAACGCCGCCGGCGCCAACGCGCGCCTCGGCACCGGCCAGTATCTGGTGGCCGAAGCGGACGAGTCCGATGGCTCGTTCCTGCTGCTCTCGCCGGTGATCGCCGCGGTTACCAACATCGACGCCGACCACCTGGAGAACTACGGCGGCGACTTCGCCCAGGTGAAGAAGGCCTTCGCCGACTTCCTGCACCGCCTGCCGTTCTACGGCCTGGCGGTGCTGTGCGTGGACGACGAGGAAGTGGCAAAGCTGGCCAAGGACACCACGCGCCGCGTGATGACCTACGGCATCAGCGCCACCGACGCCGACGTGCGTGCCACCAGCGTGCGCCAGAGCGGTTTCCAGATGCTGTTCGACCTGCAGCTGCCCGGCCGCGCCGAGCCGCTGCCAGTCACGCTCAACCTGCCGGGCCGGCACAACGTGCTCAACGCGCTGGCCGCCGCCACGATCGGCTGGCAGCTCGGCGTCGAGGCCGAGGCCATCGCCCGCGCGCTGGAGAACTTCCAGGGTGTCGGCCGGCGTTTCCATCGCCGCGGCGAACTGAAGCTGGAACAGGGCAGCGTGCTGTTGGTCGACGACTACGGCCACCATCCGCGGGAGCTGGCGGCCGTATTTGCCGCGGCCCGTGGCGGCTGGCCGGACCGGCGCCTGGTGGTCGGCTTCCAGCCGCACCGCTACAGCCGCACGCGCGACCTGCTGGACGACTTCGCCAACGTGCTGGCCGAGGCCGACGTGCTGGTGCTGACCGAGGTCTACCCGGCCGGCGAGGCACCTATCGCCGGGGCCGACGGCCGCGCGCTGGCCCGCGCCGTGCGCGCGCGCGGCAAGGTCGACCCGGTGCTGATCGAGCACCCGCGCGACTTCAAGGACACCCTGCCGACGCTGCTGCGCGACGGCGACCTGCTGCTGCTGCTCGGCGCCGGCGACATTGGCGCGGCGGCAGTGGAGCTCGCGCAGGCCGGCCAACTGAGGACTGCCAAGTGAACACCCAATCGCAGATCACCTCCGCCAGGATCACCGACCCCGCCCAGTTCGGCCGCGTGGCCGTGGTGATGGGCGGCAGCTCCGCCGAGCGCGAGGTGTCGCTCGACTCCGGTCGCAACGTGCTCGCCGCGCTCAATAGCCGCGGCGTCGATGCGCATGCGATCGACGGCATCCCCGCGCTGCTGGACGCGCTGCGCGCTGGCCACTTCGCGCGCGTGTTCAACATCCTGCATGGCCAGCACGGTGGCGGCGAGGACGGCGTGCTGCAGGGTGCGCTGGAATCGCTCCATGTGCCCTACACCGGCTCGGGCGTGCTCGGCTCGGCGCTGTCGATGGACAAGGTGCGTTCCAAGCGCGTGTGGCAGTCACTCGGCCTGCCGACGCCCGTCTTCGTCGCGCTGCCGCGCGGCGCCGACGCACAGGCAGTGCACGCGGCGGCAAAGCAGGTCGGCTTCCCGCTGATCGTCAAGCCGGCTTGCGAAGGGTCCAGCGTGGGCGTGACGCGCGTGTTCGAGCAAAGCCAGCTGGACAGCGCGGTCGAGCTGGCCGCGCGCTACCCCGGCGACCTGCTGATGGAAACCCTGATCGAGGGCGACGAGATGACCGTCGGCATCCTCGGCCGCCAGGTGCTGCCTTCGATCCACATCGTGCCCAAGGGTGCCTTCTACGACTACAACGCCAAGTACGTCGCCGAGGACACCCAGTACCTCTGCCCGGGCCTTGAAGGCGCGGGCGAGGACGCGTTGCGCGCGCTGGCGCTTGAGGCCTTCGACGCGCTCGGCTGCCACGGCTGGGGCCGCGTGGACGTGATGCGCGATCGGCAGGGCCGCAACTTCCTGCTCGAAGTGAACACTGCGCCGGGCATGACCTCGCACTCGCTCGTGCCCAAGGCGGCCAGGGTCGCCGGCATCGACTACGAGGACGTGTGCTGGCGCGTGCTGGAAACCAGTTTCCGGGAGGGCCTGTGAGGGGAGTGATCCGCCTCGTCGCCTGGTGCCTGGCCATCGCGCTGGTCGCGTTGCCGGTCGTCGGCGTGCTGCGCGGCTGGTTCGCCGCCGACCGCTGGCCGGTGACGCAGCTGACTGTGCAGGCCGAGTTCAAGCACGTCGGCGCCGAGCAGATCCGCGCCGCCGTGCTGCCGCGCCTGGGCCACGGCTTCTTTGCGCTGGACCTGGACTCGGTGCAGCAGGCGGTCGCGGCGTTGCCGTGGGTCGAGTCGGTCGAGGCACGCAAGCGCTGGCCGGACACGCTGATCCTGCGCATCTACGAGCGCCAGCCGTTCGCGCGCTGGAACGAGACCCGGTTGATCAGCCGCCAGGGCGTGCTGTTCGATGGCGGCAAGATCACGTCGGCGACCCCGCTCCCCGACCTGCGCGGACCGGACGCGCAGATGCCCGAAGTGGTGGCGTTCTACGCGGACGCGCTCAAGGCGGTGGCTCGCACGCCCCTGAAAGTGTCAGGCGTGGCGCTGTCCGAGCGCGGCAGCTGGAGCCTGACCACCGACGCGGGCGCGCAGATCGTGCTGGGCGACCGCGCCCAGGCCGGCAAGCGCCTGCGCCGTTTCCTCGACGTCTACCCGCAAGTGATGGCCGGCCACCCGGCCGCCTTCGCCTACGCCGACCTTCGCTACACCAACGGATTCGCCGTGCGCTGGCCCGACGCCGACGCACCTGCCGCGGGGGCGCCCCGCACATGAGCCTGACCCTATGAAGACGCGCAACGACAAGCAGCTGGTCGTCGGCCTGGACATCGGCACCAACAAGGTGACCGCGATCGTGGGCGAGTACGAGCCGGGCGAGCCGATCGAGGTGATCGGCATCGGCTCTCACGTCTCGCGTGGCATGAAGCGCGGCTCGGTGGTCGACATCGAATCGACGGTGCATTCGATCCAGCGCGCGGTGGAAGAGGCCGAGTTGATGGCCGGTTGCGACATCCGCTCGGTGTTCGCCTCGATCTCGGGCAGCCACCTGGAGACCAAGAACTCGCACGGCACCGCGGCGATCCGCGACCGCGAGGTCACCCCGGGCGACCTGGAGCAGGTGCTGGAAGCCGCCAGCGCAGTGGCGATCCCGGCCGACCGCAAGGTTCTTTATAAGGAGTCGCAGGAGTACCGCATCGACGGCCAGGACGGCATCCGCTCGCCGGTCGGCATGAGCGGCGTGCGCCTGGAGGCTTCGGTACACCTGGTCACCGGCGCGGCTGCGGCGGTGCAGAACATCACCAAGTGCATCCAGCGCTGCGGGCTGGCGGTAGACGAACTGGTGCCCTCGGCGGTGGCCAGCGCCAAGGCCGTGCTGACCGACGACGAACGCGAACTGGGCGTCTGCCTGGTCGACATCGGCGCCGGCACGACCGATATCGCCATCTATACGCAGGGCTCGATCCGCTACACAAAGTCGCTGCCGGTCGGTGGCGACCAGGTCACCAACGACATTGCCTACGGCGTGCACACGCCGACCGCGCATGCCGAGGAGATCAAGATCAAGTACGCCTGCGCGCTGGCGCAACTGGCGCACGCCGAGGAAACCATCCAGGTGCCCAGCGTGGGCGACCGCCCGCCGCGGCGGCTGGCCCGCCAGTCGCTAGCGCAGAGCGTGCAGGCGCGCTACGAGGAAATCTTCGAGATGGTGCAGGACGAGCTGCGCCGCTCCGGTTACGACAGCCTGGTCGCCGCCGGTGTGGTGCTGACCGGCGGCGCCTCTCGTATGGAAGGCGCGCTGGAACTGGCCGAGGAGATCTTCCACAAGATGGTGCGCGTCGGCGTGCCGCAGCACGTCACCGGCCTGGGCGACGTGATCGCCAATCCGCTGCATTCGACCGGCGTGGGCCTGCTCCTGCACGGCGCGCGCGCCGGCGGCGTGCGCGTGAGCCACCCGGTCGGCGGCAGCGTCGGCGGGCTGGTGGACAAGGTGCGTGGTTGGATCACCAAGAACTTCTGACGAAGAGAGCGGCGTTCTCTTCGGGAACGGATTTTCGGTTGGCGCGGAGCGCCACCGCGGGCGAAAGGAGGTTTCGCCCACCACCGCAGGCCGGTAGGACGCCGGACCCGCGGTTACAACGACAACGAAGCTCTACGGAGGACGGGAAATGTTTGAACTGATCGAAAAACTGGCACCCAATGCGGTCATCAAGGTCATCGGCGTGGGCGGCGGCGGCGGCAACGCCGTGGCGCACATGCTGAGCGCCAACATCGAGGGCGTCGAGTTCGTCGTCGCCAACACCGACGCGCAGGCGATGAAGAACTGCGGCTCGCGTACCCACCTGCAGCTCGGCGCCAATGTCACCAAGGGCCTGGGCGCCGGCGCCAATCCCGAAGTCGGCCGCCAGGCCGCGCTGGAGGATCGCGAACGCATCGAGGAAATGCTCGAGGGCGCCGACATGGTGTTCATCACCGCCGGCATGGGTGGCGGCACCGGCACCGGCGCGGCGCCGGTCGTGGCCCAGCTTGCCAAGGAAAAGGGCATCCTCACTGTGGCGGTGGTCACCAAGCCGTTCCCGTTCGAAGGCCGTCGCCGCATGCAGGTGGCGATGAAGGGCATCGAGGACCTCTCCCAGCACGTCGACTCGCTGATCACCGTGCCGAACGAGAAGCTGCTCTCCGTGCTCGGCCGCGAGGTCACGCTTCTCAATGCGTTCAAGGCCGCCAACGACGTGTTGCAGGGTGCGGTGCAGGGCATCGCCGACCTGATCACCGCCCCGGGCCTGATCAACGTCGACTTTGCCGACGTGCGCACCGTCATGTCCGAGATGGGGATGGCCATGATGGGCTCGGGCACCGCCCGCGGCGACGACCGTGCGCAGGCTGCGGCCGAGGCGGCAATCAACAACCCGCTGCTGGAGGACGTCAACCTCAATGGCGCCTGCGGCATCCTGGTCAACGTCACGGCCGGTCCGAACCTGACCATGCGCGAGTTCGACGAGATCGGCCGGGTCATCCACGACTTCGCCAGCGAAGACGCGACCGTGGTGATCGGCACCTCGCTCGACCCGGAGATGCAGGACGACGTGCGCGTGACCGTGGTCGCCACGGGTCTCAACCGTGCGGCCGCCACTCGCCAGGCCCCCCGTGCCGTGGCCACCCAGCAGGTGGAGATGCGCCAGCGTCCCCGTCCGGTGGTGCTGCGGACCGGTACGGGCAACGAGGTGGTGGACTACGCCGCGCCGGAAACGGTCGCTTCGCACACTCGCGCCGAGCCGCCGGCCAAGGGTGCCGACCCCAGCCTGGACTACCTGGATATCCCGGCGTTCTTGCGCCGCCAGGCCGACTGAACGGCACTCACCGGAGGCCCTTGCGAAAATTGAACAAAACACCAGATCGGCAGGTCAGTGCATGACGTGGCCCGGCAGGCGTCTAGCGCCTGTGTGGTTTTCGTGACTGTCGCTCGGGTGATTTTGAGGTGAAGGCAGCGCGCCGAGGACCGGCGCGCGCACCGGCTGGCAGGGAGCCGCCGGCCTGTCCGCCCCCTTGCGCCGGATACCCGTCCTCCCGGCGCAGGGGGACGTGTCGCGGTAACTGGTTGAGGCGACGGGGAATTGCCGGACTTCGTGACCGGCGTCACGTATGAAGGAAAGCTAAAGAGGCGACCAGACTGTACGGTACGGTTTGCTATTGCCACAGGTTAAGACTGTGTTAGCATCCGACCCCTGATTGGCTGCTGCCCACACTGGTACCTATAAAAATGATCAAGCAGCGTACGCTCAAGAACATCATCCGTGCGACCGGCGTCGGCCTGCACACCGGCGACAAGGTCTACATGACCTTGCGCCCCGCCGCGCCGAACACGGGCATCGTGTTCCGCCGTACGGATCTCAATCCGCCGGTCGACATCCATGCGCGCCCCGATTGCGTGGGTGATACCCGCCTGTCGACCACCCTGGTCAAGGGCGACGTGCGCGTCTCCACCGTCGAGCACCTGCTCTCGGCGATGGCCGGCCTGGGCATCGACAACGCGATCGTGGAGCTGTCCGCGCCGGAAGTGCCGATCATGGACGGCAGCGCCGGTCCCTTCGTGTTCCTGCTGCAGTCGGCCGGTATCGAAGAACAGAACGTTGCCAAGCGCTTCATCCGCATCAAGAAGCCGATCAAGGTGCAGGAAGGCGACAAGTGGGCCAGCTTCGAGCCGTTCGAGGGCTTCAAGGTCGGCTTCTCGATCGAGTTCAACCACCCGATCATCTCCAAGCGCACCTCGCGCGCCGAGATCGATTTCTCGACGACCTCCTTCGTCAAGGAAGTCAGCCGCGCCCGTACGTTCGGCTTCATGCGCGACATCGAAATGCTGCGCGAGCACAACCTGGCGCTGGGTGGCTCGATGGACAACGCCGTGGTGCTGGATGACTACCGCGTACTCAACGAGGACGGCCTCCGCTACGAGGACGAGTTCGTCAAGCACAAGATCCTGGACGCCATCGGCGACCTGTATCTGCTCGGCCACAGCCTGATCGGTGCTTATCACGCCCACAAGTCGGGCCATGAGCTCAACAACAAGCTGCTGCGCACCCTGATCGCCGATCCCACCGCGTGGGAAGAGGTGGTCTACAAGGATGATCCGGCCGTCTCGCCGATCTCCTACGCACACCCGGCCCAAGCGATCTGACCAGGCCCATCTGACCGGCCCGCCGCCTGCCCCGAAGGCCGTCTCCACAAGAGGCGGCCTTCGTCGTTTCTGTGACGCAGGCCATCGGCAATACACGCCGCGATTCACGCTACGGCGACATGCCGGGGTGTACCTGCCCTCCCACCGTGCTATAAAACCTCTGCCGCCCTCCGGGGTGGCAAGGGGGAAATCGGTGCCCGCCGGGCACCTCGCAAAGGCACGGCGCCCCGCGCCACGTTAGTCCTTGGCGACCGGGAATTCAGCAGTTTCGGCGATGGACGCCAGCTCGAGGAACAGACCCTTCAGTTCAGGGTCTGTGATTGACGCTGCGGCAGCTTTGAGATGAACGGCTGCGGCAGGCGAAAGCGGTTTTGACCGATCCGGTTCCGTTGCGGCCGGGCGGGGGGGAGCCACTTTCACGGTGACCGAACTGGCGCTCGTGCCGATGGCACGGGCGGTGGCGAGTATCTGCGCTTGCATCAGGCGCAGGCGCGCTGCCCAGGCCGGTGAGGACGCCAGGAAGACGAGGCGGCCGTTGCGCAGGTGGGCGAATCGCACCTGCTCGCGCAAGGGCGTCGGCAACGTCTGGCGCAGGGCACGATCCAACGCATCCAGCTCACCGGCCTTCTTGGCCAGCGAGGCGAACGAACCGCATTCGGCCAGCGGCTTGGGGCCGCGGTCGGGACGGCGGGAAGTGGGGGAATCGGCGCGCTGCATGGTGCCGTCATCTGAAGTGAAAAAAAAGCAATGCAGATCATACTCGTATCCCGCTCCAGGAAAGTGCCGAAGACCTTCGATCTCGCCCAGCGGCGGTTGCGCTGGCGGCTTGCGGGCCTGGCGATGGCGGCGGTGGTCGGGTGTGGCGTGCTGGGCGCCGCGGTAGCGTTGACCGTGTCCAGCCCACGCGATCGCGCACTCGCCGAGATCCAGCAGCTCAAGCAGCAGATCCGCGATCAGGACACGCAGCTGGCGGGCGTGCGCAAGGACTCCCAGCGCGAGCTCGACGCCCTTGCGATCAAGCTGGGCCAGCTCGAGGCGCAGTCCACCCGCCTTAACGCACTGGGTGAGCGCCTGACCGAGGTCGGCAAGCTCGACCCGAACGAATTCAACTTTGACCAGCCGCCGGCGATGGGCGGCCTGGAAGACACTGCCGGCAGCGCCTACGCCCTGCCGCCGACGCTCGACAAGGGCATCGACCAGCTTGCCGGGCAGTTCGACGTCCAGCAGGCGCAGCTGTCCGCGCTGCAGAGCCTGCTGCTGGATGCCAAGATCGACTCCAATCTCAAGCCCACCGGCATGCCGGCTTCGGGCTATATCTCCTCCTATTTCGGCGTGCGCCCGGACCCGTTCGATGGCCACAGTGCGCGCCATACCGGCCTGGACATTGCCGTGCCGTTCGGCGCGCCGGTCCACGCCGTCGCCGAAGGCATGGTGACCTTCACCGGTGTGCGCAGCGGCTACGGCAACGTGGTCGAGATCGACCATGGCAACGGCTACATGACCCGCTACGCCCATAACAGCAAGTTGCTGGTGCATCCGGGCCAGCGCGTGCATGTGGGCGACGTGGTCTCGCGCGCCGGTTCCACCGGCCGCTCGACCGGTCCGCACGTGCATTTCGAGGTTTGGTACAAGGGCCGCGTGGTCAATCCGCTGGCCTACGTGAAGAGCCACCGCTAAGTCATCCCGTAGAAGCCCGCTTGCGGGCGATGCCCCTGGCTTCGGAAGGGGAGGCATCGCCCGCAAGCGGGCTTCCTGCTTTTGCGGCGCCGGCCTCTTGAATCCCCCGCCCTTCGCCGCCATCCCGGCCCACTGGGGCGGCTGTAGTAACATGTCTCCTTTCGCCCGTGACCGCCGCGGGCCTTGAGCCTTCACTGACGGAAGATCGATGTTCAATCGTGCCCTGACCAGCCTTTTCGGCAGCCGCAACGAGCGTGTGCTGCGCCAGCTTTCCAAGACCGTCGCGCGGATCAACGCGCTGGAACCGGAGTTCGAGAAGCTGGACGACGCGGCGCTCAAGGCCAAGACCGGGGAGTTCAAGGAGCGCCTGGCCAAGGGCGAGACGCTCGACAAGCTGTTGCCCGAGGCCTTCGCCGTCGTCCGCGAAGGCGCCAAGCGCGTGCTGGGTATGCGCCACTACGACGTGCAGATGATCGGCGGCATGGTGCTGCACCAGGGCAAGATCGCCGAGATGCGCACCGGCGAGGGCAAGACCCTCGTGGGTACGTTGCCGGTCTATCTGAACGCCCTGGAAGGCAAGGGCGTGCACGTGGTCACCGTGAACGACTATCTGGCCCGCCGCGACTCGGCCCAGATGGGCAAGCTCTACAGCTTCCTGGGGCTGACCGTGGGCGTGGTCTATCCGGGCATGGACCACGGCGACAAGCACGCCGCATACGGCGCCGACATCACCTACGGCACCAACAACGAATTCGGCTTCGACTACCTGCGCGACAACATGGCGCTGTCGAAGGAGCAGCGCTATCAGCGCGGCCTCAACTACGCGATCGTGGACGAGGTCGACTCGATCCTGATCGACGAGGCGCGCACGCCGCTGATCATTTCCGGTCCGGCCGAGGACTCGCCGCAGCTCTACCTGGCGGTAAACCGCATCGTGCCGCAGATGAAGCGGCAGGAAACCGAGGACGGCGCGGGCGACTACTGGGTCGACGAGAAGCAGAAGCAGGTGCACCTGTCCGAAGCGGGCATGGCGCACGGCGAGGAATTGCTGCGCAAGGCCGGCGTGATCGATCCGGACAGTGGCCTGTACGACGCCCGCAACCTGGCGGTGGTGCATCACCTCAATGCCGCGCTGCGCGCCAACGCGATCTACCAGCGCGACGTCGACTACATCGTGCGCGACGGCGAGGTCATCATCGTCGACGAGTTCACTGGTCGCACGCTGGCCGGCCGCCGCTGGTCCGACGGCCTGCACCAGGCGGTCGAGGCGAAGGAAGGCGTGCCGATCCAGCGCGAGAACCAGACGCTGGCGACGGTGACGTTCCAGAACCTGTTCCGCATGTACAAGAAGCTGGCCGGCATGACCGGCACGGCAGACACCGAGGCGTACGAGTTCCAGACCATCTACGGCCTGGAGGTGGTGGTCATCCCCACCCACAAGCCGATGATCCGAAAGGACAACCTGGACATCGTGTTCCTGAGCCAGCAGGCCAAGTACCGCGCGGTGATCGAGGACATCAAGGACTGCCACAAGCGCGGCCAGCCGGTGCTGGTCGGCACCACCTCGATCGAAGTGTCCGAACTGCTGTCGGACCTGCTGACCAAGGCCAAGGTGCCGCACGAAGTGCTCAACGCCAAGCAGCACGAGCGCGAGGCGCAGATCGTGGCGCAGGCCGGCGCGCCAGGCTCGGTCACCATCGCCACCAACATGGCTGGCCGCGGTACCGACATCGTGCTCGGGGGCAGCCTGGAGGCCGCGCTCGCCGCGCTGCCCGAGGATGCCTCCGAGGTCGACCGCCAGCGCGTCAAGAGCGAATGGAAGAAGCGCCACGAACAGGTGCTTGCCGCCGGCGGCCTTCACATCATCGGCACCGAGCGGCACGAATCCCGCCGCATCGACAATCAGCTGCGCGGCCGTTCCGGTCGCCAGGGCGACCCGGGTTCCTCGCGCTTCTACCTGGCGCTGGAAGACAACCTGCTGCGCATCTTCGGCGGCGAGGGGCTGGTGCGCTGGATGAAGCGCTTCGGCATGAAGGAGGACGATCCGCTCGAGGAGCGCATGATCAGCCGCCAGATCGAGAAGGCCCAGCGCAAGGTCGAGCAGCACAACTTCGACATCCGCAAGCACCTGCTCGAATTCGACGACGTCGCCAACGACCAGCGCAAGGTGATCTATCGCCAGCGTGACGAGCTGCTCGAAGGCGAGGATGTCTCGGCCACCATCGCCGACATCCGCGAGGACGTGGTCGAGTCGATCGTCAATGCCCATGTGCCGCCGGACAGCATCGACGAGCAGTGGGACATCGCGGGCCTGGAACGTGCGCTGGACAGCGAGTTCGGCATCGCCACCGGCCTGAAGGCGTGGGTCGAGAAGCAGCACGAGCTGGATGCGGCGCAGATTCGCGACCACGTGCGCGAGGCGATGGACCAGGCGTTCAAGAACAAGGAGGCCCAGATCGGCGCCGAGACCATGCGCCAGCTCGAGAAGCACGTGATGCTGAGCGTGGTCGACAACGCCTGGAAGGAACACCTGGCCAGCATGGACTACCTGCGCCAGGGCATCTACCTGCGCGGCTACGCGCAGCAGGATCCCAAGCAGGCATTCAAGCGCGAGTCGTTCGAACTGTTTTCCGAGATGCTCAGCAGGATCAAGACCGAGGTCGTGCAGATGCTCGCCCGCGTGCGCATCCGCAGCGAGGAAGAGGTCGCCGCGATGGAGGCCGAGCAGCAGCGCCTGGCGGCGCGTCTGCAGCAGCAGATGCTCGCCAGCGGCGGCGGAGCTCCGGTCAATGCGCTGGGCAACGACGCCCCGTCGGCACCCGCGCCAGGCACGGTGCAGCACGAAGGTCCGAAGATCGGCCGCAACGATCCGTGTCCCTGCGGCTCGGGCAAGAAGTACAAGCACTGCCACGGCCAGCTGGCCTGAGGACAGTCCGGCGCGCCGATCTCACGTCGGCGCGCCCGGCTGTAGGAGCGCACCCTGCCCCGCCCGGGGGGCCGGCGCCCCCCCCGCCCCCCCCCCCCCCGGCCCCCCCCCCCGGCTGTAGGAGCGCACCCTGTGTGCGATCCGGGTAGGTGGTCGCGCACAGAGTGCGCTCCTACAGAGAGACCTACATCGTGACCACTGCGAGCGCCGGGTCACCTCGGGTGGTGGTCAGTCCCCGCCGCCCGATGGCCGCTTGCGGTGCGGCTCCGCATTCACCGTGATGTACTGCGGCTCCTCCCCGTCAAGCCGCAGCGCGGTCAGCTGGCCGCCCCACACGCAGCCGGTGTCGATCGCATACACGCCCAGTCCAGCGAAACGGCCCAGTGCGGACCAGTGCCCGCAGACCATCCTGACTTCCCGCCGGCGCATGCCCGGTACGGCGAACCACGGATAAAGCCCAGGCTTCTGCGTGCCCGGCACGCCCTTGGCCTCGAAGTCGATACGCCCGTTGACGTCGCAGTAGCGCATGCGCGTCATGGTGTTGATCGAGGCGCGGAAGCGCTCGATGCCCTGCAACCGGCTCGACCAGGCAGCCGGGCGATTCCCGAAGAGATTGCGCAACAGCCTCGGGTGGCGCGGGCTGGACAGCTCGCGCTCCACTTCCTGCGCCGCACGTAGCGCCTGGCGCAGCGTCCACGAGGGTGCCATGCCGGCGTGCACCATGCCCCAACCCAATGCCTCGTCGTGATGCAGCAGCTTCTGGTTGCGAAGCCACTCGAACAGCACCGGCGCGTCGTCCGCGAACAGCACCTCGCGCAGCTCCGGGTTGACCCGCGACTGCGCGTCGGGCTTGCGCTGGGCGATCGCCAGCAGGCTCAGGTCATGGTTGCCCAGCGTGACGACCACGTTCTCGCGCAGGCCGTGCAGCATGCGCAGTACCTGCAGCGACTCGCCGCCCCGGTTGACCAGGTCACCGCAGAACCACAGCTGGTCGCACGACGGGTCGAACCGCAATGTGTCGAGCAAACGCGAGAGCTCCGGATAGCAGCCCTGCACGTCGCCGATTGCATATGTCGCCATCAGAACTCGTCCGTCCGGTCCATCGCAGGCGAACCCTCGATAGTGCGTGCCATCAGTGCAGGGTGCGCGGTATGGACAGCGTGAACGGCGCGATCGGCGCCTCGAAGTGGGTGCCGTCGTCGGCGAGCATCTGGTAGCTGCCGCGCATCGTGCCCACGGCGGTGTCCAGCACCGCGCCTGAGCTGTACTGGTAACGGTCGCCCGGCCGCATCCACGGCTGGTCGCCGACCACGCCCTCGCCGCGCACCTCTTCCACCTTGCCGTTGGCGTCGGTGATCACCCAGTGGCGGGTGAGCAGCCGCGCGGGCACGTCGCCGGCGTTGTGCAGCGTCACGGTGTAGGCGAACACGTAGCGGTTGTCGTGCGGCTTGGATTGGTCGGGAACGAAACGGGTTTCGACCTGCACGTCGATCGTGTAGGAAGCTTTGGGATTCATGCGTCGATTGTACGGCCTGCGCGCGGGCGTGCGCGTGTAGGCGACGCGTCAGGCGGGGAGCTTGGCCAGCCGCACGAAATCGCCGGGCGCGAGGGTCTCGGCGCGCGTCTTCGGGTCGATGCCTGCGCTGGCGATGGCCGCGCTGTCGAGCAGGTTCTTCAGCCCGTTCGCGAGCGTCTTGCGCCGCTGCGCGAAGGCTGCCTTGACGATCGCGTGCAGGCGTTGCGGGTCGGCATCGTGGCGCTCGTGTTCAGCCAGCGGCACCAACCGTACGACCGCCGAATCGACCTTCGGCGGCGGACGGAACGCGCCGGGCGGCACGGTGAACAGCGGCTCGACCCGGCAGGCCAACTGCAGCATCACCGACAGGCGGCCATACACCTTGCTGCCCGGGTCCGCGGCCATGCGATCGACCACTTCCTTCTGCAGCATGAAGTGCATGTCTGCGATCGCGGCCGCATGGTCCACGCAGTGGAACAGGATCGGACTGGAGATGTAGTAGGGCAGGTTGCCGGCCAGGCGCACTCGCGGCACGCCGAGGCGTTGCGCCAGCGCGGTGAAGTCCACCTTGAGCACGTCGGCATGGACGATCTCCAGCGACCCGACGGTGCTCGCGCGCGCCTGCAGACCGGGAATCAGGTCGGTGTCCAGCTCGATCGCGGTGAGGCGGCCGGCGGCGGCCAGCAGCGGCAGCGTCAGCGCGCCTTCGCCCGGGCCGATTTCCACGACGCGGTCGTTGGCCTTGGGCGCGATCGCGCTGACGATGCGCTCGATGTAGCGCTTTTCGTGCAGGAAATGCTGGCCGAAGCTTTTCTTGGGGCGGGCGTTCATCGGATTTCTCGTAGACCTTTGGCTTCAACCGATCTTGTCGCGACGGCTTGCCATGTCCAGCGCCATCCGCGCCGCCGCGATCAGGCTGGATGGATCCGCGCGACCGGTTCCGGCCAGGTCCAGCGCGGTGCCGTGATCGACCGAGGTACGGATGAACGGCAGGCCGAGGGTCATGTTGACGGTGCGATCGAAAGCTTCGCTCTTGAGCACGGGCAGTGCCTGGTCGTGATACATCGCCAGCACGGCGTCGTAGCGTTCGCGCTGGGCGGGGACGAAGGCGGTGTCCGCTGGCAGGGGGCCGAGCAGGTACATGCCCTGCGCACGCAACCGCGCCAGCACGGGCTCGACCACGTCGATTTCCTCGCGGCCGAGGTGGCCACCTTCGCCGGCGTGAGGGTTGAGGCCGAGCACCGCGATGCGCGGCTCGGCCAGGCCGAACCGTGCCTTGAGCCCGGCATGCACGATGCGGAGCGTGCGTTCCAGCGATTCGGCGGTGATCGCCGCGGGCACCGCGTGCAGCGGCAGGTGCGTGGTGGCCAGGGCCACGCGCAACTCCGGGCTGGCCAGCATCATCACCACGTCGACGCCAGCGCGCTGGGCGAAAAACTCGGTATGGCCGCTGAAAGGAATGCCGGCGTCGTTGATCGAGGCCTTCTGCAAGGGCGCGGTAACCACGGCCGCGTAGCTGCCCGCGAGGCAGCCATCGGCCGCCTCAGCCAGCGTGGTCAGGACGTGGCGGGCATTGCGCGGGTCGGGCTGGCCAGGGTGCTCCTGTGCCACCAGCGGCACGTGCTGGACGCGCAGGCTACCCGGCACGTGCGCATGCGGCTGGCCGTCGTCTTCGAGCAGTTTCAGCGGCAGGCCGCAGCGGGCCGCTGCGCGCCGCAGCAAGTCGCGGTCGGTGATGGCGACGAGCCCGGCCGCAAATGGTGCCGATGCGAGCCGGACCAGCAGTTCGGGACCGACGCCGGCCGGCTCCCCGGCAGTCAGCGCCAGACGCGGCAGGCTGGCGTTCAAGGCACGGCTCAGCTCTTGTCCTGCGCGTCCGGGTCCTTCAGTTCCGGCACCAGGATGTTGACGTAGGCATCGGCGCGCAGCTGGCGCAGGAAGTCCTCGTACGCCTGCTCGGCCTTGCGGTTGCCGATCGCCTGGCGCGCCTGGTTGCGCTCGCTCTCGTCGGTCACGTCGCTCTTGCGAGTGCCTTCCAGCTGAACGATGTGCCAACCAGCCTCGCTCTGGAACGGCTGGGAGACCTCGCCGTCCTTCAGTTGCGAGAGTTGCTCGGCGATCGTGCTGCCCCACTGGTCGCGCTGGAACCAGCCCATGTCGCCGCCGGCATTGGCGGTGGTCGGGTCCTTGGAGTTTTCCTTCGCCAGCTTGGCGAAGTCCTCGTGCTTGTTGACGATGCGGTTGTACAGGTCCTGCGCCTTCTGCTGCGCCTGCTCGGGCGTCACCAGCTCGCTCGGCCGGATCAGGATCTGGCGGGCGTGGTACTCGGTGACGACCTGGCGGCTCGGCTCGCGCTGGTCGACCAGCTTGAGGATGTGAAAGCCGGTAGGCCCGCGCAGCGCGGCGCTGACCTGGCCAGGTTTCATGCCCGCGATGGTGTCGGCGAAGGCCGGCGGGATTTCGTCCATCTTGCGCCAGCCGAGGTCGCCGCCTTCCAGTGCGTCCTGCGCATCGGAATAGCGGATCGCCGCGGCGTTGAAGTCCATGCCGCCCTTGATCGCATCGAGCGCTTCCTGTGCCTTGGCCTGCGCCGCGTTGATGTCCTGCGCGGTACCGCCGGCCGGGATCGAGATCTGGATGTGCGCCAGATGCACTTCGCCGGCCTTGTAGGTCGGGCTGTTGAGCAGGTTGTTGATTTCGCTGTCGGTGATGTTGACCGAGTCGCGCACCACGCTCTCGTGCAGGCGCTGGACCATGATCTGGTCGACCAGTTGACCACGGAACGCGGCGAAACTCTGCCCGCTCTGTTCGACCGCCTGCTGCAGCTGCTCGGGGCTCATGCGGTTCTGTTGCGCAACCGTGGCCACCGCCTGGTCGACGTCCGAGTTGGAAACCCGGATGCCCTGCTCGCCGGCCTTGGCCACCTGCAGCTTCATCAGCACCAGGCGGTCGAGCACCTGACGCTTGAGCACGTCCTCCGGCGGCAGCCGGTCGGGCGTGCTGGCGTACTGCTGCCTGACCGAGCGTACGGCTTCGTCCAGTTCACTCTGCAGGATCACGTTGTCGTCGACCACCGCAATGATGCGGTCGAGCGGCTGCGTGCCCGAAGTCGTGGCGTCACCCTGCGCCTGGGGCAGCAACTGGGCCTGGACGGGCAGGACGGTGGCCGCGGCGAGCGCGAGGAGGAGCAACGCGGTGGGGTGCTTCATCGGTCGGAAACCTTCAATCGCCTGCGCGGCGATGGTTGGAGGGATCGGTGCCTTCAGGTCCGGTCGTGCCGGTCGACAACCGTGGATCGCAACGGCGGCGGAAAGTTCGCGGCCAAGCCGTTACTGATAGCCGAGAATACCACGCCGCAGCACGTCTTCCGCCTGGCCGTTGAAGGCGCCCAGGCCCTTGAAGACCAGCTCGAACATGACCGCGTTGTTGCTTTCACCTCGGTCGATGATCGGGCCGGAGGTGACCACGTAGTGACGTCCGACTAGCCGTACGGCGACACAGCAGCTGTCGTACTCCACACCGGCCAGGGCCTCGATTGTGCGCTGGTCGCGCACCGAATAGACCCAACGCGCGAGCAGCCGCCAGCGTTCGGAGATCGGGTAGATCGTCGAGGCGTCGTACTGCTCCACCAGATTGCGGCGAAAGCGGTAGGAGAAGTTGAAGATGCCATCCACACCGAGACGCCGCTGCAGCTCGAGCGTGCCCAGGTCGGTCTGGCGGGAGTTCGGGCTCCACTGGTAAGCGCTGTTGAGACGCCAGCGGTCATTCAACTGGACACCGAACTGGGCTACGTAATCCGAGCGCGTCCAGTCGGTCGGTGCCGCAGTGGTGACGGCACCGACGGGCAGTTGCACTCGCTGCGGTGCGAAGTAGTGGATCTGGCCGATGCTGGCAGACAACCTTTCCACGCCATCGTCATCGAGCAATCGGGTGGTCAGTGCCGCAGTAAGGTTGTTGGCGTCCATCTGGCGGTCGGCGCCGGAAAACTGGTTGGACGAGAACAGTTGCCAGTAGTCGAAGGACATGCGCCGCGTGTCGAACACGGGCAGATCGTCCTGGTTGCGGTAGGGCACGTACAGGTAGTAGAGCCTCGGCTCGAGCGTCTGCGTGTAAGAGGTGCCGAACAGCGATGCCTGGCGGTCGAAAATCAGGCCGGTGTCCAGACTGGCGATCGGCAGCGCCCGACTGGGCGTGCGGTCATCGAAGGGCGAAACCTGCCTTCCGCTCAGCTGGCCACGGTAGCCGAAGTCCTGGTAGTCGGCCTTGAGCTGGTAAGCGGTGTAGCGGTAGGCGAGTTTTGGGCGTACGAACCAGGCGGCGCCCCGAAAGTCCGCGGCCAGGTAGGGATACACATCTAGGCGATCGCCCTGGACCACCTCGTCCTTGCGGAAGGCCACCGCTTCGGTATCGGCGCCGAACTCGAGCCAGCGGTTGAGCGGGAGATCCAGCCCAAGTGTTGCCCGCGGCCAGCGCTTGTACTGGATGGTTCTATCGGGGAGATACGCGTCGACGTTCTGGTAACTGTCAGCGCCGAACGAGGCATCCCACCAATTGCCATGGCCGCGGACATAGCCGGTGGAGGTAAGAGTCCTCACGGCCGTGGCATATAGGTCGTTGCCGAAATCGCGCAGATACGCAGCGTCCGAGGCCCGGTTGATGGACGTGCTGAAGGACCATGGCCCCCAAAGCCGCGTCGCGTCGCTGTACTTGAGCAACCAGCGGTCGGCGCCCTTGGTGGGTACGCTTGCCGAGGTGTTCTCGCCATGGTCATTGGGCAGGTATTCGAAATTCAGCTGGCCACGCGTACGCGGCAGCAGGTAACGGAACTCGCCCGCCAGCATGGCGCCGCGCTGGGTGTAGATGCGCGGCTCGAGCGTAGCGTCGTAGTTCGGCGCCAGGTTGAGGTAGTAGGGAATCGAGAACATCGTTCCCGACCGGTTCGAACTGCCGAAGGTCGGGTACAGGAAGCCGCTCTTGCGCCGGTTGTCGACCGGGAAGGTGAAGTAGGGCAGGTACAGGAACGGCACGTCGGCAAAGCGCATGGTTGCGCTGTGGGCCTTGCCCACGCCCGTCGCCTTGTCGATCTCCAGGCTCCTGGCGCGCACTTCCCACAGGTGGTGGCCAACGTCGCAGGTAGAGTAGCTGACCAGGTTGTAGCGGCTGCGCTGGGCATCGAGCAGCTCGCCGCGCGCGGCGGTGCCGTTGCCGCGCGACTGCAGCAGCTGGTAACGCACGTTCTCGGCCACGCCACGGTTGGCCTGGGTGTTGCCGTGCAGGCGGTCGGCACTGAGCAGTTCGCCGGCCTCCTGGTAGCGCACGTTGCCCTGGGCGTCGTAGTCGGTGGTGGCGTCGTTGTAATCGATCTGGTCACCGCGCAGCAGCTGGTCGGCGCGCTCGATGCGCACATTGCCCGAGAGCCGGTAGACCGCCTGGTTGGAGCTGTCCACGTGGGCGGCGTCGACGACCGTGTCGGAGGTCTCGCGCCCCGAGGTGTCGCGCGGCAGCGTCGGGTCGTAGAACTCCAGCAGTGCGTTGGGCCGGCACAGCGCGAAGCTTTCCGGACGCGGCGGACAGTGGAACGCGCCGAGCGGGCAGCTCGATACGTCGGCGCCGGTGCTGGCTGGCGTGGCGGGTGCTGCGGCGTCGGATACCGCGGTCTGGGCCCCGGCCGGGCCACCGAACAGGGCGAGGGCGGCGGCGACCGCCAGCAGGCGGCGTGGGGGCAAGGCGCGCGGGATCGTGTGGCTCGGCGTCACGGTGGGCTGTCGGCGTTCGTCAGGACGCGTAAAACTAGCAGAAAGGGTGCATGGCCGGCAGGAAAGCCAGCGCCTGGCGCGCCGCAGGCTGGGCTTCAGCCCGCCGCCCCGCAGGCAGGCGGGGCTCGTCGCCGATACGTCCCGCTCAGGACATCAACGCCGCGACATGGGCGCTGGCGCTGGCAGCCAGGGCGTCGAGGTCGTAGCCGCCTTCGAGGGTCGAAACGACGCGTCCGGCCGCATGCACCCGGGCGATGTCCACTAGCCGCGCGGTCAGCCAGCCGTAGTCGTCGGCGTCCAGTCGCAGCTGTGCGAGCGGGTCCGCACGATGGCCATCGAAGCCGGCCGAGACCAGCAGCAGTTGCGGACGGAACGCGTCCAGCCGCGGCAGCAGCCGCTCCTCCCAGATCTGCCGGAAAGCACCCGAGCCGGTTTCCGGCGGCAGCGGGGCGTTGAGCAGGTTGCCCACGCCGGTTTCCTCCGCGCCACCGCTGCCGGGATAGAGCGGCGACTGGTGGCTGGAGACGAACAGCACGCGCGGCTCGCGCGCGAAGATGTCCTGCGTGCCGTTGCCGTGGTGCACGTCGAAGTCGGCGATCGCCACGCGCTCGATGCCATGCCCGGCCAGCGCGTGAGCCGCGCCGACCGCAACGTTGTTGAACAGGCAGAAGCCCATCGCCTGGTCGGCCGTCGCGTGGTGGCCGGGCGGGCGCACGGCGCAGAACGCGCGGCTGGCCCGTTCGTTGAGGACGGCATCGACCGCGGCGGCCACGGCGCCGGCAGCGCGCAGTGCCGCCTCGGCCGAGGCCGGCGACATCAGCGTGTCTTCGTCGAGGCGGATCAGCCCGTCCGCGGGGGCGCTGGCAAGGATGCGTGCGACGTAGGCAGGATGGTGCACGCGCTCGAGTGCCTCGATGCTCGCGCGCGGCGCCTCGATACGGTCGAGCGCGGCGAAACGGTCGCGGTCCAATGCCGCCAGCACCGTGCGCAGGCGTGCGGGGGACTCGGGATGGCCGGGGCCGGGGGCGTGCTGCAGGCAGACCGGATGGGTGTAGAGCCGCAGCATCGAAGGAATCAGCCGCGCGGGCGCCGCTCGTGCTGCCAGATCACCTCGCCGTGCCCGCCGGCACGGGCCAGCACGCGGCAGATCACGAACAGCAGGTCCGACAGCCGGTTGAGGTAGCGCTGCGCCTGCGGGCGCACGGCCTCCTCGCGGGCCAGTGCGATGACCTCGCGCTCGGCGCGGCGGCACACGGTGCGTGCCAGGTGGCCGCAGGCCGCGGCCATGCCGCCGCCAGGCAGGATGAAATCCTTCAGCGGCGGCAACGGCTCGTTGAAGCCGTCGAGTACTGATTCCAGTCGCGCAATGTCGGCGTCCTGGACCATGGCCATGCCGGGGATGCACAGCTCGCCGCCCAGGTCGAACAGTTCGTGCTGGACCTGGGTCAGCGCCTCGCGCACGTCCGGCGGGACGCCGTCACAGGCGAGCACCATGCCGATCGTGCTGTTGAGTTCGTCCACCGTGCCGTAGGCGGCCACGCGGGCCGAATCCTTCGGCACGCGCGAACCGTCGCCCAGGCCGGTGCTGCCGTCGTCGCCGGTGCGCGTGTAGATCTTCGACAGGCGGTTGCCCATCAGTGCGCCTGGCCTTCGTGGGCCAGTGCGCGGGTCAGCTGGGTTGCCAGCACGTGCACCACGGCGCCCAGTCCGACGTACAGCGCGGTCACCTGCAGGAACGGCAGGTACCAGTCCCCCATGTTCTCGAACCAGGCCGCCATGCTGCGCGGCGCCGGCACGCTGTCGCTCAGCCAGTAGAAGCTTCCGTTGGAGACCACGAAGCAGGCCGCCTCGCTGACCAGCAGCGCGGCCACGGCCAGACCCGCGGTGGAAAGCTTCAGGCCGGCCTGGCGGCGGGCCAGCCAGCTGCCGCCCAGCCACAGCGCGCCGTAGGCGGCCACGAGGAACCAGTACGCCGGCGAGACGCAGTAGTGGCTCCAGAAGTCGAGGCCCTGGCCGGTGATCACCAGGTAGTCGACCAGCACGGCCTCGGCCATCAGCAGCGGGAACGCCCAGCGCCCGGCGCCGCGCAGCCAGAAGCCAGCCAGGAAGAACACGCCCCAGGACGCATCCGGGAACGCCTCGAAGTGGTGGGTGTGCACCGCGCCGCGGGTAATGGCCATCACCAGGGCGAGTGCCAGAAAGATGCCGAGGCGCTGGGTTCGCGTCATAGCCATGAGGTGCTCCGTATGCAGGCGGCGTGGGAATGAAAGCAGGACGGGCTAGTTTAGCCGAAGCCCGTCCGGGCCATGCGACGCCTGCGTGTTCGGCCGTATCATCCGCGCCATGACAGTCCTCCCCTCCCCACGCGGGCCCGTGCTGATCGTCGGCGGCGGCCTGGTCGGCGCCAGCCTGGCGATCGCGCTGGATGCGGCCGGTGTCGATGCGATGCTGGTCGAAGCCGCCGCGCCGCGCGTCGATGCGCAGCCGAGCTACGACGAACGCAACCTGGCGCTGGCGCGCGCCACCGTCAATGGACTGGAGGCGATCGGTGTGTGGAAACACGCCCGGGAAGGCGCCACGGCCATCGAGCACATCCATGTCAGCCGCGCGGGTGAATTCGGCAGTGCGCGGCTTGAGGCGAGCGATGCCGGCGTCGATGCTCTGGGTTGGACCCTGCCGGCGCGCGAACTGGGCGCGGCGCTGCTGCGCCGGCTGGAGGAATGCACGCGTCTGCAACGGCTCGCTCCGGCCAAGCTGGAGGCGCTCGAACCGGTCGCCGATGGTTGGCGCGCACAGGTGCGCACCGCCGAGGGCGTGCGACAGATCGACACGCCGCTGCTGGTCGGCGCCGACGGCACCCATTCGTTTGTGCGCGAGCAACTGGGCATCGCCGCGGATGCCTACGATTACGGGCAGACGCTGTTCGTCTGCACCGTCACCCCCGAACGCGAGCACGGCCATCGCGCGTACGAGCGCTTTGGCGACGAAGGCCCGGTCGCCCTGTTGCCATTGGCCGGTCGCCGCTGTGGCCTGGTGCTTACCGTGCCGGGGTCGCAGGCGGAGGCGGTGGCGGCGATGGACGATGCAGACTACCTGGCGCTCGCGCAGCGCCGTTTCGGCTGGCGGCTGGGCCGCCTCGGCCGTCCGGGCCAGCGCTTTCCCTACGCGATCCAGCGCGTCGCCGCCAACCGTCTTACCGGACCACGCGCGGTGCTGGTCGGCAACGCGGCGCAGACCGTGCACCCGATCGGCGCGCAGGGCTTCAACCTGGGCCTGCGCGACGCGCTGACCCTGGCCGAGCTCGTGGCCGCCGCGGCCGACCCTGGCGACGAGCGCCTGCTCGCCACCTACGCGGCTCGCCGCGCTCCGGACCGCGACGGCACCATGGCGATGAGTCATGGGCTGGTGCAGCTGGCCTGCCTGCCCCAACCCTGGCTCGGTCCGCTGCGCTCGCTGGCGCTGCTGGCCTGCGACCGCCTGCCGCCATTGAAGGATGCGGTACTTCGGCGCGGCATGGGCTTCCGCGGCGAGCCGCCGCAGGCCGTGCTGGAGCGCTCACCGTGAACGCGCGGCTCACCGAAGCGCGCCGGCGGGCGCCGCTGCTCGACGTGGCGGTGGTCGGTGGCGGCATGGTCGGCGCCGCGACGGCGCTGGCGCTGGCCCGCGCCGGTTTCGCCACGGCGCTGCTGGAAGCACGCCCGCCGACGCCCTGGCACGCCCAGGACGAGGTCGACCTGCGCGTGGTCGGGCTGGCGTCTTCGTCGGTCGCGTTGCTCGATGAGCTGGACGTCTGGGCATCCATCCGCGATCGCCGTGCCGCCTCGTACGGACGGATGCACGTGTGGGATGCGTGCACCGGCGCCGCAGTCGACTTCGATGCCACTGCCGAGGGCCGCGCCTGGCTGGGCTGGATCGTCGAGAACAACCTGGTGCAGTGGACGTTGTGGCAGGCGCTTGAAGCAGCGGGCGTGCAGCGGCTGTGCCCGGCGCAGGTGACCGGCTACGAGGCGCGCGAGGATCGCGTGCTGCTGCAGCTGGAGGCCGCCGCGACCGCCAGCCTGTCCGCGCGCCTGCTGGTCGCCGCCGACGGCGCCGGCTCGCCGCTGCGCCGGTTGGCCGGGCTGGATACGCACGGCCGCGACTACGGCCAGCGGGGCGTCGTCGCGCATGTCACTACCGAACGCCCGCACCAGCACACCGCGTGGCAGCGCTTCCTGCCCGGCGGGCCGCTGGCGCTGCTGCCACTGGCCGACGGGCGCAGCTCGATCGTGTGGTCGCTGCCCGAGGCGGAGGCGCAACGCGTGCTGGCGCTGGACAATGCCGCCTTCTGCGCCGAGCTCGGCGTGGCCAGCGATTTCCGCCTCGGCCCGGTGCTCGCGACCACCCGCCGCGCCGCCTTCCCGCTCAGGCTGCAACTGGCCGACCGCTACCAGGCCGAGCGCCTGGTGCTGCTGGGCGATGCGGCGCACGCGGTGCATCCGCTGGCCGGGCAGGGCGTGAACCTGGGCCTGCGCGACGTGGCCGAGCTACGCGACACGCTGGTAGCCGCGCGCGAAGCCGGCCGCGACATTGCCGCGCCGCATGTGCTGCGCCGCTACGCGCGCCGCCGGCGCAGCGCCGACACGCTCGACGCGTGGAGCTTCGATGCGTTGGGCCGCATCTACGCCTGGCAGGCGCCGCCGCTGGTCGCGGCGCGTGCGCTGGGCGTACGGCTGGTCGACCGGCTGGCGCCGCTCAAGCGCCGCCTGGCCGCACACGCCGCCGGCCGATGATTCCACGCCGCGGCCGGACGCCGCGGAGGACCCGGCGCGGAGCGCCACGTCACCCCACCGGAGCCGTCGCCATGCGTCGCATCCTGTTCGCCCTGCTTTCGCTTCCCCTGGCCTTCGCCGCCCAGGCGAAGATGGTGCATCGGTCGGTCGAGTGGACCGATGGCGGCACCCGCTTCCACAGCGTGCTGGTCTACGACGACGCGGGTGCCGGCAAGCGCCCGGGCCTGGTGATGGTGCCCAACTGGTACGGGGTGAACGACCAGGCCATCAGGAAGGCCGAGATGATCGCCGGCAAGCAGTATGTGATCCTGCTCACCGACATGTACGGGCAGGACGTTCGCCCGACCAGCAACGACGAGGCGAAGGCCGCGGTACAACCGCTCTACGCCGACCGCGGGCTGATGCGCCACCGCGTGAACACGGCACTGGCGCAACTGAAGGCCCAGGCCGGCACCGCGCCGCTGGACACCGGCAAGCTCGCCGCGATCGGCTTCTGCTTCGGTGGCTCGGCGGTGCTGGACCTCGCCCGCAGCGGCGCCGACGTCGCCGCGGTGGTGTCCTTCCATGGCGCCCTGGCGGTCGGCAAGCCGGCGCTGCCGGACCACTTCAAGGCGCGCGTGCTCGCCATGAACGGGGCCGACGACAAGGGCACCATGCCCGATGCCGGCGCGTTCATGGACGAGATGCGCGCCAGCGCGGCCGACTGGCAGTTCGTGGTGCTCGGCAACGCGGTGCATTGCTTCACCGAAGTCGGCGAGAACGCACCCGGCTGCAAGTACGACGCCCGCGCCGCCGCGCGCAGCTATCGCATGATGCACGACTGGCTGGACGCGGCGTTTGCCGATCGGCCGTAGTCGGCCCACGTAGGGTGGGCTTCAGCCCACCAGCCCGTCTTTGGGAGCGAGCGGTGGGCTGAAGCCCACCCTACGGTGCTCGCGCAGCTTACGAGGCCGCGACGCGGTTGCGGCCATCCCGCTTGGCCCGGTACAGCCGCGCATCGGCGCGCGCGATCAGCTCGTGCGTGCGTTCGCCGGGCTTGAGTTGCGCGGCCCCGATGCTGGCGGTCAGGCGCAGGCAATGGTCGCCATGGTCGACCTCCAGGGTTGCGATTGCCGAACGCATCGCTTCGGCGCGCTGGGCGGCCGTGGCGAGGTCCGCACCCTGCATCACCACCATCAGTTCCTCGCCGCCGTAGCGGCCGAGTCGGTCGTCCTTGCGGCACAGCGCGGCGACACGCTGTGCCGCGCTTCGAAGCGCGGCATCGCCGGCCTGGTGGCCGTGGGTGTCGTTGAGCGCCTTGAACGCGTCCAGGTCGAGCATCAGGATCGACAGCGGCGCGCCCGTGCGCTGCGCGGTCTCGTGTGCGAGTTCGAGCTGGCGCATCAGCTCGCGCCGGTTGAGCAGGCCGGTCAGCTCGTCGACGCTGGCCAGCCGGTTGAGCCGCTCGTTGGCTTCCTGCAATTCGTGCGTGCGCTCCTGCACCAGTTGCGCAAGGCGGTCGGCACGGGCGAGCAGGTAGCGCGTGCGCAGGCGTACCAGCAGGTAGACCAGCGCCACGCCGAGCAGGCCCAGCACGATGCGCACCCAGCCCCGTTCGTACCAGCGGCCACGTACTTCCAGCGCGATCACGTCCTGCACGGTGCGTGCGTGCAGTCCGGGGATGTCCCCCTGCAGCCACAGGCGGTAGTTGCCGCCGGGCAGATTCGTGTACGCCGCCGATGGCGGCACGCCGGCCTCCAGTTCGGTCCATTGGGCGTCGAAGCCCTCCAGCCGGTAGCGGTAACGCACGTCGTCGGTGGCGGTGTAGTCGAGCAGGGCGAAGCCCAGCCGCAGGGCGTGCACGTTGTCCAGCGGCAGTGGACGCCGTGCGGTCGGCAGCGCGGCGTAAGGCAGCGGCTTGCCATCGCGCAGTGCCGCGGTCACGGCCAGTGGCGCATCCGACTGGCGTGGCCGCACCTGCGGCGTGGGTTCGATCACGGTGAGTCCGCTGAGCCCACCGAACAGCAGCTCGCCGGAGGGGCCCAGCGCGGCGGTGCGGTGGTTGTAGAAGCGCGCGCCGAGTCCGTCGCGTGCGCCCAGCAAGCGGATCCGGCCGGTCGCCGGTTCGTACACGGCCAGGCCGTTGGCAGTGGCGATCCACAGCCGGCCAAGGCGGTCGGCGAGCACGCTGGCGACGTTGTCGCTGCCCAGGCCGTCGCTGCCGCGCAGCACGGTGAAGCGGTAGCCGTGCGGGCCCGGCGGTGTCGCCGGCGTGGCGGCCAGCCCGCCGTACGTGCCGACCCAGATGCGCCCGCCCAGCTCGACCACGGAGCCGGCGTAGTTCTGCGGCAGGCTGCCCGGGTTGCCATCCTCGTGCACGAGGTTTTCGAACCCGCCTGCATCCGGTCGAAGGATGCTGATGCCGCCGCTGGTGGCGATCCACACACTGCCGTCGGACAGCACGGCGATGTTGCGCACCTGGTCGTCGACCAGACTGCGCGGGTCGCCCGGTTCGTGCTGGTAGTGCGTGACGTGTCCCGTGCGGTCGATTCGGTAGAGGCCGTCGTAGGTGCCCACCAGCAACTCGTCGCGCCAGGTGCGCAGGGCAAGGATCGGCCGCGTGTCGAGGCCGTCGAGCGGCCACGGGCGGATCGCCAGCGACACCGGGTCGATCGTGACCAGCCCGCGCGCTCCGGCCACGATGCGCCCGTCCGGCAGCGTGTCGATCGCGCGCACGTCCTGGTCCTGCTGCGCGCCGTCCAGGGTCAGCAGGCGGATCTGGCCGCTGGCCGGATCGACACGCGCGAGGCGGCCGCGGTTGAAGCCGAGCCAGATCGCGCCCTGGCGGTCGGTATGGACGCTGCGCACGTTCTCGTCGAGGGTGGCGTCCTGGCGACCGAACAGCGCCAGCCCGTCCAGCGTGTGCACGATGGTCGGACGCGTGTCGCAGCGCGAGGCGTCGATCTCGGTGGCCGCCCACAGGCCATTGGAGCGGTCCAGGAACAGCGCCCGCACGATGTTGCCGCCCAGCGAGCCCGGGCGCGCATTGTCGTGGCGCAGGCTGTCCAGCGTACCGTGGTGGGGGTCGTACACGGCCACGCCCACGCCATCGGTGGCGATCCACAACCGGCCGTCCGGCGCTGCCAGCAGGTCGCGGATGGTGCGGTGCTGGATCGCCGGCGCGTCGCCATCGAGCCCGGGCGGCACGCGCGCGTGGCCCTGGCGGTCGATCACCGCCACGCCGCGGGTGCCGCTGCCCACCCACAGGTTGCCGGCCGCATCCTCGCGAAGCGCCCAGATGTCCTCGTCCAGTACCGGCCTGGCCGCGGCATCGTCGCCGTGGAAGCGCACGAAATGCGTCGTGCTGGCGCGCCGCAGGTACAGGCCTTCGCCGCTGCCCACCCACAGGTTGCCGCGCCGGTCCTGGCGCACGGCGAACACCGCCACGTCCGCCGGCAGGCCGGCGTCGGGCGATGGCCGCTCGATCGTTCGTAGGTCGTTGCGCAGGTGGCTGAGCCCGTTCTGTCCGCCGACCCAGAAACCGCCCGCGCCGTCGGGGACCAGGGTGAGGACGTGCGGACCGGTGCCGTGGGCCGGCGAGGCGTCGTAGGTGGAGAAGCGGTTGTCGCGCGGGTCGAAGCGGGCCAGCCCGCCGGCCGAGGTGCCGACGATCAGGCTGCCGTCGGGCGCGGCCTGCAACGCGCGGATGTAGTTGTCCGGCAGGCCGCCGGGGCCGGACTGGCGGAACACCTGCATGCGGTAGCCGTCGTAGCGCACCAGCCCGCCGAAGGTGCCGATCCAGATCAGGCCGTCGCGGTCCTGCGCGAACGCGGTGGTGGTGGCGTGCGGCAGGCCCGCGCGCACGGTGAGGTGCTCGAAGGCCAGGCTGTCCCAGTGTGACCAGTCGGCGGCCGGGGCCGCGGCGATGGTCGTCGCGGGCAGCAGCAGCGCCAGCCCCAGCAGCGCGAGGGCGAGCCAACGGAGGGGGCGTGAGGAGAGCATCGGGGCCGTCATCGGCCGAAGCGCGGACGGCTTGAACACCGGCGCCGGGCGCGGCCCGCGAAAGCGGTCGGCCAGGCGCGCGGCACGGGCGGCTTAGGCGCTGCGCTCGACCGCGTAGGCGGCCAGTGCATCCAGCGCCTCGCGATAGGGCGTGGCGGGCAGCACCGCCAGCGCGGCGCGGGCGGCCTCGGCGTGCGCCACGGCGCGCTCGTGCGTGCGTTCCAGCGCACCACTGCGGCGGATGGTGGCGAGCACGCGGTCCAGCGCGGTGAGGTCGCCATGTTCGATGGCCTGGCGCATCGCCTGCGTTTCGTCGGCCGTGGCCTGCTTCAGGGCGTAGATCACCGGCAGCGTCGGCTTGCCTTCGGCCAGGTCGTCGCCGATGTTCTTGCCCAGGGTGTCGGCGTCGCTGGTGTAGTCGAGCAGGTCGTCGGCGATCTGGAAGGCGTAGCCCAGTTCCATGCCGTAGCGGCGCAGCGCGGCGACCTGGTCGGCCGGCAGGCCGCCGAGCAGGCCGCCCAGTTCGGTGGCGGCGGCGAACAGCACCGCGGTCTTGCGCTCGATCACCGCCAGGTACGCCGCTTCGTCGACGTCGGCATTGCCGATGTTGAGCAGCTGCAGCACCTCGCCCTCGGCGATGGTGTTGGTGGTATCGGCCAGGATGCGCATCACGCGCATGTCGTCCAGCTCGACCATCAGTTGGAACGAGCGCGAGTAGAGGAAGTCGCCGACCAGCACGCTGGCGGCGTTGCCCCACAGCGCGTTGGCGGTCTTGCGGCCACGACGCAGGTCGGACTCGTCGACCACGTCGTCGTGCAGCAGGGTAGAGGTATGGATGAATTCGATCACCGCGGCCAGCTTGATGTGCTGCGCGCCCGCGTAGCCGGCGGCGCCGGCGGCCAGCACGTGCAGCATCGGGCGCAGGCGCTTGCCGCCGCCAGCGATGATGTGGTCGGCGATCTGGTTGATCAGCACCACGTCGGAGGCCAGCCGCGCACGGATCAGCGCGTCCACGCGCTGCATGTCGGCGGCGGCCAGTTCGCGCACGGCGGCGAAGTCGGCGGTTCGGCTGGCGTCGGCGGGCATCGGTTGCATGGGTGTCCGGGTGGCAAGACGGGCGATTATAGGGCCAGCTCTGCCGTGTGCGGCGGCGCGACATGGCGCCGCAACCGGGCATTCCGAGGCGATCCTTATAATGGGCCGATGACTTCCCGCCCGTTCCCCTCCCGGTGAGCAAGCTCTCGCCCCTCGAGCGCCGCAGTGCGCTGACCCTGGCCTGTGTCATCAGCCTGCGCCTGTTCGGGCTGTTCCTGATCATGCCGGTGTTCTCGCTCTACGCGAAGCAGATGCCCGACGCCAGCGGCCTGCTGATCGGCCTGGCGCTGGGCGTGTACGGGCTGGGCCAGGTGCTGCTGCAGATCCCGCTGGGCCTTTTGTCGGACCGGATCGGGCGCAAGCCGGCGATCACGATCGGCCTGCTGATCTTTGCCGTCGGCGGGCTGGTCGCGGCGATGTCGCACACGCTGATGGGGATCGTGCTCGGCCGCGCGCTGCAGGGCATGGGCGCGGTGGCCGGCGCCGGCACCGCGCTGGCCGCCGACCTCACCCGCGAAGACCAGCGCGGCAAGGTGATGGGCATCATCGGCGTGTCGATCGGCGTGGCGTTCCTGCTGGCGCTGATCCTGGGACCGCCGCTGGAGGCGGTGGCCGGGTTGCCCGGGCTGTTCGGCGCCACCTCGATACTGGCACTGGCCTCGCTGGTGCTGCTGTGGCTGATCGTGCCCACGCCGCAGCGCGCGCAGGCGCCCGCCGCAGCGAGCCTCGGCGGCGTGCTGGCGATGCTGCGCGATGGCCGGTTGCTGGTGCTCAACGGCTCGGTGTTCTTCCTGCACCTGCTGCTGACGGCGAGCTTCGTCGGCCTGCCACTGCTGCTGGCCGAGCGGCTGCACCTGCCGGTGGAGCGGCACTGGGAGCTGTACCTGCCGGCGATGACGATCGCCGCGCTGGTGATGGGCTCGGCCATGCACCGCATGAAGGAGATCGGCCAGAGCCTGCGCATTGTGCTGGTGTGCGTGGCGGCCATCGGGCTGGCGTTGCTCGGCTTTGCGCAGTCAGGCGGGCATCTGGCCTGGCTCGGCGTGTCGGCGGCGGCGTTCTTCTCGGCGTTCAACCTGCTGGAAGCGGCACTGCCCAGCCTGGTGTCGCGGCTGGCGCCAGCGCACCTGCGCGGCGCGGCGATGGGTGCGTACTCGACCAGCCAGTTCGTCGGCGCCTTCGTCGGCGGCGCCATCGGCGGTATCGCGCTGGGCCGGCTGGGCGTGAGCGGCGTGTTCCTGTGCGCGGCGGCGACCACGCTGCTGTGGTTGCCGCTGGTGGCGTTCGGTGCCCGGCGCATCGCCGCGCGCAGCGCCGCCGAACAGGCGGCCGCCGCCGCAAGCCCGGGGCAGTAGGGCGCCGGCCGCAGCCCTTTCGGCCGCTTCCGGCCCGCCGGTTGCCCGGGATTGCGCCACACCGTGGCCGCCCCCATGTGGCGCGGCATCACTCCATGCGAGCCTGCCCGTGGCCCACCAGATCGTCGCGCTGATCGCCGAATACGGCCTGCTGCTGGTCTTCCTCAACGTGCTGGTCGAGCAGGCCGGGCTGCCGCTGCCGGCCGTGCCGACGCTGGTGGTGGCCGGCGCGCTGGCCGCGACCGGCAAGCTGCCGTTGTGGGGCGTACTGCTGGTAGCGCTGGCGGGGTGCCTGCTCAGCGACTTCGCCTGGTACGCCGCCGGCCGACGCTACGGCGCGGGGGTGATGCGCACGCTGTGCCGCATCTCGCTGTCGCCCGACTCCTGCGTGAAGCAATCGGAACTGCGCTTCCAGCGCTGGCGTGGAGCGGTGCTGCTGGTGGCCAAGTTCGTGCCGGGGCTGTCGACCGTGGCACCACCGCTGGTTGGCGCGTTGGGTCTGGCGCCGCGGCTGTTCCTGCTGTTCGACGCGCTCGGTTCGCTGTTCTGGGTCGGCGTGGCGGTGGCGCTGGGCTATGCGTTCTCCGGCGAGGTGGAGCGCGTGCTGGCGGCGTTCGAGGGTACCGGGGCGCTGGCCCTGCAACTGCTGGGCGCGATGCTCGCGCTCTACATCCTGTTCAAGTGGTGGCAGCGCCGGCGCCTGCTGGTGGCGTTGCGCATGGCCCGGATCGAGGTGGACGAGCTGGCGCAGGCACTGCGCTCGGCGCGGCCGCCGCTGGTGTTCGACGTGCGCGCGGCCGGCTCGCGCCAGCTCGACGACCGCGCGATTCCCGGCGCACTGGCCTTCGATCCGCCGGCGCTGGACGCCGTGCTGGCGGGCGTGCCGCACGAGCGCGAGCTGGTGCTCTACTGCAACTGCCCCAACGAAGTGTCGGCCGCCCGTGCGGCGCAGCTCCTGATGGCGCAGGGCTACCGGCGCGTGCGTCCGCTGCGCGGCGGGCTCGACGCCTGGGTGGCCGCTGGCCACCTCGTCGGTCGCCTTCCGGCCCTGCCGCGGGGCGCCACGCCGGCGCTCTGATCAGCGCAGAGGGCAGCGGCCCGTCAGGGGCTGGCGCGCGGCGTCCTGCACGGTGGCGCTGGCGTTGTCGATCGGCTCGGGCGGCGCGAAGTCGATGCGGACGCTCAGGTTGCGCCCCTCGACGTCGCGGATGTTGGCGATGCCGCGGAATCGCCAGAGTGCCCGGCTGCGCGCGTCGTAGGCCACGTCCAGATGCGGCAGTGCGAAGCCGATCAGGCTGTCGAGCCCCAGCCGGAAGCGCCGCACCGGACGGCCGTCGATCACCTGGTCCGGCAGGCGACGCACCTTGAAGTCGAGCGTGCCGAGCCGGCTGGGCAGCAGGAACGGCACGCTGAGGCTGGCGTCCGGGGCGAGATTCCAGTGCGCGCGCAGGAAGGCATCGAAGCCCGCGTCGATCACCGGTGCGGGTGCGTCGTCCAACAGTGCACTGCGCCCGGCGCTGCCGGTATCGCGCCGCACGAAGATCTCGCGGCGGCCATCCCCGCGCCGTCGCACGCCCTCGCGGTAGCCGCGGCGCGCATCCTCCAGCTCGAAATCGGGCGACACCGGCAGCCCATGGTCGCGCACCCACTTGCGCGCGAACGGCTCGCCGTCCGGGCAGCGATACAGCACCAGGCGGGTGCGTCCCTCCGGCGTGGCAAAGACCCAGTGCGACTCGCGGTAGAGCAGGCGGCCATCGTCCGCGTAGGCGCGGGCTTGGAGGTGGACGGCGGGCGTGGCGCCGAACGCGGCCGCCAGCGGCAGTGCCAGGCACAGGCCCAGGGCGAGGCGGGGCAGGATGCGAAGCGTTGGCAAGGCGGTCTCCGGCGGTCCAGGGTCGCCGGCGGACCGGCATGCAGGCAGATACGGTCAACACGCCGGGGTAGATGCGGACAACGGCCGGCGTGCGCAGCCGGGGCGGGAAGCTATGATAGGGACCGAGCCGCCGGCGACCCCGGCGGAACCCATGACGAGGCGGGCGTGCGCCGGCCGCCAGCAAAGCGAGGAATTTCCATGGCACGCGGCATCAACAAGGTCATCATCGTCGGCAACCTGGGCTCCGATCCGGAGGTGCGCTACACCGGCGGCGGCACCGCGGTGTGCAGCCTGAGCGTCGCCACCTCGGAGCAGTGGACCGACAAGCAGTCCGGCGAGCGCCAGGAGCGCACCGAGTGGCACCGCGTGAAGCTGTTCGGCAAGCTCGCCGAGATCGCCGGCGAGTACCTGAAGAAGGGCCGCCAGGTCTACATCGAAGGCTCGCTGCGCACCGACAAGTACACCGACAAGAGCGGTGTGGAGAAGTACTCCACCGACATCATTGCCAACGACATGCAGATGCTCGGCGGCATGGGTGGTGAAGGCGGCGGTGGCGGTGGTGGCGGCTTCCGCGAGCGCCCGCAGGGCGGCGGCCAGCGCCAGGGCGGCTACGGTGGCGGCCAGCCCCGCGGCGGCAACGACTACGGCAACAGCAACGCTCCACGCCAGAACGCCCCAGCGCCGGCCGAGAGCAGCGGCGGCTTCGACGACGACGACATTCCGTTCTAGGACAACCGTCTGGATGACGGGCAAAGCCTCCGATGCCCGACATCGGGGGCTTTTTTTTTATGAAGGCATGGGGCTCAGCGCGATCTCGACGGTGTCGATCCAAGGCCGCCTTTGCACGCCAATAGGCAGACGCCCGCGCGCCGCTCGACAACCCGTTACTGCAACACCGTCTTCTACGTACTACCGCATACGGCCGGACTGGTGCCGATGGCGCGTTTCTGGACAGGTCCATACATGCGCAACGTGGACGGGTGCCGGGGGCTCGACGTGGACGAGCGCATCGTGCCCGACCTGGTCGCGGCGTGCGAGAGGGTGCGGATAAACTGCTGCATGACGATGGGACTGCTGCACATCGAGCTTCAGGGGGATGAGTGGACAAGTACCTGCTCAGCGAGCGCGACATCTGTACCAAGTTCATCACGCCGGCCATCGTGCAGGCGGGCTGGCAGCAGCATCAGTTTCGCGAAGAAGTTAGCCTCACGGACGGGCGCGTCATGGTGCGCGGCAAGCTCGCTGCGCGGGTCAGGAACCCCGACGCCAAGGGTGGTCCCAAGCGGGCGGACTTCGTCCTCTACGCGCGCCCCGATGTTCCCATTGCCGTGGTCGAAGCCAAGCAAGCGCGGTTTTCGGTCGGCCAGGGCATGCAGCAAGCCCTGGCCTATGCCGAAATGCTCGATGCGCCCTTTGCCATCAGTAGCAATGGTGATGGCTTCCTGCTCCACGACCGCACCGGCATGACCCAGCCGGTCGAACGCACGCTCACGCTCGGCGAATTTCCTTCCCTGGATGATCTGTGGCCGCTGTACCAGCAATGGAAAGAGCTGGCTGCACCCGAGGCCATCAAACTCATCGAGCAACCGTTCCACACCGACGGCAGCGGCAAGGAGCCGCGCTATTACCAGCGGGTGGCCATCAACCGCGCTATCGAGGCCATAGCCAAAGGCCAGCAGCGCGTGTTGCTGGTCATGGCCACCGGCACCGGCAAAACCTACACCGCCTTCCAGATCATCTGGCGCTTGTGGAAGGCCAAGGCCAGGAAGCGCATCCTGTTCCTGGCCGACCGCAACATCCTGGTCGACCAGACCATGCAGCAGGACTTCGCTCCCTTTGGCGAGGTGATGCACAAGGTCACCAACCGCGAGATCAAGAAAAACTATGAGATCTACCTGGCGCTCTACCAGGCGGTCACCGGCAAGGAAGAGTGGAAGCAGATCTACAAGCAGTTTCCGGCCGACTTTTTCGATCTTGTCGTGGTCGACGAATGCCACCGGAGCAGTGCCGCGGATGACTCGGCCTGGCGCGACGTGCTCGACTACTTCCGCAGCGCCACCCATCTGGGCCTGACCGCCACGCCCAAGGAAACCAAAGACGTCAGCAACATCACCTACTTCGGCGACCCGGTCTACACCTATTCGCTCAAGCAGGGCATCGAAGACGGCTTCCTCGCGCCCTACAAGGTGATCCGCATCGCCACCGATGCCGATGCGGTGGGCTACATCCCCGAGACCGGCAAACTCGACAAGTTGGGCCAAGCCGTTGAACAACGCCAGTACAACACCAGGGATTTCGACCGCACCCTGGTGCTGGAAAAACGCACCCAGCTGGTGGCCAGCAAGGTTTGGGAATACCTCAAGGCCGTCGACCCCATGGCCAAGACCATCGTCTTCTGCGATGACCAGGACCACGCCGAACGGATGCGCCAGGAGCTGGTCAAGCTGATCCCGGCGGCGGCCAGCAACCGTCGCTATGTAATGCGCATCACCGGCGACGACAACGAAGGCAAGGCGCAGCTCTCGTACTTCATCGACAACGACGAGCCGTACCCGGTCATTGCCACCACCTCCAAGCTGCTCACCACCGGCGTCGACGCCAAGACCTGCAAGCTCATCGTGCTGGACCAGAACATCAACTCGATGACCGAGTTCAAGCAGATCATCGGTCGTGGCACCCGCCTGCGCGAGGACTACCAGAAGCTGTACTTCACCATCATGGATTTCAAAGGCGCCACGCGCCTGTTCGCCGACCCGGATTTCGATGGCGAGCCGGTGGTGATCTACGAACCCACGCCCGACGAGCCTGTCGTGCCGCCGGAGGACACGCACCCGCCGGGCACCAGCGAACCCGAGCCACCGCCTTACGGCTCCGACACCACGGGTGGCGATGACACGGGTGGCGATACGGACGGCGGCGAAGGCCGCACCCGCTACGTGATCGACGACGTCAACGTGCGTGTCGCCGTGGAGCGCGCGCAATACCTCGACGCCGACGGCAAACTCATCACCGAGGACTACCGCGTCCTGCTCAAGGACGACATCAGGAAGGCGCTGCAAGCCGAATTCGGTAGCATGAGCGACTTCCTGCGCCGCTGGAACAGTGCGCAGCGCAAACAGGCCGTGCTGGAAGAGCTGGCCGAACACGGCGTGCCGCTGGCCACCCTGCAGCAGGCCGTGGCCAACGGCGGCGAGCTGGATGCATTCGATCTGGTCGCCCACGTGGCCTTCGACCAGAAACCGCTGACCCGTCGCGAGCGCGCCAACAACGTCAACAAGCGCGACGTATTCGGCAAGTACGGCGAGCAGGCCCGCGCCGTGCTCGAAGCCCTGCTCGACAAATTCGCCGACCACGGCGTGCAGGACATCGAAGACGCCAAGGTGTTGGAGCTGCCGCCCTTCGACCGGTTTGGCAGCAAAACCCAGATCCGGCGCGGCATTTTCGGCAGCGTCGAGCAATACATCCAGGCCATCAGCGAGCTCGAACACGCGCTCTACGACACACCCGAACCGAAACAGGCGTGAGCCTCGCCTGGTCCGAGCGATACGAGAAGAATGCAATGAACCTCAGCAGCACCATCAAGTCCATCCAGGACATCATGCGCAAGGACGATGGCGTCGACGGCGACGCCCAGCGCCTTGGCCAGCTCACCTGGATGCTCTTCCTCAAGGTATTTGACCAGCGCGAGGAAGAATGGGAAGACGACGCCGCCGGCTACCGATCGCCGCTGCCCGAACGCTGCCGCTGGCGCAACTGGGCGGCCTACAAGGCCGACGCCGAAGGCAAGAAGCAGCCGCAGATCGCCGCCACCGAGCTGATCGGCTTCGTCAACAACGAACTGTTTCCGGCGCTGAAAGACCAGATCGACGCCAGCCAGAGTCCGCAGCACAAGGTCATCAAGCAGGTCTTTGAAGACGCCAACAACTACATGAAATCCGGCCCACAGATGTTGGCCGTGATCGAAAAGCTGGAAGACGCCATCCACTTCCACGACTTCAAGACCCGCGCCAGCCTGGGTGATGTCTACGAACAAATGCTCAACGACCTGCGCGGCGCCGGCAACGCGGGCGAGTTCTACACCCCGCGCGCCATCACCGCCTTCATGGTCGCTCAGGTCGACCCTCGCCTGGACAAGCGCGAAACCGTGATGGATCCGGCCTGCGGCACCGGTGGCTTTTTGACCGCCGCCATCGACCACTTCCGCCACCAGGTCACCACCAAGTCCAGCGCCGCAGACAAACGCGCCATCGAGGCGCTGATCCACGGCATCGAAAAGAAGCAGCTGCCGCACCTGCTGTGCACCACCAACATGCTGTTGCACGGCATCGACGTGCCCAGCCAGATCGAGCACGGCAACACCTTGGGGAAAGGCTGGAACGACTGGAGCGCCAACGACAAGGTCGATTGCGTCATCACCAATCCGCCCTTCGGCGGCTATGAGGATGACGGCGTGGGTAGCGACTACCCCGCCGACCTGCGCACCCGCGAAACCGCCGACATGTTCATGGCGCTCATCATCAAGAAGCTGCTCAAGGAAAATGGCCGCGCCGCCGTGGTGCTGCCCGACGGCTTTCTGTTTGGCGACGGCATCAAGGCCACGCTGAAACGGCTGCTGCTGCGTGACTGCAAGCTGCACACCATCATCCGGCTGCCCAAGGGCGTGTTCGCCCCATACACCACCATCAAGACCAACCTCTTGTTCTTCACCAAGGGCGCCAGGGTGGATGACGGCACCGAGCACTTCCACACCGACACCATCTGGTTCTACGAGCACCCTTACCCGGCCGGGTACAAGAGCTACTCCAAGACCAAACCCATCCGCCTGGAAGAGTTCAAGCCCGAGCAGGACTGGTGGGGCAACGAAGCCAACGACTTCGCCGACCGCGCGGAAAACGAGTTCGCCTGGAAAGTCGATTTCAAGGCCAAACGCGAGCAGGCCGAAGCCGCCGCGCAACCGCATTGGCAGCGCGCCGAAGACCTGAACAATCAGGCCGCCGCGCTGGAAGGCGAGGCCAGCGACCTGCGCAGGAGCCTGGTCGGCACCACCGACGCCGCCTACCGCGAAAAGATCGACGCGCAGATTGCCCAGCTGCGCGCCCGGGCCGAACCGCTGCGCCTGCAGGCGCGCGATGCGCAAACCGCGGGCGATCGGCTGTACTGGCCGATCTACAACCTCGACCTGAAAAATCCCAACGCGCCGGAAGAGGAAAATCTTGATCCGGACCTGCTGCTGGAGAAGTACAAGAAGCTGCTGGGCGAAATCGAGGAAACCGAAAACCAGCTCAAGAGCGAGCTGGCCGCCGCGCTGGGGCATCACTTCAGCCCGGAAGCGACGGACGCATGAGCAAGGGCAACACGCAGAACAGCCCCGCCACACCGGTCAATCCACAACTGCTGGGCGACATCCGCCGCCTCATCGAGCAGAGCCGGCAGCAGCTTGCCGTCACCGTCAACAGCGCCCTGACCCTGATGTACTGGCATATCGGCCAGCGCATCCGCACCGACGTGCTGGGCAGCGAACGCGCCGCCTACGGCGAGGAGATCGTTTCGGTACTGTCGAAGCAATTGGAAGCCGACTACGGGCGCGGCTTCTCCAGCAAAAACCTGCGTCACATGCTGCGTTTTGCCGAAGCCTTCCCCGATGCAGCGATTGTCTCCGCAGCGCGTAGACAATTGAGCTGGACCCATTTCCGCACCCTGATCTACATCGACGACCCGCTCAAGCGCGATTTCTACCTGCAGATGTGCCAGCAGGAAGGCTGGAGCACGCGCACTCTGCAGGAGCGGATGGACTCCCAGCTGTTCGAACGCACCGCACTGTCGCGCCAGCCCGACGAACTCATCGCCAGTGAACTGGCCAACTTGCGCGACACCCGCGAGCTCACCCCCGCGCTGCTTCTGAAAGATCCTTACGTGCTCGATTTCCTCGGGCTGAAGGACCGCTACCTGGAAAGGGATCTGGAGGACGCCATCCTGCGCGAGCTGGAAAACTTTCTGCTGGAGCTGGGCGCGGGTTTCACCTTCGTCGCCCGGCAAAAGCGCCTGCAGATCGACCACGATGATTTCTACATCGACCTGCTGCTCTACAACCGCCGCCTCAAGCGGCTGGTGGCGATCGAGCTGAAGCTGGGCGAGTTCAAGGCCGAGTACAAGGGCCAGATGGAGCTCTACCTGCGCTGGCTGGCTAGGCACGAGCAGGAGCCGGGCGAAGCCCCGCCGCTGGGCATCATCCTGTGCAGTGGCAAGAAGCAGGAACAGATCGAGCTGCTGGAGCTGGGCCACACCGGCATCCACGTCGCCGAATACCTCACCGTGCTGCCGCCCAAGGAGCTGCTGCAAGCCAAGCTGCACGAAGCCATCGCCCGCTCGCGCGCACGGCTGGAAAGCCGCGGGGAGGAAGGCTGATGGACGCGCAGCAGTTTCTGGGGGAGTTTGGGCATGTTGCCAATGCACCAAACGGAATTGCACGACTTCGCGAACTGGTGCTTGTGCTTGCCATGCAGGGGCGCTTACTCGCCCAAGTAGAAGGTGAAAGCGCTTCGCCACTGTTGGAGAAAATCGCAACTGAAAAGCGATTCCTCGTTGCCTCTCGCGCGATCCGTTCGCCCAAACCCCTGCCGGACGTCACGAACAAAGACGCGCCGCACGCTATTCCAGACAACTGGTCGTGGACGCGTTTTGGCGAAATAGCAATTCACAACTCCGGAAAGACTTTGGATTCGGTACGAAACAGTGGTCTTCCACGCGACTACATCACCACATCCAATCTCTATTGGGGCCGCTTTGAGCTGAGCGGTATCAAGCAGATGCTTATCCGCGACGACGAGATCGAGAAGTGTACAGCGCGTGAGGGCGATCTTTTGATTTGCGAGGGCGGCGAGGCTGGGCGAGCAGCCGTGTGGACTTCGCGCGAGAAAGTGTGCTTTCAGAACCATGTGCATCGCGCCCGATTCTTTGGCGGAATAGATCCATTTTTTGCTTATCGCTTTTTCGAGAAGCTGAACGCTACGGGAGAAATCAACGCACACCGCAAAGGGATTGGCATTTCGAACATGTCGAGCAAGGCGCTCGCGATGATCCCGTTTCCGCTTCCACCTCTAGAAGAACAATTCCGCATCGTCGCCAGAGTCGATGAGTTGATGGCGTTGTGCGACACGCTGGATGCGCAGCAACAAGCCCGCCGCACGCTGCAGAACAAACTGCGCCAGTCCACCCTGCAAGCCGTCGCCAGCAGCCAAAGCCCGCACGAACTGCAAACCGCCTGGACGCGCCTGGCCGACCACTTCGGGCAGCTGTTTCATGCGCCGGAGGATGTCGTTGCGTTCAAAGGCCTGATTCTTGATCTGGCAGTCTCCGGTGAACTGTTGAGCAGTGAGCATCGCCCCTTGAGTACGGGCGCCGATCTGCTCAGCGCAATAGAAGAAAAACGCATCGCATGGTCACGCGACTCAGAGGGACAGGAGCAGAAAGAAGCCCTGGCCATGCTGAAGAAGCTGCGCACACAGCAAGTAGCTACGCCCGAAGCAACATTGCCGGAACATTGGGCCTGGGCGTCACTGCTTGAAGTTTCTCAGGTGATTATTGACTGCGACCATAAAACGCCGACTTACGCCAATAGCGGAGTTCACCTGATCCGCACTACTGACGTTCGCAACGGTGGTATGCGGCTTGATGCCACCAAGAAGGTTTCCAAGGAGAGCTACCTTGCTCGTTCAAGACGGTTGCTTCCGCAACCTGGGGACATCTTCTTCACGCGAGAGGCGCCCATGGGTGAGGCTGCCATCGTTCCGGATGGACAGGTCGTATGCCTTGGGCAACGGCTGATGCTCATAAGACTATTCGATGATCTCTTCAGTAACAGGTTCGTCATTTACGCAATCCAAAGCCCGAGCTTTCAAAAGCGGCTGCAGGTATCGGCTATCGGCATGACGGTGAAGCATATAAATGTTAGTGATGTTGAAAGTCTGATGCTTCCGGTTCCACCCAAAGCCGAACAAGACCGAATTGTTGCCATCGTCGATGGGCTTTTCAGCATGTGCGACCACTACGCGGAACAACTTTCTCGAAAGCAGCGCATCGCAACCAATCTGGCCGCAAGCACGATCTCCACCCTCACCGGCATCGCCATCGAACAAGCCGAGGAACCCATGAAAGCCCCGCAAACCGAACTGATTGCGCCACTGCGGCTGGGCACCCCGCCCGGCATCAAAGCGCAGGCGCCGCTGGCCACGCTGCTGGCCCGCCACAACGGCCAGATGAGCGCCAAGGATGCGTGGCAGCGTTTTGGTGGCGGTATCGACGCTTTCTACGCGCAGCTGAAAACCGAGGTGGCCCACGGCTGGATTCTGGAACCGGCCCCGGCGGAGATGCGCGAAACGCCTGTCGACGCGGTGGGCGCCTGACATGCGGCTGCAGCGCATCTGCATCCCGGCGTTTCGCAATCTGCGCGAGCTCGACATCGCTTTCGATGCGCTCGGGCAGGACGCGGCAGGCGCATCGACGGATGCGCCGCCGCCACCCAGACCGTTCCGCAGCCACGCGCTGATCGGCCAGAACGGCACCGGCAAGTCCAACCTGATCGAGGCGCTGATCACTATCTTCCGCGATGTGGATCTGGACCGCGAAGCGGCCTTCGACTACACGCTGGAATACCGCATTCGCGGTCGCGACGTGCGCATCGAGGCCGACACCGCCAAGCAGAAGCGTCCCTGTGTATGGGTGGACGGCAAGGCCGAGCCGCAGGGATACCTGCTGAAGAACCGCGAGCTGCTGCCCGCGCACATCTTTGCCTACTACTCCGGGCGCAACGAGCGTATCGAGGCGCTGTTCCAGGAACACCAGCGGCGCTTCAACCAGCGCCAGGAAATCACCACTGACACGGTGTTGTCCGAGCAGCTGCTGGAGAACTTTACCGGCACGGACGCAGACATTCGCGCCGTCGACGAGGCCAAACGCCACCGCGACGCGCAGCTGAAGCAAGCGGGCGATGACCGCCTGCGCCGGCTGTTCTACTGCCGGGGCGGCCACAGCCAGCTGGTGCTGCTGGCCTGTCTGCTGTCCGACGACCCGGTGTTCCGCAAGGTGCTGAAGAACCTGCACATCGAGTCGCTGGAATCGGCCTTGTTTGTGCTGAAGGAGCCGCACCGCCTGCGCGAAAAGCGCCGTGGCGGCCGCTTTGACGAGCAGGAGTTGAACGAGGGCGATCCGCGCTTCTGGTATGCGCGTGGCAACGTGGTGAGCGAGTTCCTCGACAAGCTCTGGCAGGTGGCGTGGGCGCCGATCGAGCAGGAGGCGCCCCGGCAGATCGATTTCCGCGGCCGCACCGAAAAGCAGAGGCAGCTTTACCTGTTCGTGCCCAATCAGGACAAGCTCAAGCAACTGGGCGAACTGGTCGGCAGCATCGACAGCTTTTTCCGCTACGCCGAGGGCGCCTACATCGGTGACCTGATCGACGAGGTGCGCATCACCGTGAAGAAGCGCGTGGTGGGAGACGATGGACACGACGGCAAGGTGAGCTTTACCCAACTCTCCGAAGGCGAGCTGCAGATGCTCACCGTGCTCGGCCTGATGCGCATCACCCGCGAAGACCATTGCCTGTTTCTGCTGGATGAACCCGACACCCACTTGAACCCGATCTGGAAGCTGCGCTACTTCGATGACATCGAAGGCGTGCTGGCATCCGATGACAGCGCATTGATGCAGGGCGAGTCGCAGATCCTCATCACCACCCACGACCCGATGATGGTCGGCAGCCTGAAGCGCGAGCAGGTCCACATCCTGCGCCATGACGGCCATCGCACCGTGGCGGACACGCCTGACGTACACCCGCAAGGCATGGGCGTGACCGGCCTGCTCAAGAGCGAGCTTTTTGGCCTGTCGTCCACTCTGGACATCGAAACCGAACGCCGTTTGCGCCGCCGCAACGATCTTTACGCGCAAAAGACCTTGGAAGGCGACGACGCCCTCACCGCCGCCGAGCACGAGGAGCTGGGCCGCTTGTCGAGCGAACTGGCCGACCTGGGCTTTACCACCGCCGACTTCCGCGACCCGGACTACGCGCTGTTCGTGCGCAAGATGGCGCAACACCGCAGGTTCCGTAAGCCCGTGCTGACACCCGAGGAGCAAGCCGAGCAGGACGCAATTGCCGATTCCATCATCGACGAGATTCTGCGCAAGAGGAGTGGGGAGTGATCTGGATCGACCTGGAACACAAACGCCCCACCGACACCGACATTCCGGACTGGGTGCCGTGGACACAGGCGCAGTGGAATGCCTGGTTGGCAAAATCCGCCCGGCTGGTGGCCGACCTTGCCGCTTTGGATGCGGCGGGAAAGCGTGAAGAGCGCAACGCATTGATCGATGCCAACCGGGATCATTGGGGCGCCCTGAAGGCATGGCTGCTGGCCTTGTCCGCCGGCAAATGCTGGTTTTCGGAAGTGCGCGAGCTGTACTCGCACTACGACGTCGAACACTTCCGCCCCAAGAAGGAAGCCAGAGCACTGGATGCCAACCTGCGCGACGGCTACTGGTGGCTGGCCTTCGACTACATGAACTTTCGCGTCTGCGGCAATGTCGGCAACCGCAAGAAGGGCGGCTGGTTCCCGCTCAAGGATGGTTCACTGTGCTCCACGCACGCGCACCCCTGCGAAGAATCCGAGACACGCTATTTGCTTGACCCGATCAAGGACAACGATGTGGCGCTGATTGCCTTCGATGAGGAAGGCAAGGTGATTCCGATGCCCGGCTCATCTGTCTGGGAGCAAGCGCGCGTCGACGAGACCGTCAAACGGCTCAAGCTCAACGAGTACGCCCCGCTCGCTGAGGCGCGGCGCAAGGTGTGGCAGCAGATGGACAACCTGATCGCAGATTTCGCCAGGGTCAAATCCCGCTGCAGCGCAGGTAACAATCCTGCAGCCGAGGCCCAGCTGGCCGAGGTGCGCGCGCGCGTGCGCGCAATGACCAGCCCGACCGCCGAGCTGTCGGCGGTGGCGCGATGGTGCGTGCTGATGCGCAACGATCCGCAACTTTCAAGGTTGGTCGGATGAAACGCTGCCGGCCGGGCGGGTCAGCCGCTACCGCAACCGCCGGATCGATGAGCGTCTGGAAGATAACCAACGCTCACCGTGCGATCCGGGATCTATGTCAACAACGCGGGCCATGCCGAACTGGACAAACGCATCCGGGCATTCGGCCTCACTGGCATGAGCTTCCGGCGCGCGGGTGCCTGAGCTTTTGTCGTGAGCTGTCCCGGCCGATCGACTGCTAGCTGGTCCGCACTGTGGCGCTACCGGCTGGAGGTTTCCTGGCCGACGAGTTCCGCCAACAGGGCCTCTACATCTTCGTGAGTGTGTGCGCGAAGCAGCCGCGGTGCCTCGCGGCGCAAGCTCGCGTGGTCGAGGGTGGCCAGGCGGTCGCGTACGTGCAGGATCTGGCTGGGGTGCATGCTGTATTCGCACAGGCCCAGCGCCAGCAGCAGCGCGGTGAAACCGACGTCGCCGCCGATCTCGCCGCACAGGCTGACCGGCTTGCCGGCGCGGCGGCCGGCGGCGATGACGTAGGCGATCAGGCGCAGCAGCGCCGGTTGCAGCGGGTTGTAGATGTTTTCCAGGCCGTCGTTGCCGCGGTCGGCGGCGAGTACGTACTGCGCCAGGTCGTTGGTGCCGATGGCGAGGAAGTCGGCGTGTTCCAGCAGCGCGCGCACATTGAGTGCGGCGGCGGGGACTTCGACCATGGCGCCCAGTGGCAATTTTTCCGGCAGGTCGACGTTCTCGTGCTTGAGGTCCTGGCGCGCCAGCTTGAACAGCGTGCGCACGGCGATCAGCTCGTCCGGCTGGGTCACCATCGGCACCAGCACCCGCACCGGGCCGTAGCACGCGGCGCGCAGGATCGCGCGGATCTGCGTGGTGAACACGGCCGGATAGCGCAGCGACAGGCGCACGCCGCGCACGCCCAGCGCCGGGTTGTCCTCGCCGCGCAGCGCCAGGCCCGCGGCATCGGCCTTGTCGGCGCCCAGGTCCAGCGTGCGGATGGTGACCGGCAGGCCGCCCATGCCCAGCACCAGGTCGCGGTAGGCATTGAACTGCTCGTCTTCCGACGGCAGGCCCTTGTGCTTGAGGAACAGGAACTCGGTACGGTACAGACCCACGCCATCGGCGCCGCGGGCGCGCGCCATGGCGATGTCCGCGGCGGTTTCGGCGTTGGCGAACAGCTTCACCGGCACGCCGTCGCGGGTGCGCGTGGGCGCGTTGGCGAGCTTGGCCAGGCGCCGTCCTTCGGCCGCGGCCTCGCGCTGCCAGGCGCGGTAGCGGGCCAGGTCCTGCGCGGTGGGATGGACGATGGTCTCGCCGCGCTCGGCGTCGAGCAGGATCAGGTCGTCGTCGTGGATGGTGGCCAGCGCATCGCGCGTGCCGACCAGCATCGGCAGGTCCAGGCTGCGGGCCAGGATCGCACTGTGCGAATACGGGCTGCCCGAGCTCGCCACCACGCCCAGCAGCCCGTTGCCGACCAGATGCGCCATGTCGGCGGGCGCGATGGTGTCGGCGACCAGGATCTCGCCCACGCGCGCGGCGAGCTTGCGTTCCTCGCGACTGGTCTGGCGCTGCAGCGCGGAGATCACCCGGTTGATCACCTGGTCGACGTCCTCGCGGCGGCTGCGCAGGTAGGGGTCGTCCATGGCCTCGAACACCTTGGCCAGGCGGTCGCGCTGCTTCTTCAGCGCGACCCCGGCACGGTAGTGGCCGACGCGAACCAGGTCGTCCAGGCCCCGCAGCAGTTCCTTGTCGTCGAGCAGCAGGCTGTGCGCATCGATGAACTCGTTCACCTCCCGCGCCAGCGCACCATGCAGGCGGCCGCGCAGTTCGTGAAGTTCCTGCCGCGCCGTGTCGAGCGCGCGGTGCAGGTTTTGCAGCTCGCCCTCGATTTCATCATCGGCCAGCGGCCGGGTGTCGACCAGGTAGCGGCTTGGTTGCACCAGGCGCGCGCGGCCCAGGGCCATGCCCTTGGAGGCGGCGGTGCCGGGCAACAGCTGCCTCATGCGCCCTCGTCGAACTTGCGCTCGAACAGCGCCACGACACCGGCGAGCGCTTGCGCTTCGTCGGGCCCGTCGGCGCGCACGGTAAGCGGGGTACCCATGCCGGCCGAAAGCATCATCACGCCCATGATGCTCTGCGCGTTGACCTCGCGGCCCTTGCTGACCAGCCACACGGTGGATTTGAAGCCCTGCACCAGCTGCACCAGCTTGGCCGAGGCGCGGGCGTGCAGTCCGAGCTTGTTGGAGACGGTGATTTCCTGCTCAAGCATGGTCGATGAAAATTCCCCCGCGGCCACCATGGGCAGCCACCTGTGCCAGTTCGTCCAGCGGTTTCTCGGCGTAGTTGAGCACGCGCAGCAGCATCGGGAGGTTGAGCCCGGACACACAACGCAACCGTACCCCGAGCGCCGTGAGCGAAAGGCCGATGTTGCAGGGCGTGGCGCCATACAGGTCGGCCAGCACCAGTACGCCGTCGCCCTGGTCGAGCTCGCGGGCGTGATGGGCGGTGAGCGTGCGCATGACGTCGGGGTCGGCGTGCGCCGGGACCTCGACCGCATCGACCTTCAGCGGCAGCTTGGGCATGACGTGGTGCGCGGCGGAGATCAGCGCCTTGCCGACCGCCTCGTGGGTCATCAGGAGAACGCCGACGCTCATGGAAGGAACCCCACCGGGCTGTCGCCACCACGGCCCACAGGTCCGCCCTGCAGGAACGCACCTGTGCGCGACCGGGGTGCGATGGCGTATCCGGGTGCCGTCGCGAGGCCAGCATGACAGTCGCCCACGGATGCGCTCCTGCAGGCGTGCAAAAAAGGGGACATGATCATTCGAGCTCGCGGTGGAAGGTCAGTACGCCTTCGCGCTTGGCGCGGTAGTGCCGGGCCAGGCGCTCGACCAGGTACACCGAGCGATGCCGCCCGCCGGTGCAGCCGACCGAGATGGTGACGTAGCTGCGGTCGTCCTGCTCGAAGCGCGGCAGCCAGGCGTCGAGCCAGCGGGCGGTGTCGGCGAAGTATTCGCCGACCATCGGGTCGGCCTCGAGGAACTCGCGCACCGGTGCGTCCTTGCCCGAGAGCGGGCGCAGCTGCGGCTGCCAGTGCGGGTTGGGCAGGCAGCGGGCGTCGAACACGAAATCCGAGTCCAACGGCAGCCCGCGACGGAAGGCGAAGGACTGGAACATCAACGTGAGGCCTTCGGTGGCCGCCGCATAACCGGTGGCGATCAGCCGGCGCAGCTGGTGCACGTTGAGGTCGCTCGAATCGATCACCTTCTCGGCGATCCCGATCAGCGGGCGCAGCAGGCGACGTTCCTCCGCGATCGCATCGGCCAGCGAAACGCCACGGATCGCCAGCGGATGGCGACGGCGGGTTTCCGAGTAGCGCTTGATCAGCACCTCGTCGCGGCAATCGATGAAGACCAGGTGCACGTGCACACCCGCCGCGGCCAGCTCGGAGAGCACCAGCGGCATGTGCTCGAAATCCTCGCCACGGTTGCGCACGTCCACGCCCACGGCGATGCGCCGGCGCCGTCCGCCGCCGTCCTGCATCACCGACTGCACCAGTTGCGGCAGCAGGCCGCTGGGCAGGTTGTCGACGCAGTAGAACTCCAGGTCCTCCAGCGCGCGCAGCGCAACCGTCTTGCCACCGCCGGACATGCCGGTTAGCACCACCAGGTGCACGGTGTTGGGGTCGTTGAGGCCGGTCGAAGGCGCGGTGTCGTTGGTACTCATGAATCTCACCAGGGCGGTAGCCGACGCATCTGATGCGCCTGGCGGTCGATGAAAGTCTGTGCGGGATCGATGCCCTTGCTCTTGAGCATATGGTGGCGCACCGCCGCTTCCACCAGCACCGCCAGGTTGCGGCCGGGCGCCACCGGAATGGTGATCATCGGCACGGAGACTTCCAGGATCTCGCGGTGGCTGGTGTCGCCGGTCAGGCGTGTCGCGGCATCGATGTCCTCGCCCTCGCGCAAGGGCTTGAGGTGCACCACGAGGCGCAGGTACTTGGAATGCTTCACCGCGGTGTGGCCGAACATCTCGCGCACGTTAAGCACGCCCAGGCCGCGCACTTCGAGCAGGTCCTGCAGCAGTTCCGGACAGGTGCCGTCGATCACGTCGGGCGCGATCAGGGTGAATTCCGTGGCGTCATCGGCGACCAGGCGATGACCGCGGCTGATCAGTTCCAGCGCCAGTTCGCTCTTGCCCGAACCGGACTCGCCGGTGATCAGCACGCCGATCGAGAAGACTTCAAGAAAGACGCCGTGCAGGGTGATGCGCGGCGCCAGCAGGCGGGCCAGGTGGTACTGCATCCAGGTCAGCAGCTCGTGGCCGCGCTTGGCGCTGATCCACAAGGGCGTGTGGGTTTCCTCGGCGACCTCGCGCAGGTCCGAGGGGATCGTCTGGTCCTTGGTGACGATCAGGGCCACCGGCTGGTAGGCGGCGATCTTGTGCATCGCCTCCCAGCGCTGCCGGGAATCCAGGCTGTCGAGCCAGTTGAGCTCCTCGGTACCGATGATCTGCACCTTGTTGGGGTAGATCACGTTGAGGTAGCCGACCAGCGACGGGCGGCGCGTGGCCGTGGCGCCGGGTTCGAGCACGCGTCCCTCGCCACGCATGCCCGACACCCAGCGCAGGCCCATGCGCTCGTGGACACCGTCGAAGAGTTGTCGTGCGGTCAGGCGTTCCAAGGATGTTTCTTCCGGCGGGCAACGGGACGCATTGTGCCAGTTATGCGGGGGAGGGCGCGGGTGAACGAGTGTCGCAACGGCAGTCTGATCCGCCCGCCGTGCCTGGCGTTGCGCGTTGCATCCTTCCCCCGCTCACGGGGAAGGTGCCCGCAGGGCGGATGGGGAAACCTTGCGACGGGCTGACCAGATATCGCGCAAAAGGCGCCCCCATCCGCCTGTCGGCACCATCCCCCGCGGTCGCGGGGGATGGTTCGGGTACGTGGTATCGCGCTTCGCTTCGGGCAAAAAAAGACCCGCCACCAGGCGGGTCTCTTTTGCCGGTTGCGGGACCGCTTAGCCGATCTGGCGGGCGTCCCGCGCCTCCTGCTGGTGCTTGTCGGTGACCTTGTCGCGATGGCGGCGCAACTGCGCGGCGAGCTTGTCGAACACCATGTCGATGGAGGCGTACATGTCCGCACCGCACGCCGCCGCGTGGAGGGCGGCACCCGTGGTGCTCAAGGTGGCGTCGGCGCAATGTTGCAGCTTGTCGATCGACAGCACCATGGTCAGGCCCAGGCACCTTTCGTCGAGGCGGGTCAGGCGATCGAGCCGGGATTCGGCATGCGCACGCAGGGCAGGAGTGACTTCGATCTGCTGGCCGGTGAGTTGGAACTGCATGGGGCGCCTCCTCTGTTACGGGCCGCCGTGGGGCGGCGGGTTCGCATACCGTCAATGGTGACGACATGCCGGTCTATCACTCGTATGGGATCGTTCGGGCCGGTTCCAAGTGGCGGGTTTCAGGAGAGAGGGTCAGCTGGCGCGCTGGCGCTCGCTGGAACTGGGTATGCGCAGTGCCTCGCGGTATTTGGCCACGGTGCGGCGGGCGACCTGGATGCCCTTGCGGTTGAGCTCCTCGGCCAGGGCCTGGTCGGACAGCGGCTTGCGCGTGTCCTCCGCGTCGATGAGCTTCTTGATCATGGCCTGGATGGCCGTGGCCGAGGCGCCGCCACCATCCTCGGTGGAGACGCCACTGGAAAAGAAATACTTCAGCTCGAAGGTGCCGCGCGGCGTATGGATGTACTTGCGCGTGGTGACGCGCGAGATGGTCGATTCGTGCATGCCGACCTCCTCGGCGACTTCGCGCAGGACCAGCGGATGCATCGCTTCCGGACCGTAGTCCAGGAAAGCGCTCTGCCGGCGCACGATCGCATCGGCAACTTTCATTAGCGTCTCGGCGCGCGATTCAAGGCTCTTGATCAGCCAGCGCGCTTCCTGCAGCTGGCCGCGCATCCAGCTGGCGTCCTCGCCGCGCGCCTGCGCAATCAGGCTGCAGTAGTGCTGGTTCAGGCCCAGCCTCGGCTGGCAGTCCGGATTGAGGCTCACCTTCCAGCGGCTGCCTTCCTTGTAGGCGTAGACGTCCGGCGCCACGTACTCGACCGGCGTGGCGTCGAGCGCGGCGCCGGGGCGTGGATCGAGGCTGCGGATCAGCAATGCGGCGGCCGCGACTTCTTCTTCGGTTGCGCGCAGCTTGCGTGCGAGTTTGGCGACGTCGTTGCGCGCGAGCAGTTCAAGTTCGCCGGCGACGATCTGCAGCGCGAGCTCGCGCTGCGGGGTGTCGGCCTCGAACTGTTCCAGCTGCACGCGCAGGCAATCGCGCAGGTCGACGCTGGCGATGCCGGTGGGGTCGAAGCGCTGCAACTGGCGGCGTACTGTCTCGACTTCGTCGATGGTCGCATCGAGGTCCGCCGGCAAGGCCGCGAGCACGCCCTCGATGCCTTCGACGAGATAGCCGTCGGCGTTGAGCGCGTCGATGATCACGGTGGCGATCAGGCGCTGTCGCGTGTTGAACGGCGACAGGTTCAACTGCCACAGCAAGTGCTCCTGAAGTGTCTCGGGCGCAGCGTTCTGGGGTTCGAAATCGTCGTCGCCACGGCTGCCTGAGGGGGCATTGCTGCCGAGCGAGAAATCGATGGGTGCCTCGGCGGAGGTGCCCGATTCACCCCAGTCGGCGACATCGTCGGCGTTGTGGTCGACGGTGGGCGCTTCGTCCGGGGCGGGAGAGTAGCTCTCCTCCTCGGTTTCGCCGGGCGCCGATTCTTCCTCGAACTCCAGCAGCGGGTTGCCTTCGGCGATCTGGCGCAGTTCCGCTTCCAGCTCCAGCTGCGACAGCTGCAACAGCCGGATCGCCTGCTGCAATTGCGGCGTCAGGGTGAGCTGTTGGTTGAGTCGGAACTGGAGCCCGGGTTTCATGCCAGCCGTAGCAGAGAGACGTGGGATCATCCTACCCCGGCGGGTGTGACGCGACCATAGCGATGGCAGGTGCTGGCGGGCCCTGCGTCACATCACCGCTTCAGAGCTTGAACTCGCGCCCCAGATAGACCTCGCGCACCTTTTCGTCGGCCAGGATGTGCGCCGGCGTGCCGCGGGAGAGCACCTCGCCTTCGTTCAGGATGTAGGCACGGTCGCAGATGCCCAGCGTTTCACGCACGTTGTGGTCGGTGATCAGCACGCCAATACCGCGTTCCTTCAGGTGGCGCACGATGCGCTGGATCTCGCCCACCGAAATCGGGTCGACGCCGGCGAAGGGTTCGTCCAGCAGCATGTAGCGCGGCTGCGCGGCCAGCGCGCGGGCGATCTCCACGCGGCGGCGCTCGCCGCCGGAAAGGCTGATGCCTTTCTGGCCGGCGATGTGCGCGATCTTCAGCTCGTCCATCAGGCCTTCGAGCTGTTCGTTGCGCTGGCGGGCGGTGAGGCCTTCGCGCAGTTCGAGTACGGCCAGGATGTTGTCGGCCACCGAGAGCCGGCGGAACACGGAGGCCTCCTGCGGCAGGTAGCCGATGCCCAGCCGCGCGCGCGCGTGCATGGGCAGGCCCGTGATGTCCTGGCGGTCCAGCCGGATGCTGCCGCCGTCGGCTTCGACCAGGCCCACCACCATGTAGAAGCAGGTGGTCTTGCCGGCACCGTTGGGGCCGAGCAGGCCGACGACTTCCCCCTGGCGGATCGAAAAACCGAAATCGCGCACGACCTGGCGCGAGCGGTAGCGTTTCTGCAGGCCTTCGGCAGCGAGCATCGGTCAGGGCTGCCCGCTGCTGGTGGCGGGGGCGGGCGTGCTGGTAGCGGCTGCCGGAGCCGCGGCGGAACCCGCCTTGGGCTTGGGCTTGAAGATCATGTGCACCCGGCCGTCGCCACCGCTGTCGCCGGTCATCTCGCTGGTCTGCGTGTTGTAGGTGAGGCGGTCGCCATGGGCTTCGCCGCGCCCGTGCTGGTTGATCGAGGCGTGTCCCTGCAGCACGGCGAAATCCTTGGCCACCTGGTAGTCGATGGTGGCGGCCTCGCCCTGCATCAGGTTGCCGTTGTCGTCCAGCTGCTGGAGGTGCGCCGGGCTGCCGGTGAGCACCACGCTGTCGATCTCGGCGTTGGCGTCGAAGTGCACTTTGGCCAGATCGCCGGTGGCTTTCAGCGAGCCTTGGGTAATCACCACGTTGCCCTTGAGCGTGGTGGTGCTGTTGGGCTTGCGGAAGCCGTCGAAGTGCGAGGCCTGTACATCCATCGGCTGATCGCGGTCGCTGCGCTTGGCCTGGGCCGGCGCCAGCACCAGCAGGCCCAGCAGTACCAGCGCCCAGCGGGCGCTAGCGCGCGTGCTGGCGGGGCGGGAACGTGGCGTGGACGTCATCGAGCAGCTCCAGGTGTTTGTCATTGAGGTCGGCACGCATGCCGACGCCGTGAATTCTAGTGCCGCCCTGCACCAGCTGGGCTGGCGCGGCGGTCTGCAGGCGGTTCTGCTTGGGCCAGGCGGTGACGTCGGAGGTGTCGATCGTCGTCCGCGGCGTGTCGTCGAATGCGGCACGCTCCAGGTGCACCGGGCCTTGCAGCTTGAGCAGGCTGCCGTCTTGGTTGACCCAGCCGTACAGCGAGTGCCCGAGCCAGTCGGGCACTGCCGGCTGGTTGGAGGGCAGGCGAAAATCGGGTGTGTTGATGTACAGCGACTCGTCGCCTTCGCGCCGTTCCAGCTGCGGCGCCTGGATCAGGAAGCTGGGTAGGCCGTCGGTGCCGTACTGGGTCAGCTTGAAGTCGGTCAGCGTGTAGCCCGAGCGCGGCGGGCCGACGAATGCGTTGACCTTGGGCGGCGGCCCGATCCACCACAGCATCAATTGCGCCGCGCCGGCCAGCAGCGCGACCGCGACAATGGCCGCCACGAGGCGGCGATCGCGCAACCATTCCTTCACTGCCAGCGTTCCTTTTCATTGCCGGCCTTGCCCTGGGCATGCAGGATCAGGTCGCAAACCTCCCGCGCACCGCCCTGGCCGCCAGCGCGGGCGGTGGTCCAGTGCGCTTGTTCGATCACCCACGGATGGGCGTTGGCCACGGCCACCGCGAGCCCGGCGATGCGCATGGCCGGGAGGTCCGGGAGGTCGTCGCCGACGAAGGCGACCTGCTCGGGCGCCAGCTTCAGTGCGTCGAGCAGTTCCAGCAGGCACACACGCTTGTCGCCCTGACCCTGGTAGACGTGGGTGATGCCCAGTTCCTCGGCGCGCAGCGCGACCGGATGGCTGATCCGCGCACTGATGATCGCCACCTGCACGCCATGCACCTGCAGGCGCTTCAGGCCCAGGCCGTCCTGCACGAAAAACACCTTGGTCTCGCGACCGTCCTCGCCGTAGTACAGGCGTCCGTCGGTCAGCGTGCCGTCCACGTCGAACACCGCCAGGCGGATGCCGGCAGCACGGGCGATCAGGTCGGCAGGGAGGTTGGTGAGGTAGGGCATGGGGAAATAGGCAATCGGGAATGGGGAATCGTTACAAGCGGCTCGGCGGGAAGAGGCGGCGATTCTCCATTCCCTATCTACGATTCACGTCCGTCAGACCACCCGGGCGCGCAGCAGGTCGTGGATGTTCAGCGCACCGACCACGCGCTGCTGCTCGTCCACCACCAGCAACGCGTGGATCTGGTGCTTTTCCATCAACTGCGCCGCTTCGATGGCGAGCTTGTCGGAGGTGATGGTTTTCGGACCGCGGGTCATCAACGCCTCGACGCTCGCGCCGCGCAGGTTCACGTCTTCGTCGTCCAGTGCGCGGCGCAGGTCGCCGTCGGTGAACACGCCCAGCAAGCGATGCTCGGCATCGACCACGGCGGTCATCCCCAGATGCTTGCGGGTCATTTCCATCAGCGCTTCGGTCAGGTTCGCGTCCGGCGCAACCATGGGCACGCCTTCGCCGGTATGCATGATGTCGCTGATGTGCAACAACAGTCGGCGTCCGAGGCTGCCGGCCGGGTGGGAGCGGGCGAAATCCTCGGCGGTAAAGCCGCGCGCTTCCAGTAGCGCGATCGCCAGCGCGTCGCCCATCACCAGCGCCGCGGTGGTGCTGGCGGTCGGGGCCAGGCCCAGCGGGCAGGCTTCGCTGGAGATGCTGGCGTCCAGGTGCGCGTCCGCCTGATGCGCGAGCGACGACTTCGGGTTGCCGGTGATGGCGATCAGCGGGATGCCCTGGCGCTTGATCACCGGCAGGATGAAGAGAAGTTCATCCGTCTCGCCGGAATTGGAGAGGGCCAGCACCACGTCGTCCGGCTGGATCATCCCCAGGTCGCCATGGCTGGCCTCGCCCGGGTGTACGAAGAACGACGGCGTGCCGGTGGAGGCCAGGGTGGCGGCGATCTTGCGGCCGACGTGGCCGGACTTGCCCATGCCGGTGACGACCAGGCGCCCGCGGCAGGCCAGGATCAACCCGCAGGCATGGACGAAGCTCGCGTCCACCCGCGTTTCGAGCGCGCGGATCGCGGCCGCCTCGGTGGCGATCACCGTGCGGCCGCTGCGGGCGATGGCGTCCGGGTCCAGCTTGGCGACGGGCGGGGCGATGCGTGCGTTCATGGGGTCTCGGCTGGGGCGGCGGGCGGCCTTTGGCATTTCTGTGCCACGGGAATTCCATTACCATGGCATATCCGCATTTTAACGTCATATGGCCGTGCACTGGGTTCACAAGCGCTGAATCCTCGCTCCGCGCGCCGACGATGGACCCTCCGATGGACCCTGCCCGTATCCAGGCACTGATCGAAACCGGCCTGCCCGGCGCGAATGCGCAGGTCAGCGGGGACGATGGCGTGCATTTCGAAGCCACCGTGGTGGCCAGCCAGTTCGCCGGCAAGCTGCCGCTGGCGCGCCACCGCATGGTCTACGCCACGCTGGGCGAGCTGATGGGCGGGGCGATCCATGCGCTGGCGCTCAAGACGTTGACTCCCGAGGAAGCCGCGGCGCGCCGCTGAGGCCGCGCCGGTTTCCTGCCTCCACCAAGGACATTCATGGCCAAGATCCTGATCAGCGGCGGCGAGCCGCTCCATGGCGAAGTCGCCATTTCCGGCGCCAAGAACGCCGTATTGCCGATTCTCGCCGCCTGCCTCTTGGCCGATGGTCCGGTGACCATCTCCAACGTGCCGCACCTGCACGACGTGACCACCTTCATCGAGCTGCTCGGCCGCATGGGCGTCAACCTGGTGCTCGACGACCGCATGAAGATGCACGTCGACCCGCGCACCATCGAAAGCCACGTCGCTCCGTACGACCTGGTGCGCACGATGCGTGCCTCGATCCTGGTGCTCGGCCCGCTGGTGGCGCGTTTCGGCGAGGCGGAAGTCTCGTTGCCTGGCGGTTGCGCGATCGGTTCGCGCCCGGTCGACCAGCACATCCGCGGCCTGCAGGCGCTGGGCGCCGAGGTGATGGTGGAAAACGGCTACATCCGTGCCCGCGCCAGGCGCCTGAAGGGCGCGCGCATCGCGATGGACATGGTGACCGTCACCGGCACCGAGAACATCCTGATGGCCGCCACGCTGGCCGAAGGCACCACGATCATCGAGAACGCCGCGCAGGAGCCCGAGGTCGTCGATTTGGCCAACTGCCTTGTGGCGATGGGCGCACGCATCGAGGGCATCGGCACCGCCACGCTGGTGATCCACGGCGTCGAGCGCCTCGAGGGCGCCGAGTACGAAGTGCTGCCCGACCGCATCGAGACCGGCACCTTCCTTGTCGGTGCGGCGATGACCGGCGGCAAGGTACGCGCCCGAGGCGCACGCGCCAGCACGATGGATGCGGTGCTGGCCAAGCTGGAAGAGGCCGGCGCGCACATCTGCACCGGGCCGGACTGGATCGAGCTGGACATGGGTGGCCGCCGGCCGAAGGCGGTCAACATCGTCACCGCGCCGTACCCGGCGTTCCCGACCGACATGCAGGCGCAGTTCACCGCGCTCAACTGCGTGGCCGAGGGCGTGGGCGTGATCACCGAGACGGTGTTCGAGAACCGCTTCATGCACGCGCAGGAACTCAAGCGCCTGGGCGCCGACATCCGCCTGGAAGGCAACACCGCCATCATCCAGGGCGTGGATCACATGAGCGGCGCACCGATCATGGCCACCGACCTGCGCGCCTCCGCGTGCCTGGTGCTGGCCGGGCTGGTGGCGCATGGCGATACGACGGTCGATCGCGTGTACCACATCGACCGCGGCTACGAGAACATCGAGGAGAAGCTCGGCGTGCTCGGCGCGAAGATCCGCCGTTTGCCGAGCTGAGGCTGCGGCACACGCTTGTGCTCGTTGGAAATGGGGCACTCGTGGGAGATCCAGCGAGATCCCGTAGGGTCGGGCTTCAGCCCAGAGCCGTGCGTGCGGCACACGTGGGACTGAAATCTGCCCACGAAGGGATAGCCGAGTTTCTGGCAAGCCCCGTCCCCTCACCCCAACCCTCTCCCCGGAGGGGAGAGGGAGCCAAGTGCGGCGCTCCCGCACCCAAACGCGCAAATCCTCTTGCCTCAGCTCCCGAGCGCCCGCGGTAAAGCGGCGGCAGCTCCTCTAAGAGCAAGCGACTGACCAAGCAAAGCGAGGCGGCACCTAGCTCTTATCCCTCACCGGGCTTAGCCAGGCCGTTTCTTTG
>NZ_JBHZGL010000011.1:0-149283 GCF_051900415.1 Frateuria sp. GZRR35
TGGCCGGGATGGAGAGCGTCGTGACGTTGAAGGTCTTCACTGCGCCCGTGACCGTATCGGTCGCCCGCACCTCATACCGCGTCGCACCTGTCGCCCCGTTCCAGCTGGCGGTGAGGAACCACGCGTAGGTTGGCTCGGGTGGTGGCGGCATCATGCTCGGCGAGGCGTCCGTCGAGCCGACGGGGGCCGCCTTGAGCGCGGGGGCACTGGCTATCGCACTGAACCCCGTGCTGACCCACCGTACCTGCGCCGTGACGCCCGTCACGTTGGTGACGATCGCCACCGTGACGGTCACGGTGGCGCTCCACGGGCCATTGCCACCGCTGTTGGAGGCCATGACCCGATAGCGGTAGCTCGCGACCGCCTTACCGCTGAACGCCCTGGACGTGCCACCCCCGCTGTAGACCGTGGACCAGGCGCCGCCGTTGACGCTCTCCTGCAAGGTGTAGCTGGCGGCCTGGAAGACCGTACCCCAGCTCACCGTGTAGCTGCCCGTCCCGTTGGTACTCGGCGCACTCAGGCTTGGCGCCGAGCTGGGCGGGTTGTACACATCGCGTTGAACGGCATTGACCCAGCCGCTGCAGGCGTACGGGTTGCAGGCACGCACGGCATACGAGTGCATGGAAAGCGGCCCGTCGTAGACGCTCTCCACGTCCTTGGACGTCCCGGTCGTGCTGCCCACGACGCTACCGGTGCTGGCATCCTTGACTTCGTAGTACGTGGCGCCAGTAGACGCCTGCCATACGACCGTCAGGGTTTCGAGCTTGGGATTGACGCGCAGGTCGTTGGCGTACACGCCCGTGGGCGCCGGCGGCGGGATGGCGATTGCCACGGTCGCGACCGCACCATAGGGCCCGCAGCCGGTTGTATTGCAAGCCCTAGCCCGGTAGCCGTAGTGCGCGCCGTTGGCGGCGCCGCTGACAACCGTGGAACGGCTGGTGCCGTTGTACTGCGCGCCCCAGGCGCCAGTGTCCTTCTGCTCCTGCAACTCGTAACGACTGGCATTGGTCACTGCGCTCCAACTGACTGTGTAGCTGGATTGGCTGCTTACCGACGGAACGCTCAGCGAGGGCACATTTGTGATGCCGACCGCGACGGTCCTGGTTGCACTCCACGGGCTGTCGCCCGCGCTGTTGGACGCCATGACGCGGTAGTGGTAGCTCGCGATCGTCTTGCCGCTGAACGCCTTGGACGTGCCACTGCCGCTGTAGACCGTGGACCAGGCACCGCCGTTGATGCTTTCCTGCAGGGTATAGCTGGAGGCCTGGAAGACCGTGCCCCAGCTCACCGTGTAGCTGCCTGTTTCATTGGTGCCAGGCGCACTCAGGCTCGGAGCCGAGCTGGGCGGGTTGTACACATCGCGTTGAACGGCATTGACCCAGCCGCTGCAGGCGTACGGGTTGCATGCACGCACGGCATACGAGTGCATGGAAAGCGGCCCGTCGTAGACGCTCTCCACCTCTTTGGACGTACCGGTCGTGCTGCCCACGACGCTACCGGTGTCGGCATCCTTGACTTCGTAGTACGTGGCGCCAGCGGACGCCTGCCATACGACCGTCAGGGTTTCGAGCTTGGGATTGACGCGCAGGTCGTTGGCGTACACGCCCGTGGGCGCCGGCGGCGGGATGGCGATTGCCACGGTCGCGACGGCGCTATAGGGCGCGCAGCCGGCTGCGTTGCAGGCTCTGACCCGGTAGCCGTAGTGCGCACCATTGGTGACGCCGCTGACGACCGTAGAGCGGCTGGCGCCGTTGTACTGGGCGCCCCAGGCGCCGGCGTCCTGCTGCTCCTGCAATTCATAGCGGTCGGCGTTTGCCACCGCGCTCCAGCTGACCGTGTAGCTGGCCTGGCTGCTTACCGCCGGGGCGCTCAGCGAGGGCGTTCCGGTGGGCGCATAGAGCACCGTTACCGGCTCGGACGCTGCCCATCCCCGGCTGCCGTAGCTGCTCTTGGCCGAGACGCGGTAGACATAGCTGCCTACGGCGAGCCCGGACCGCGAGATCGACAGCGCGGGCGTGTCCGTTGCGATACGCACCCAGCTGCCGCCGTCCTGCTGCTGATCGACATCGAACCGTGTTGCCGTGCTTGGCCGGGTCCAACTGACGGTGAAACCGGCGCTTTGCAAGCCGGATGGCACCGTGACGGTGGCCAGCTGCGGCCAGACCCCCATCGCAGGGGACTCACGCCAATCGCTGCACTCTTGCGCGCATGCACGCACCCGATACAGGTAGCTGCCGGCAGCCTGCCCACTGAAGCTCTTGCTGTTGACAGTGCCACTGTAGACCTCGTGCCAGTTGACACCACCGTCCGGGCTCTCCTGCAGTTCGTAGCGAGCCGTGGGAACCTGGAACCATCCCACGGTATAGCTGCCGTCGTTGGGAGCGCTACTGAAGTAGATGTTCGCTGGCGGGTTGAGCACCAGGTCGCCAGCGTTGCGATGGACCTCGGCCAGTAGCTTGCGGCCCAAATATGCGTAGTCAGTCACTACATTGGCGGCCGCATCAAACTGGTAAAGCAGGCGGCCATCGTTGGTGTAAAGGTAGTAGACGTCACCCGTCGCGCTTGCCTTCTTGATCCGGCGCCCGTGCGCATCGTAGGCATAGGCGCTTCCACCCACGACCTGAGTCAGCCGGTTTGCCTTGTCGAACAACAGGCTGGTGCCGTCCTTTCGCGTGACATTGCCTTGGGCGTCGTAAAGAAAACTGTGCAACGTAGAGCCGTTGTCGGTTATCTGCGCAAGGTGGCGAAACCCGTCATAGATGTAGTTGCGACTGAGACCATCGCTATCGACCTGCCGCAGGTTGTTCAACGGATCGTAGGCATAAGTCTCCGTTCCCCACAGGCCTGTGGCCTGGGCGAAAGTGAGCCGATTGAGGTCGTCGTAACCGAAACTCTTGTCGCGGCGATCGTCAAGGGCGTCCACGATCGTCAGGTTGCCGCTGGGATCGTAGGTGTACTGCTGCGACAGCACCGCTTCGGGCGCTGCGGGGTCGGACGATGCATGGAAATAGTTGAGGCTGCCAAGGATCTGGCGCTCGTTTTCCACGCCCATGTATTCCGTGCCGTCACCCAGGCGGTAGTACTGCACATTGCCGCTGGGGAAATAGGCGATGTCGGCGGCGTAGACGCCCACCTTGGACGGGCGGCCCATGGCATCGGGCGCGTAATCAAACTCCTTGCCATCAGGATAGGTGATCCTGGAAATGCTGCCGTATCGATCATGGCTGTACGTGATCGGCCATTGATGGCCCTCGACGTCGAGCGTCTCGGACTTCATCTGCCCCAAGGCGTTGTAGCCGTAAGTCCAGATCGAGAAGCCGGAGCAGGTCTGGGCGGTCCAGCTCACGGCGCCGGAACAAGCCTTATCGATCTGTCCGGTTGCGAGGTAGTGGTAGGCGACACTGGATGTCCCCTGCGGATAGAGGCTGGCGAGCACCCGGTTCATCGGGTCATAAGCGCGGGTTGTTTTGGCCTCCGGAGGAACAAGAGCCCGTCCGCAATCCGCTTCGGTACCCGTCGTAGGCGCCGGCAGGGTCAAACCTGCTGCACTCCATGCCAGATTGCCTGCCTCGTCATAGGCCAACACTTCACTGCCGCTCTCCGGCTCGATGGTGCGGCACAGCCGCTGCTGCTCGTCATAGACCAGCGTTTTTCGTTCGTCCTCAGTGAAACCGTTATAGCTACCGTATTGGCGGATCTCCGTGGGGTTGCCGTAGATGTTGCGGGTAATTTCCTGGGACACGCCCGCAGGCGCATCGACCCTGACGGGGCTTTCGTAAACGGGCTGGTCGAAAACCTGGTAGCGGGTGATGGTCGCCTTGTTCCTGGGGTCGGTCACCTTTCTGCGCGCTCCGGACAGATAAGCCACGGAGGTACTCAAGGCACCCAACTCGGAATCCTGTTGCGTAAGGGTCAATCGCCCGATGGGGTCGTAAAGGCTGTGGACGCCCGAGCCTAGCGCCGACAGGTCGGGAGTACCGCCGGCGGGATAAGATTGGAGCGTGATCAGGCCCTTGTAGTTGTAGTCGACGCGCACGTTACTGTGGGAGTCGCCGCGTCCTTCTATGTAGCTGTCGGTCAGAACCGGCTGCAGCAGCGCATCGAAGTAAGTCACCTGGCGTTGATCACCCTTGCCGACGATGCGCCGCCAGTGGTTGGCAGCCACCCCGCGCTCAGCGCTATCCACAAACTCATAGCTGAACGTTCTGGGATACCAGGCCTGCTCGTCTGCGCCGGGATAGTCGATGCGGGCCAAGCGGCCGATCGCGTCGTAGCCGTAGTAGGTAGTGGCTCCGGCCTGATCGGTGATGCTTTTGATCTGGCCAAAGTCATCCACCACCAGGCGTTGGCGCGTACCGTCCGGATAATCAATCGTCTGTGGGATGCCGCGCTTGTAGGCACCCAGCGTCGTGCTATTTCCCCTGCCGTCGGTAAAGCTCGCCAGCTGACCTTGCGCATTGAAGGCGTAGCTCATCACCGTCTGGCCGAAATGCGCGCGGCTGGCAAGGGTACGGTTGCTGCTGTTGTACGTGTACTCGTCCACGACCTTGCCGGAGGTCCGATTGGTCACCCGCTCGGGCAAGCCAAACACCCATAGACCGGTGTCGTTGATGTACGCCGTCTCTTCCTCTATCGCCTGGCTGGAAAAGGAGTTGTAGCGCTTGACTCTTGTCGCTTGGGCGTAGCCGTTGAACGCCACCGCTTCCCAGGTGTAGGTGTCCGCGCCATCCTGGACGATCTGACGCCGCTGGAGGGGGAAGTAGCGGGTTATCTGTTGCGTGTTGACGTTTTCCTGCAGGACGCCGCCAGCCTCGGCAGGGAGCGGAACAGTGTCCGGATCTGCATAGCCGTTGCTTTCGGCCCGCAGGGTCGTGGAACCGGCGGCACCGGTGTAGTAGGTGGTCTTCAGCAACAAGCTTTCGGTGTGATCGAACTTGTTGCTGAAGAGATAGCGCACCGTGCTGCCGTCGGGGTTCTCGACGTCGGTGTAAACCGTGGTCGCGCACGTGCCCGTGCAGTCCGACCAGCTTTCGTTGGGCGCCGAATAACGGTACTGCCAGGTCCTGCCGGGAGGGATGCCTGCGCCCGAAAGCGTTCGATCCTGTATCGAAAAGCCATACCAGGCGTCCGGGATAGAGGCGTAGCTCCCCTGAGTGTCCTCGTCGAACCGCTCCATCCCCTTGCAATCGCGCGGCACAAGCGACCGGCCATGCTTGACCGGTTGGAGCGTAAAGGTTCCTCTCAACCCGGACGGATGGGTCACCGTTCCAACGACGGCAGCCATCGAAATGGGCGTGCCCAGTTGCAAGCAACTGGAATGGTTATTGCCGGGGCTGAGCGAGGCGGCGTCGAAACTGCCGAGGTCGTATGTCCACTGGCTGCCATCAGGCAAGGTCACTGAGCTCAGGGCTGGAGCGAGAACGTCGGAGGTATAGGCGTAGCTCCAGGTGCGGGCCCCGTCCGTTGACGTTCGCAGCACTATTTTTTTGATGCGCGGCGTGCCTTGAACGTACTCGACGGTCACCGCGCGTCCGTCGCTTGCGGTGATACCGGTCAAAAGGCCGCTGTCGTATTGGAAAACCAACCAGTTCCCGAAACGGTCCTCGATCCGGGTGACCAGCATCTGGGCCATTTGCCTCTGGATCGAGTTCGAAGAAGCGGCCGCATGCGCCACCGACGATCCGGACAACAATGCGATGACATTCTCCAGAATGTCCCCTCGCGACGCCCAGAGCGCGTCCATGCTTCCGCCGCCAGCCTTGGAAGCTACTCCGGATTCGTACAACGGACGCACCAGCCCCTGTGCACCGCGATAGACCAACTCATTGAACCAGTACTTCGTGCCATCCGGCGCCTGCGCCAGGAAACCTTGGCCAGGCGCGCCGTTGCTGGTGGATTCCAGACAACTGAAACGCCACTGATTCTTGGTTACCGCCGGGTATGTCGAACGCGTTGCTGGATCGTGATTGGCCAGCATGTCCTGACTTCCCTGTCCAGGAAGAACCAGGTGATAGCCCTTCCACCAATCCCTCGGCTCCCAAGAGGTAAGCGCCGAGTCTCCTGGCTGCATGGTTACCGTGGGCGGCGCGTTGAAATACGTACAGCGCATGTTCGGATCGATGCCGGAAGCCGTTTCGACCTCCCAACCGCTAACACGGCGTAGTGCCGGGTCGAAGCCCGAGACGGTCATCGTCTCCAGGTGCGGCAATACCAGGTCCCAGTCGCCAAAAGCGAACTGCGAACGTACATACGGGTCGTGCTCGATCTGGAACTGGCGAGTGAGTGTCAACGGAAGTCCGTTGCCTCCCAAGCTCACGTCCGTCTGGGTGAATGACAGCGATCCGTCGTACAGGCTTATGTTTTCGCCGAAGGGATGCTCACCGAGCGGCTGGATGTTTTCGTCGACACGGACAAGCTTCTTGTACTCATCTTCCGGCCTGGCATCTGCACCTGTGGCCGGAGCATTCACCAGCAAAAGAAACGCAGCACAAAGGCACGCGCGTGCCCATCCTTGGCTCAGCATATCCATTCCCCAAATTGTCCCCTGGGCAGCCCGCGTTGCACGAGCAGCTGCGTCGAACCTACATGACCACGCGCAAGCGCTCAAGTGCTCATGAATGCCGCGGCCGTGCAATAGATTCGTCTTGGCAAAACGGGACCGCTCAGGCAAACCGGCCTTGCTGTCCCCTGTGCATCACACGCGTCACCCTTTGCGTCCACCTGGTGTCTGGAGGCCAGAAACGAAGACAAGCGCCCGCTTCGAAACGGCTCCGCTGACACTTCCTCCACGTCGCCCTCGCTATTGCTAGAAGTTTGGCGGTGACGTGGCGGCGGCACGGCAGATGGGGAGCATGAAGGTGCGCTTGGGGCGGATAGGCATGTTGGTCGGCACGTTGATCGGGGATCGCGATCACCTGAGCCGCAAGCTCGACGCAAGAGACATCGCGGCGGTTGCGCAGTGGTTCGCCGCGCAACCGCTGCCGGCCGGGACTCGCGGACGATGAGCGCGCGCCTGTCTCTCCTGCTGCTCGCCACGCTCGCGCTCGGTGCCTGCACGGATCGCACCCCGTTGGATGCGCACGCCGCCGAAGCCAGCGCGCCCGCAGCCAAGGCGCCCGCGTTCACCCCACCGCCCGAGTCGGCCATTCCGGAAGGCCCGTACGGCGACATGGTGCGACTGGGTCGCGAGATCTTCGTGCATACACGCAAGGCGGCACCCGCCTACGTCGGCAACGGCCTGGCCTGCGTCAACTGCCATCTCGATGCGGGACGGCTGGCCGATTCGGCGCCGCTGTGGGCCGCGTACGGCATGTATCCGCAGTACCGCAAGAAGAACCATCACGTGAACAGCTACGGCGAGCGCCTGCAGGGCTGCTTCATGTACAGCATGAACGGCAAGGCGCCGCCGCTGGAGGACAAGGTGATCCTTGCGCTGGAAACCTATTCCTCCTGGATGGCGCAAGGCGCGCCGCTCGGCGTGAAGCTCGCTGGGGCCGGCTACCCAAAGGTTCCGTCACCGGCGAAGAAGCCGGACTACGCGCGCGGCCAGGCAGTGTTCGAACGCGATTGCGCGCTTTGCCACGGTGCGGACGGCCAGGGCCAGATGGTTGCCGGCGATTACGTGTTCCCGCCGCTGTGGGGCCCCGACTCGTTCAACTGGGGTGCTGGCATGCACGAGTTGGACAAGGCGTCGGCCTTCATCAAGGCGAACATGCCGCTCAGCCGCGGCGGCAGCCTGAGCGACCAGGACGCGTGGGACGTGGCGATGTTCATGGATGCCCACGAGCGTCCGCAGGACCCACGCTACAAGGGTAACGTGGTGGCCACGCGCAAGGCCTTCCACGACACGCCGATGTCGCTGTACGGCCTGCGCGTCAACGGGCACCTGCTCGGATCGCAACCAGCCGATTGAACACCCGCACGCAAATGTGCGCGGCGTCACAGCCATTGCGACGGGACCTGCGCCTTGCCCGTCAGTTCACGCGCCCTTTCTACACTGGCGCACTGCGTGCCGGGGGAACCTGGCCGAAGGAGACAGCCTCAGGATGTCCTACAGCAAAGCCACCACCATGTCCGACGACGACCTTGCCCCTTCGCCGATCCGCCGCGTGCTGGCGTGGAGTGGTATCGCCCTGCTGCTGATCGCCTGCGCAGCCGCCGTGGTGCTGACCACCTCACGCTCGCAGCCCGATTCGCGCCTCACCTACCCACGCATCCATGGCGCCGGTGGCGTGCTGCCGGTCGGGCCGAATGCCCTGATGCCCTCGACCACGGCGGAGCATCGGCTCTACATCGACATCGACAGCGACCAACCCACCCGCGGCGAGATCAACCGTCGCCTGCACACTGCGGCCAAGCTGCTCAACCTGTATGCCCTGGCGGGCGTCCCCAGCGAGAAGGTGCATCTGGTGGTGCTGTTCTACGGGCGGGGCGTCGACCTGGCGCTGTCCGATGCTGCTTACCAGAAGAAGTTTGGTCACCCCAATCCCAACGCCGGATTGATCCGGCAGTTGCGCCAGGCGGACGTCGACATGGTGGTGTGCGGGCAGGCGCTGGGGCACCAGAACTTCGTCGCGGCCAACATCCGCCCCGGCATGACGCTGGCGCTGTCGGCGCTGACCACGCGCGAGGAGTTGCAGGCGGCAGGGTACGGCGAGGTGCCGAAAGAGCCGGATTGACCCCAGGGGGCGGCGGCCTTTTTCCAGGGCGGCGCCTTCCCGGCTGTTCACCTTGGGCCTGGCGGAGTCTGCCCTGCGGGCGGTGGACGGTCGAGGCCAAGTCACCCCCTTCCGCCTGTCGGCACCTTCCCCCGTAAACGGGGGAAGGCTCGGTTGGGAGTCTCGTGGCGGTCTTGCCGCGCTACGGGAGCGGCGGCAGGGAGCCTGGCGTCAATGTTTTCCTTCCACCGTTTACGGGGGAAGGTGCCCGAAGGGCGGATGGGGGAAGCCTTGCAGCAAGCCCCCACTCACGCCGCATCCGACTCCGGCAGCCGGCACATCCGGCGCACGTCCAGGAACGCGACGAAGCCGCCCTTCCACGGCAGCACCCCGATGAGCGGATCGTCCACGCGCGCGGCGCGTCCGGGCGGCGGCGTCGAGGCAAGATCCGCCCATCCGCCTGTCGGCGCCTTCCCCCCGTAAACGGGGGAAGGCTCGGTTGGGAGTCTCGTGGCGGTCTTGCCGCGCTACGGGAGCGGCGGCAGGGAGCCTGGCGCCAATGTTTTCCTTACCCCGTTTACGGGGGAAGGTGCCCGCAGGGCGGATGGGGGAAGCCTTGCGGCAAGCCCCCACTCACGCCGCATCCGACTCCGGCAGCCGGCACATCCGGCGCACGTCCAGGAGCGCGACGAAGCCGCCCTTCCACGGCAGCACCCCGATGACCGGATCGTCCACGCGCACGGCGCGTCCGGGCGGCGGCGGGGCAATCGCGTCGTCCCCCGGCAACAGCAACTCGCCAACCGCATCCACACGCAGGCCGACCGCGTGGCTGGCGTGGTTGAGCATCACCACGCGCACGCTGTCCGAGTCGCCATCGCGCGGCGGCAGGCCGAGCCGGCGGCGTCCGTCGAGGACCGGCACCACACGCCCGCGCAAGTGGCGGATGCCGAGCAGGTCCGACGCCGCACCGGGCACCGGCGTCACTTCGCCGATGCGGATCACCTCGCTCACCTGCGTCAGCGGCGCGGCGTAGGCCTGGCCGTCGAGTTGGAAGGTAAGCCAGTGCTGGGTGTTCGAGGCGGCCGGAGCATTCATGGTCTGGATTTCATGGTGGTGGCGGCGCGGCTTATTTGCCGAGCCCGGGCGTGACGATCAGCGGCGCTTCGACGACGTGCAGCGCCGCCTTGGGCAGGTTCTGCCGCGCTCCGGCCTTGGCCAGCCCTGCGCCCGGCGGCACCGGTTCGGTGGCGTTGGCGGGCAGCGCGGCATCGGCGAGCTGGCCGACGCGGTCGGCGTCGCCTGAATAGCGGGTCGGCGTGGCATGGTCGCTCAGCACGACCACCAGCACGCGGCGGTTGCGGTTGCGGCCTTCCACGGTGGCGTTGTCGGCGGTCGGGCGGAACTGCCCCCAGCCGATGATGCCCAGCCGTGCGGGGCTCACGCCGTGCTCGGTAAACAGTCGCGCCACGCTGGCGGCGCGGGCGGCAGACAGCTCCCAGTTGGACGGATAGACGGCCGTGTTGATGGGCTTGTCGTCGGTGTAGCCTTCGATCCGCAGCGGGTTGCCGAACGGCGCCAGGATGCCGCCCAGGTTGCTGAGCACCACGTCGGCCTGGCGCGAGAGCTGCGCCACGCCGCTGGGAAACAGGATATCGGTGCGGATCTCGATCTCCAGCCAGTTCGGCGTGCGCCGCACGACCACCTGCTGTTTGTCGATCAGGGGCTGCAGCGCCTTCTCGACCTCGTGCTGGATGCGCGTGAGGTTGGCCTGGCGTTGCGCCTCCTGCGCGGCCTGCACGTCGCGCATGGTCTCGTGCGGGGCGCGCTGGGCGACGACCCGCCGCGGCGCCGGACGCAGCGGAATGGGCACCGCCACCGGCGCAGCGGCGGCGCCGGGCTGGCTCTGCGGCGCGGCGATGGCCGGATCGACGTTGTGCGGCTTGGCGTTCGTCGGCGGCATCGGCGCGATCACGTGGCTGGAGCCGTTGAACGCCTCGATGATGGACTCGGACATCACCCGGTACTTGCCCTCGTTGACCACCGAGACCGCGTACATCACCACGAAGAACGCGAGCAGCAGCGTCATCAGGTCGGCGTAGGGGATCGCCCAGGCCTCGTGATTGACGTGGTCCTCGTGGTGTTTGCGTTTCATGCGACGCACCTCGCGATCGGCTCCTCTCGCCGAGTGCGGGGATTCTGTAGGAGCGCACCTGTGCGCGCCCGGGATCCATGGCGGTCGCGCACAGGTGCGCTCCCACAGGGGCTTCCGTGAGCGACGGAGAACCGGTTCACGACAGATACCCCTGCAGCTTGGCCTCGATCTGCCGCGGGTTGTCTCCTTCGGCGATCGACACCAGCCCCTCGACGAGGATCTCGCGCATCTGGGTCTGCTTGCGCACCAGGCCCTTGAGCCGTGCCGACATCGGCAGCATAAGCAGGTTGGCCAGCGCCACGCCGTAGATGGTCGCGACGAAGGCGGCGGCGATGCCGTGGCCGAGCTTGCTCGGGTCGGCCAGGTTTTGCATCACCGCCATCAGGCCCATGACCGCGCCGATGATGCCCATGGTCGGCGAGTAGATGCCGGCGTTCTCGAACACCTTGGCGGCGACCAGTTCGTTGTGTTCGCGCGCCTCCATCTCGACTTCGAGCACGCCGCGGATCGCCTCCGGCTCGCCGCCATCGACCAGCATCTGCAGGCCCTTGCGGACGAACCCGTCGTTCTCCTCGTCGATCGCCGGCTCCAGGCCGAGCAGGCCCTGGCGACGGGAGATTTCGCTCCAGGCGATGATGCGGGTGATCAGGTCGGACGGCTGGAACACCGGCGGCCGGTAGACCATCGGCAGCATGCCCAGCGCGCGGCGGAGCACGCTGCCGGGCGTCTGCACCATCAGCGCGGCGACGGTGCCGGCAAAGACGATCACGAACGCGGCCGGGTTGACCAGCGCGCCGATCGTGGAGCCTTTCAGGATGGTGCCGACGATGATGACCAGGAAGGCCAGGATCGTGCCGACGAGGCTCACCAGATCCATGTCAGCCCGCCGCCCTCAGTGACGGCAGCAGTTGCCCGCCATCGTCGGCCAGGCCGGCCAGGTCGAGCACCAGCGCGAGCCGGCCATCGCCGGTGACGGTGGCGCCGGCGATGCCGGGCAGGCCCTCGAACAGCGGACCGAGCGGCTTGGCCATGACGTCCTCGCGGCCGAGCACCTCGTGCACCAGGCAGCCCATGCGCTGGTGGCCGATGTGCAGCACCACGACATGGCGCGGCGCGGCGCCGAGCACGCCAGCCCAGCCGGCCAGGTCGCCCAGCGGCAGCGCGCGGCCACGGTGATTGGCGACCAGGCGGCCGTCGAGCATGCGGTCCTGGCCGGCGGACAGTTCGAACACTTCCTCCACGTTGGACAGCGGCAACGCGAACAGACGCGGACCCACGCGCACCATCAGCACGCGCAGGATCGCCAGAGTCAGCGGCACGGTCAGTTCCAGCTCGCTGCCCTGGCCCAGCTTCGAGCGCACCGCGAGGGTGCCGCCCAGTTCCGCCACGCGCGTCTTGACCACGTCCATGCCGACGCCGCGGCCGGAGATGTCGGAGATCTGCGCCGCGGTGGAAAAGCCCGGGCGGAAGATCAGCTCGTAGCATTCGTTCTCGGTCAGGCGCGCGGCCTGGGCCTCGTCGATGACGCCCTTCTCCACCGCCTTGCGCTTGAGCACTTCGGGGTTCATGCCGTGGCCGTCGTCGCTCACCGCGATGACGATGCGCTCGCCGCGCTGGCTGGCGGAAAGCCGCACGGTGCCGCGACGGGACTTGCCGACCTTGGCGCGCTCCTCGGGCATTTCCAGCCCGTGGTCGAGCGCGTTGCGCAGCAGGTGGATCAGCGGATCGGCCAGTGCCTCGACCAGGCTGCGGTCCAGATCCGTGCCCTCGCCTTCGGTGACCAGGTCCACTTCCTTGCCGAGCTGCCGGGCAAGGTCGCGCACGATGCGCGGGAAACGCTGGAACAGCCGGCCGACCGGCTGCATGCGCATGGCCAGCACGGCGCCCTGCATTTCGTCGGCTACGCGGTCCAGTTCGGCCGCGGCCTGCGCCAGCGTCTCGTCGCCGCTTTTCTGCGCCAGGCTCTGCAGGCGGTTACGGACCAGCACCAGCTCGCCGGCGCGGTTGACCAGCGCGTCGAGTCGGCCGGTGTCCACACGAACGCTCGTTTCCGCTGGCGCGGCCGCGCGGGCGGGCGCCGGCGCAGGAGCCGGCGCGGCAGGCGGCGGCGCCGCTACCGGCACGGCACCGGGCGCGGCGCCCTTGCCATGCAGATTGTCGAGCAGGGCCTCGAATTCGTCGTCGGCGATGGTGTTGCCGACCGCCGGCGCGGCGTTTGCACCCGGCGCGGCGGTGCCGTGCAGGTTATCCAGCAGCGCTTCGAACTCGTCGTCGTTGATGGTCGCGGGAGCGGGCGCGGCCGGCGCCACGGTTCCCGGGGCGGCGGTGCCGTACAGGCTGTCCAGCAGCGCTTCGAACTCACTGTCGTCGATGCTGCCGTCGGCCGGCGGTGCGGCCACGGGCGCGGCGACCGGCGGCGGTGCCGGTGCGGGCGCCGCGCCGGGCATCAAACGCTTGAGCAGCGCCGGCGGCGGCATGTCCATGGACGCGCCGCTGCGCAACGCATCCATCATCGCGTTGAGCAGATCGAGCGCTTCGAGCAGCGCGTCCATTTTTGCCGAGTCCAGCACCAGCGCGCCGTTGCGGGCGACGTTGAGCAGGTCTTCGGCGTGATGGCACAGCTGCACCATCGGCTCGATGGCGAGGAAGCCCGCGCCACCCTTGACCGTGTGGAATGCCCGGAACACCGCGTTGAGCAGTTCGCCATCGCGCGGATTGGCTTCCAGCTCGACCAGTTGTTCCGACAGGCGCTCGACCAGTTCCCCGGCCTCGACCAGGAAATCGTCGCGCAGTTCGGCGTCGAGCGAGGGGTCCATCGCCGCCCCGCCTCAGAACCCGAATTCGCTGAGCAGGCGGTCCGCCTCGTCCTGGCCGGAGATCTTCTCCACCACCGGCGGCGGCTCGCGGCCGGACAGCGCGCCGGTCAGGCGAACCAGCTCCAGCAGCGAGGACTCCACCGACTCGATGAAGTTGACGACTTTCTTGATGCGCTGGCCGGACAGGTCCTGCCAGGACTGCGCCATCACCATGTCGTTGAGGCCATCGCGGCAGTTGCCGGCGAACGCACTGGCCTGGCGCGCCAGGTCGGCGACCGGATCGCACGGTGCGGCCGAGGCGAGCACCTGCTCGGCGCTCTGCGCCAGCGCGTCGGCCTCGGGGCTCATCCGTTCGGCGAAATCGATGCTGCGATGGGCCGCCTGCGCGCTCATCTCCAGCACGTCGTTCAGATGCTTGCGCACGTCGGCCACGCGGCCGGGCACGCCTTCCTGCGCCAGGTCGTTGCCGAGCCGGCTGACCGCGCCGTGCAGGTCGCGCGCGAGCAGGCCCAGCGCACGGAACAGGTGCTGTTCGCGCTGGCGCACCAGCGCGTCGAGCGCCTGCTCGAACGCAGCGCCATCGGCGCTGTTGAGCAGATCGTGCAGCTCGGCCGGCAGCGCGGTTTCGTCGAAGGTGGACAGGACGGCGCTCATGCGCTGGCTCCCGCGGCGGCAAGGCGCTCGAAGATCTTGGTGAGCTTCTCCTTCAGCGTGACCGCGTTGAACGGCTTGACGATGTAGCCGTTCACGCCCGCCTGGGCGGCGGCGATGATCTGGTCGCGGTTGTTCTCGGCGGTGACCATCAGCACCGGCAGGCCCTTGAGCGAGGGCTCAGCGCGGATCGCGCGCAACAGGTCGATGCCGGTCATGTTGGGCATGTTCCAGTCGGTCACGACCATGTCGAAGGGCTGGGTCTTCAGCATGGTCATCGCGTTGTTGCCGTCGTCGGCTTCCTGGATCAGCGTGTTGGTGAAGCCCAGCTCCACCAGCAGGTTCCTGACGATGCGCCGCATGGTGGAGAAATCGTCCACCACGAGGATTTTCATGTTCTTGTCCATTGGTTCCTCTTGGTAGGGAATGGGGAATGGTTGATCGTCAATGGTTCAGCGCGGGGCGGAGCGATCGGCCTGGGCACGCCGGCTTTTGCCTTTGCGATTGCCCATGTCCGATTCCTCGCTCCCGTCCCGCCAATCGCCCAGGCGCGCGCGCAGCCGCACGATCGCCTGGCCATGGATCTGGCACACGCGCGACTCGGTCACGCCGAGCACGGCGCCGATTTCCTTCAGGTTCAATTCCTGCTCGTAATAGAGCGACATGACCAGCTGCTCGCGCTCGGGCAGGCCGGAGATGCCGTCGATCAGCGCCTGGCGCAGACCTTCCTGCTCGATGCTCTCGGCCGGCCCCAGGTTGCCCTGGTCGACCACGTCGAAGGCGGGCGCGCCGTCGCCGTCATCCGGCGCGGTCAGGCTGAGCAGGCGCGCGCTGGCGGCATCGGCGAGGATCGCGTGGTACTCCTCCGCGCTCACGCCAAGCCGCTTGATCACCTCGGCGTCCTCGGCGTCGGCGCCGGTCTCGATCTCGATCTGGCGCACCACCTCGGCCACTTCGCGCACCTTGCGGTGCACCGAACGCGGGGTCCAGTCGGTCTTGCGCAGCTCGTCGAGCATGGCGCCGCGGATACGGATGCCGGCGTAGGTCTCGAAGCTGGCGGCGCGGTCGGTGGCGTAGTGCCGCGCGGCTTCCAGCAGCCCGATCATGCCGGACTGGATCAGGTCGCCCACGTCCACGCTGGGCGGCAGCCGGCCCATCAGGTGATAGGCAATACGACGCACCAGTGGCGCGTGCTGGCGCACCAACTCATCCGCACTCTGTTTTTGCAGCTGGAGATATTCCGATGCCACGCTCATGTCACCACCCCGACGCCGTCACGGCCTGGCCACCGAAAAAAGCGATGCGGTCCAGGCCCGCGCGCGCGGGTTCCTCCCAGTTATCGACCGCACCTGCCAATTGCTTGAATGCCTGCGACGAACGCGCTGCCGGCCACATGTCCACCACCGCGCTCTGGCGCCGGATGGCCTGCTTGAGCCGCTCGTCCTGCGGCACGAAACCCATGAAGTCCAGCACCACGTCCAGGAAGCGGTCGCTGACCTTGGCCAGCTTCTGGTGCAACGCGCGGGCCTCGCCCAGGTTGCGCACCAGGTTGGCGACGAAGCGGAACCGACGCACGCCGAAGTCGCGGGAGAGGACCTTGATCAGCGCGTAGGCGTCGGTGAGCGAAGCGGGCTCGTCGCACACCACCAGCACTACGTCGTCGGTCGCGGCGGCGAACATCGCCACGTTGTCCGACAGGCCGGCGGCGGTATCGACCAGCAGGTAGTCCGGTGGTTTGGGCAGCTCGTCAAACGCGCGGATCACCGCGGCATGTTCGCCGTTGCCCAGTTGCGCCAGCCGCCGCGCACCGGAGCCGCCGGGGATCACCTTGAGCCCGTGCGGGGCTTCCAGCACCAGCTCCTCCAGCGTGGCCGTGCCATCCAGGAGGTGGCCCAGGTGGCGCGAGGGCGCCAGGCCGAGCAGCACGTCGACGTTGGCCAGGCCCATGTCGGCATCCAGCAGCATCACCTCGTGCCCGGCCATCGCCAGGCTCATGCCGAGGTTGACCGCCACGGTGGTCTTGCCGACGCCGCCCTTGCCGCCGGCCACCGCGATCGCGCGGCAGCGGCGGCGCGGCGCGCCTGCATTGACCGCCTGGTGCGGCCGGTGCGGTGCAGGCGGCGCGCTGTCGCGCTCGCCCGTGATCGCGTTGAACATGTCTTTCAAGCCCCACGCCTGATTCATTGCAAGGATTCCGCTCATGCCTGCGCCACCATCGTCCCGAAGCGTTCGGCCAGCATCGCCTCGTCGGCGGCCGGCGTATTGCCCTTGAGCGCCTGCGCGGCGCGACATACCAGCAGGCGTGCGTCGGCGGCGGCGATGTCCTCGGGCACGCGCTGGCCGTCGGTGGTGTAGTCCAGCGCCAGCCGGTGGCGGATCAGCACCGACAGTGCGCCGCCGAGGCTGGGCGCCTCGTCGAGTTTGGTCAGGATCGCCGCGTGCGGCTTGACCGGCAGGTAGGCACGCACGGCGTCGTCCAGCGACTGCGCCTGCGCGTTGGCGGCCAGCACCAGGCAGGCGCGCAGTTCGCCGGCCTCGCGCAGCGCGTCCAGTTGTTCGGCCAGCCGCGGGTCGTTGCCGGCAAGGCCCGCGGTGTCGACCAGCACGGTGTGGCAGCCCTTCAGCAGCTGCAGCACCTGGCGCAGGCTGTCGGCGTCGTACGCCGGGTACACGCGCACGCCGAGCAGGCGGCCGTAGTGTTCCAGCTGCGCGGCGGCGCCGATGCGGTAATGGTCGGTACTGACCAGCGCGACCTGCGAGGCGCCGTGGCGCACCACCGCCCGCGCCGCGAGCTTCGCCAGCGTGGTGGTCTTGCCCACGCCGGTCGGGCCGACTAGCGCGGTGACGCCGGCTTCGTCCGAGCGGCCACGGCCGCTGACGGCGATGCCGCGGCTGAGCATGCCCAGCGGCAGGTAGCGCGCCTGTTCGGGCGTCATCTGCGGCGGCAGTTCATCGGCCAGCGCGCGGGCGACGTCGGCGTCGATGCCGAGCCGGGTCAGTTCGCGCAGTACACGGGTGTGCATCGGCTGGCGGCGTTCCATGTCGTTCCAGGCCAGGCTGGAGAGCTGCATCTCGAGCATCTCGCGCAGGCTGGACAGTTCGGCGCGCATGCGCACGGTGTCCTGTGCGGCGCGCTCGATCAGCGGATGGACCGCCGGCTCGGCGGGCGTCTCGGTGGCCGGGGCTTGCGGCTGGGATGCCCGGGCCCGGGCCTGCGCCTGGCCCAGGCCATCGGCTTGGGCCGAAGGCGCCACATGCGAAGCGCGTGCCTCCGTGCGGACCGGCCGCTGTTCCCTCTGCGCCGGCACTGCCGCGGGAGCGGGCTGGGGAGACGTTGCGGTGGCTTCGGCTGGCGTCGAACGATTGGCGACCGCCAGCGTTTCGACGCGCGCCTCACGCACGGGCGGGGGCGGCGGAGGCGGCGTGGAAGCACGCACCGGCAACGCCGGCGGCTCCGCGGCCGGCGCGGGCGCTGCGCCGTGGCGCGCGGCTTCGCGCACCAGCGCCTCGTCGTAATCGACGGCGGCGATGATTTCGATGCCTTCGTCAATCTTGCGCGTGGACAGGATCACCGCATCCGGGCCCTGCTCCTCGCGCACTTCGCGCATCGCCTGACGCATGTCCGGCGCTACGAACCGTTTGATCTTCATGGCTTGCTCCGCAAGCGGGATTCGGCATTCGGGATTTGGGATTCGCTAAAAGCGGGCCGGCCGCATGACCGTGGCGCCCTTGGCTGTTGCGAATCTCGAATCCCGAATCTCATATCCCGGCTCTACCGTCCCAGCGCCTGGACCAGCCGCACCCTGCGGTTGTCCGGCACCTCGTTGTAAGCCAGTACGTGCAGGTTCTGTGCCACGTGGCGGGTAAAGCGCGCGAGCCACGGGCGAAGCTGCGGCGCGACCAGCAACACGGCCGCTTCGCCGCTCATTTCCTGCCGGCGCGCGGCGTCGGCGACGCTCTGCTGCAGGCGGTCGGCCAGGCCCGGCTCCACCGCCGCACCGGCCACGCCGCCGCCGGAGAGCGAATTCATGAGGATCTGCTCCAGCTCCGGCGCCAGCGTGATAACCGGCACCTCGGTGCCCAGGCCCGTGATCTCCTGCACGATCTGGCGGCCCAGCGCCACGCGCACGGCGGCGGTGAGCATGCCGGGATCCTGACTCTGGCCCGCGTGCTCCGCCAAGGTTTCGACGATGGTGCGCATGTTGCGGATCGGCACGCGCTCGGCCAGCAGGTTCTGCAGCACCTTGACCACCACGCCCAGCGCCATGCGCTTGGGCACCAGGTCCTCGACCAGCTTCGGCGCGGTCTGCGCCAGGCGGTCGAGCAGCTGCTGCACGTCCTGGTGGCTGATCAGCTCATGCGCGTGGGTCTGCAGGATGTGCGACAGGTGCGTGGCGACCACGGTGGCCGGGTCGACCACGGTGTAGCCCAGGCTTTGCGCCATCTCGCGCTGGCCCTGCTCGATCCATACCGCTTCCAGGCCGAACGCGGGGTCCTTGGTCTGGATGCCCTGCAACGGCCCGTGCACGCGGCCGGGGTTGATCGCCAGCAGGCGCTCGTTATGCACCTCGGCCTCGCCCATCGGCACGCCCATCAGCGTGACGCGGTAGGTATTGGGTCCCAGGTCCAGGTTGTCGCGGATGTGCACCGCAGGAACGAGAAAGCCGAACTCCTGCGAGAGCTTGCGGCGCACCGACTTGATCCGCCCCATCAGCTCGCCGCCCTGGTGGGTGTCCACCAGCGGGATCAGCCGGTAGCCGACCTCCAGGCCCAGCGGATCGACGCTGGCGACATCGTCCCAGCCCAGTTCCATGCGCTCGGCCGGCACCTGCGCCGCGGCGGCTTCCGGCTGGGCGATCGCTTCGGCCAGCTTCTCCTTGGTCTCGCGCTCGCGCTTGATCATCAGGTATGCCGCGCCGCCACAGCAGCCGCCCAGCAGCAGGAAGGCGAGGTTGGGCATGCCCGGGATCAGGCCCATCACGCCCAGCACCGCGCCGGCCACCGCCAGCGCGCGAGGCTGGCCGAACACCTGGCCGAGCACCTGCTTGCCCATGTCCTGCGACTTGGACACGCGGGTGACAATCACCGCGGTGGCGATCGAGAGCATCAGCGCCGGCACCTGCGCGACCAGGCCGTCGCCGATGGTCAGCAGGGTGTAGGTCTTGGCCGATTCGCCGGCGGGCAGGCCGTGCTGGAACATGCCCACGAAGAAACCGCCGATGACGTTTATGAACAGGATCAGGATGCCGGCGGTGGCATCGCCGCGGACGAACTTGGAGGCACCGTCCATCGAGCCGTAGAAGTCCGCTTCCTCGCGCACTTCCTGGCGCCGCTCGCGGGCCTGTTCCTGGGTGAGCAGGCCGGCGTTGAGATCGGCGTCGATCGCCATCTGCTTGCCGGGCATCGCGTCGAGGGTGAAGCGCGCGGTCACTTCGGACACGCGGGTGGCGCCCTTGGTGACCACCACGAAATTGATGATGGTGAGGATGGCAAACACCACGAAGCCGACCGCGAAGTTGCCGCCGATCACGAACTCGCCGAACGCCTCGATCACCTTGCCGGCCGCCCCCGGGCCGTCGTGGCCGTGCAGCAGCACCACGCGGGTCGAGGCGATGTTCAGGGCGAGACGTAAAAGCGTCGCCATCAGCACGACCGTCGGAAAAGCGGCGAACTCCAGCGGCCGCATCACGTAGATCACCGCCAACAAAATGACGAGCGACAGCGCGATGTTGAAGCTGAACAGCATGTCCAGCAGGAACGGCGGCATTGGCAGCATGACCATCGCCAGCATGGCCAGCATGACCACCGGCGCGCCGACGCCGCGGCGTCCGAGCTGCTTGAGAGATTCCATTGCGCCAGCGGCGGCCATGCGTCGTTCCCCTTAGATCTTGTAAGGGCCCATCAGGTCAGGATCGACCTCGGGCCTGGGCGCCGGCGGCGGCTCGTCGCCGCGTGCCGTCGCCTGCTTCAACTGGTAGACGTAGGCCAGCACCTGCGCCACCGCCACGTACAGCGAGACCGGGATTTCCCGGCCCAGCGAGGTAGTGGCATACAAGGCGCGTGCCAGCGGCGGGGCCTCGACCATCGGGATGCGGTGGCCGCTCGCCACCAGGCGGATCTGCTGGGCCAGCACGTCCACGCCCTTGGCGATCACGCGCGGCGCGCCTGCGCCGTTTTCGTCGTATTTCAGTGCGACCGCGAAGTGGGTCGGGTTGGTGACGATGACGTCCGCCTTGGGCAGGTCCTGCATCATGCGGCGGCGCGACATCTCGAACTGCACCTGGCGGATGCGGCCCTTGAGCTCCGGGTTGCCCTCGGTCTCCTTGGACTCGTCCTTGAGTTCCTGGCGGGTCATGCGCAGGCGCTTGGCGTGATCGAACTTCTGGTACAGCGCGTCCGCGCCGCCGATCAATGCCAGGAGTGCGCCGAACAGCAGCGCCGAACGGCCCAGCAGCGACATCGCGCGCGCCACGCCGAGCGCCACATCCGCACGGCCCAACGCCTGCAGCTCGTCCACCGAGTGCTTGAGCAGCAGCGCCAGCGCGCCGCCGATGAAGAGCAGCTTGACCAGCGACTTGACCAGCTCGACCAGCCCGCGCATGGAAACCAGGCGACCCAGGCCGGTGACCGGGTTGAGCCGGTCGAACTTCGGCTGCAGCGCCTGGCCGCTGAAGTGGATGCCGCCCAGCAGCACCGGGGCGGCCAGCGCGGCCACGATCGTCGCCAGCGCGACCGGCATCAGCAGCATCAGCGCCTCGCGCACCGCCATGCCGAGCACGCGCCCGGGCAGTGCGTCGGAGAACAGCGCCTCGCGGCTGTAGGAAAGGCCCAGGCTGTAGATGGTGCGGGCGTGCGCCATGGCACCTTCGCTGCCCGAGAGCAGCGCGGCCACGCCGGCCAGCACCACCAGCGCGCCGGAAAGGTCGCGCGATCGCGGTATGTCGCCTTTTTCGCGGGCCTCTTTAAGTCGTTTTTCTGAGGGTTGTTCGGTGCGTTCCTGGTCGTCGTTCTCGGCCATGACATCAGCCTCCGACCAGTTCGTGCATCAGCGACCAGGCGCTGTCCTGCAGCGTTTCGAACGCACCCGGCAACGCGCGCAGGCCCATCCACAGCGCAAGCGAGCCCAGGCACAGGGTGATCGGGAAGCCGACCGCGAACAGGTTCATCGACGGTGCCGCGCGGCTGATCGCGGCAAAGCCGATGTTCACCACCAACAGCGCCGTGACCGCCGGCAATGCCACGCGCACGGCGCCGGCGAACAAGTGCGTGCCGAACAGCACCACCGCGTGCAGCCCCTCCGCGCTGATCGCCACCGGGCCAGGCGGCAGCGTCTGGAAGCTGTCAGCGAGCAACTGGATCAACCGCAGATGCCCGTTGAGCGCCAGGAACAGCAGCGTCACCAGCACCATGTAGAACTGGCTGAGCACCGGCGTGCTGCCGCCACCGCCGGGGTTGACCACCTCGGCGAAGCCCAGGCTCATGCCCTGCCCCACCAGCTCGCCGCCGAACGCCACCGCCTCGAACACCAGCTTCAGCACGAAGCCGACCGAAGCGCCGATCAGGATCTGGCCCACCATGGTCGCCACGCCGGTGGCGCTGAACGGATCGACCGCCGCCGGCGCGAGCGGCGCCAGCACCAGCGTGAGCATCACGACGAGCCCGACCCGGATACGTGCGGGAATCACGCCGGAGCCCAGCACCGGCGCGATCAGGCACAGGCCGCCGACGCGGCCCATCGCCCACAGCAGGCCGCCCAGCCAGTTCTCCAGTTGGGCGAGGTCCACCGTACTCATTACTTGGCCGCCCCGTTACTTGACTGCACCGGGCAGCCCCTCGATCAGTTGCCGGGTGAACTGCACCAGCGTGCGCAGCATCCACGGGCCGGTGATCAGCGCGACCACCGCCATGGCGATGAGCTTGGGGATGAACGAGAGGGTCATCTCGTTGATCTGCGTGGCCGCCTGGATCACGCCCACCAGCAGGCCCACGGCCAGCGCGGTGAGCAGCAGCGGCGCGGCGACCAGGATCGCCACGTAGAGCGCGTGCTGGCCGAATTGGATGACGGATTCAGGGGTCATGGGTTCAGGGCGTGGACCAGGAGAACGGGGAAGACAGCGCGCGGCTCGCGCCCGAGTCCTTCCTCCGCGAAGGCGGGGGAAGGTGCCGACAGGCGGATGGGGCGGTCTTGGCGCAAAGCTTCACTCGCAGGTTCCCCGCAAGACTTCCCCCATCCGCCCTTCGGGCACCTTCCCCCGCGCGCGGGGGAAGGCTCGGCGTGGTGGCCTGCGTCACGTGTAGAAGCTCCCCGCCAGCGTGCCGATCAACAGCGTCCAACCATCCACCAGCACGAACAGCATGATCTTGAACGGCAGCGAGATGATCATCGGCGAGACCATCATCATGCCCATCGACATCAGCACGCTGGCGACCACCAGATCGATGATCAGGAACGGTATGAACAGCAGGAAGCCCATCTGGAACGCGGTCTTGAGCTCGGAGGTCAGGAACGCCGGCATCGCCACGCGGAACGGCACGTCATCCTTGCTGGCGTAGGGCTTCTCCTTGGCCAGCTGGGTAAAGAGCTGCAGGTCGGCATCACGCGTCTGGTCCAGCATGAAGCGCTTGAACGGCGCACTGGCGGCGGGCAGCGCCTGCTCGGCGGTCATCTGGCCGTCCATGTATGGCTTGACGCCATCGCTGTAGGCCTTGTTGAACACCGGGCCCATGACGAACATCGTCAGGAACAGCGCCAGCCCCAGCAGCACCTGGTTGGGCGGCGTCGACTGCGTGCCCAGCGCCTGGCGCAGGAAGCCCAGCACGATGATGATCCGTGTGAACGAGGTCATCATCAAAAGGATCGCCGGCAGCAGCGTCAGGACCGTCATCAGGCCCAGCAACTGCAGCGAGAGCGTCCAGTTCTTCGCGCCGCCCGGCGCGTCGTGCACGGTCAGCACGGGGATGCCGCCACCGGACAGGGTGGGGCTTGCCGGCATGCTCAGCGCGGGTGCGGGCGTGGTTGGCGCGGGCGCCGCCTGCGCGAAGGCGAACAGCGGCAACAGCATCAGCAACAGGGCGAGCACCCAGCGCGCGCCGCGGAACGGCATCACTTTCAACACCTGCGATTTCACGACTTGCCTTTCCAGCGCGACAGCAGTTGCGCGAAGTTGGGAGCGGCCGGCAGCGGTGCCGGCGGGTTGGCGTCGACCGGAGCCTCGCCCTCATACACGTGCAGCGTGCGCAGGCCGCCCTGCCCCACACCGACCAGCAGGCGCTTGCCGTCGGCGTCGATCAGCAGCACGCGTTCGCGCGCGCCGACGGCCATCGATTCCACGCAGCGCAGGCGCCGGCCACCGGGCAGGTTGCGCGACTGCAGGCGGCGGCTCATCCAGCCGGCCACGAAGATCAGCGCGATCACCGCGGCGAGGCTCAGGAGCACGCGCAGCAGCTCGCCGCCGACATTGATGTCGGAGGCAGCGGCGGGGGCGGCAAAGATCAGGGCGAGCATGGAATCAACGCAGCTTGCGCACGCGCTCGGCCGGGCTGACCACGTCGGTCAGGCGGATGCCGAACTTCTCGTTGATCACCACCACCTCGCCGTGCGCGACCAGGGTGCCGTTGACGAACACGTCCAGCGGCTCGCCGGCGGCGCGGTCCAGCTCCACCACCGAACCCTGGTTGAGCTGCAGCAGGTTGCGGATGCTGATGCGGGTGCGACCGACCTCCATGGCGACCGTCACCGGCACGTCCAGGATCATGTCCAGGTTGACATCGCCACCCTCGACGGCAAAACCGTTCAGGGCGTCGGATTCGATGCGGTCGGCGACCGCGGCGTCGTTGGCAGTCATGCGCTTTTCTTCTCTGTGAACTCGCCGGACGCGCGCCGTTCGCGGCGGCCGACATGGGACTGGAACTGGATCGCCGTCTGGCCGTTGGCCTGGCCGTAGCGACCGCGGAACACCGGCACGTCTTCAGCGAAGACGGTGCACAGCTCGGGCAGCGTCACCGGGATCACGTCGCCCGGGCGCAGCTGCAGGAACTCGCCGATCGACAGTTGCGCCTCAAGCAGCAACGAGCTCAGCTCCACCTCGGCGTCGAGCACTTCCTCGTGCAGGTGCTCGGTGAAGCGGTCGTCGCGGTCGGCCAGGTCGCTCTGCACGCCGGCGTCGAGCAGCGTGCGGATCGGCTCGACCATCGCGTAAGGGAGCGTCAGGTGGATCTCGCCGCCGCCGCCGTCGAGCTCGACATGGAAGCGCGAGATCACTACCGTCTCGGTCGGGCTGACGATGTTGGCGAACTGCGGGTTGATCTCGGAGTTGATGTACTCGAACTCCAGCGGCAGCACCGGATTCCACGCCTCGCTCATGGCGCCGAACAGTTCGGTGAGCATGATCTGGATCACGCGGTTTTCGATCGCGCTGAAATCGCGGCCCTCGATGCGCGCGTGGAAGCGACCGTCGCCGCCGAAGAAGTTGTCGATCACCGTGAACACCAGCCGCGGCTCGAACACCACCAGCGCGGTGCCGCGCAGCGGCTTGATGCGCACCAGGTTGAGGTTGCTCGGCACCGCCAGGCTGTGCACGTACTCGGCGAACTTGACCATCTTCACGCCCAGCACCGACACCTCGCAGCTCTTGCGCAGGACGTTGAACACGCCCAGGCGGAAGAAACGCGCGAAGCGGTCGTTGACCATCTCCAGCGTCGGCAGGCGGCCGCGCACGATGCGGTCCTGCTGGGTGAAGTCGTAGGCCTGCACCGCCTCGGTCGGCGGCGGCTCGTCCTCGCCGGTGGCGACGCTGCCGCCGGTGACGCCATCCAGCAGCGCGTCGATTTCGTCCTGGGAAAGCAGGTCGCTCATGGGCGATGCCTCACTGCATCACGAAGCTGGTGAAGTACAACGCGTCGATGCCCGGCTTGCCGGTCCGCGCCTGGACGATCTTGCGCACCGCCTCCAGCGCCTCGGTCTGCAGCTTCTGCTTGCCGGCCGGGTCGCTGAGGATGGAGTAGCTCTGGCGGCTGAACAGCATCACCAGGGCGTTGCGCACGACGGGGTCGACGCCCTTGACGGTGTCCAGCGCAGCCTGGTCGTGCGACATCAGCGTGACGCCGACCTGCAGGTAGCGCATGGCGTCGTCATCGCGGAAATTGACCACGAAGGCCGGGTCCAGCGGCAGGAAGAACTCCGGTTGGGTCTTGGTCGGCGCGACGACACCGCCTTCCTTGTCGGTGGCCGCGGCGGCGGGCTTGTCGTGTCCGCGCGCGGCGAACAGATAGGCGCATGCGCCGGACACCGCCAGCAGCGCCACTACCAGGCCGATCACCAGCGGCGAGCGCTTCTTCTTCGCCGGCGCCACCGCTTCCTGTTCCGTACTTGCCATGCCTCAACCTCGGTTGTCGTTTTTCTTCGGCTGGCACCCGGGGCGCCGCCTTGCACGGGCCTCGTTGCAATCCGCGTGCCACGGCGCAAAGCGTTGGTCCTGCGGGGTTTGCGGCGGGCGTGGCGCTTTCTTGACGCGTGCCGGGGAACGGGCGCGTCGCGATCACGGCGGGCGCCTGGAAATCGGCGGGGGCGTGAAGGGGCGGATGGTGGGCGGGGGGCTTTTCGCAAGGCCTCCCCCATCCGCCCTTCGGGCACCTTCCCCCGTGAACGGGGGAAGGATCGAAATCGTGGCGCCCGCGCCCGAGTCCTTCCCCCGCGAACGCGTTGGGAGGGGAAGGATCGAAGTCGCGCCGCCCGAGCGCGAGTCCTTCCCCCGCGAACGCGGGGGAAGGTGCCGACAGGCGGATGGGGGCGCTTTTGGGCGGGATACCGGACTCACACCGTGGTGCATGAGCGTCAGGCGTGCGACGAGAGGCGCGTCGCGATCACGGCGAGGGCGTGAAGGGGCGGATGGCGGATGGGCGGCTTTTCGCAAGGCCTCCCCCATCCGCCCTTCGGGCACCTTCCCCCGTGAACGGGGGAAGGATCGAAATCGCGGCGCCCGCGCCCAGACCCTCCTCCGCGAACGCGGGGGGAGGGGAAGGATCGAAGTCGCAGCGCCCGTGCCCGAGTCCTTCCCCCGCGAACACGGGGAAGGGAAGGATCGAAATCGCGGCGCCCGTGCCCGAGTCCTTCCCCCGCGAAGGCGGGGGAAGGTGCCGACAGGCGGATGGGGGCGCTTTTGGGCGGGATACCGGACTCACACGGCGGTGCATGCATGCCGGCGTGCGACGAGCACGCTTCGGCGCCTGCACTCAGCGCGAACGGATCTCAGCCCCGTTCACCGTGGACGTAGTCCAAGCGGAGTCGAGGGGGTGAGCCCTCAGGCAAACGTATCGAGCATCCCGAGCGCCGCGACCGGCGTGCTCGCCATTACGGCCGGCTCGGCCTCAATCTCTCCGATCGTCCCGCTCGCCTCGCCGCCGCGCCCGCCTTCACCCTGCTGCTGGCGCTGTCCCACGTCCGCCTGGCCGAGCGCCAGGCCGTGCTGGGCCAGCAACGCGTCAAGCTGTGGCAGCGTCTGCTGGACAGCGTGCACGGCCGCCGGATGCTGCACGGCGAAGCTCACGTCGACGCGGTCGTGGTTCATGCTGACCTTGACGTCGACCGCCCCCAGGTCCTCCGGATGCAGGCGGATGCGCGCCTGCTTGACGTCCTGCAGGCCCAGCCAGACCACGTGCTGGCCCAACTCCTGCGCGAACGCCGGTGTGCCGGCCGGGCTGGCGACACTGAGGCTGTGCGCCGGGGCGACGGTCGTGGCGGCCTCGGGGGCCGGCATCGGGTTGGCGGACAGGCTGCCGAGCTGCGCCAGGTCGATCGGGGCGTCTTTTTGCTCGGCGGGCTTGGCGATCATCGGCGCCAGCGCTTTGGCATCGACGTTGATCGAGGGCTTGGCCGCCGCCGCGGTGGCCGCGGTGTTGGCGAGCAACACCATCGCGGCCGGTGTTTTCACGTCGGTGCCGGCGGTCACCGACTTGTTCGCCGCATGGGCCACCATGCCGGCCGCAGTCAGCGGCTTGGCCGGTGCGGCCTGCCCGATCAGCGCGAGCATGGCGGCGGCCAGTGCGGCAGCGTCCGGGTTGCCCTCGTCCTTCGCGGGTGCTTCGGCCGGCTTCTGCGTTTCGGCTTTTGCCGGCGACTTTGCCGTCGCCGCCTCGTGCTGGGCGTCGTCCTGCGACGGCTTGTCCTGCGCCTGCCCGTGCTGCTGGCGGGCGGCATCCAGGTGGCGGTCGAAGCGGCTCTCGTCCGCCTGGGAAGCAGGACTGGCGGCGGTTCGGGCCGGCGGCGGGGTCGGCTGGACGGGGTTCACGGCGGCGGTGGTCGCGCTCATGGGCACTTCCTCTCAAGGCTTCAAACAGCGTGCTGTCGATAGACGCCAGCAAACTTCGCGCCAAGCCCTAGCGTGCGGGGCGGCGGTGTTGCATGCGCTCGTCGATGTCGTTCTGCTCACGCCGCTCCTCGGCCTTGCGGTCCTGCTCGCGGTAGCGGTCGATCACGTTGTCCAGCGCGGCTTCGCGGGCGTGCGCGTCGCGCCACAGGCCGCGGACCTGATCGAGCAGGCGGCGCTGGCGTTCGATCTCCAGCACCTGCTGGTCGATCGCCCGGTCGATGCGCTCGACGAATTGCTGGCGGTTCATCAGCGCGGTGGCCGTCAAACCACCGACACCGGCAGGGGTGGCGTATTCCTGGCGGTAGCCACGCAGCTCCATGAGCTGGCGCTCGGCCTTGGCCAGCCGCTGCTGCTGTTCGGCCAGCTTGAGCACGGCATCTTCGCTGCGCTGTTTGGCCTGGTCAGCGGCCGGCTGCAGGCGATTGGCGCGCTTGCTCACGCGGTGGCCTCGGCGGCGAGGGCGTTCAGGGCGGCGATGCCGTCGGCGAGGTTCATCGGCTCATCCACTTCCTGCTGCAGGAACCCGCGCAGCCTGGGCCACATCACGATGGCCTGGTCGACCTGCGGATCCGAGCCCTTCTGGTAGGCGCCCACCGCGATCAGGTCGCGCTGCTGGCGGTAGGACGAGTAGACCTGGCGGAAACGTTGCGCGGCGCGCTGGTGCTCGCGCGCGGTGACCGCCGGCATGACGCGGCTGATCGAGGCTTCGATGTCGATCGCCGGGTAGTGGCCGGCTTCGGCCAGGTCGCGCGAGAGCACGATGTGGCCGTCCAGGATCGCGCGCGCGGCGTCGGCGATCGGGTCGTGGCGGTAGTCGTCGCCCTCGGTCAGTACGGTGTAGAAGGCAGTGATCGAGCCGCGGCCCTCGGCATCGTTGCCGGCGCGCTCGACCAGTGCCGGCAGCATGGCGAACACGGACGGCGGATAGCCCTTGGTGGCCGGCGGCTCGCCGATGGCCAGCGCGATCTCGCGCTGGGCCTGGGCGTAGCGGGTGAGCGAGTCCATCAGCAGCAGCACGCGCTGGCCGCGGTCGCGGAACCATTCGGCGATGGCGGTGGCGTACTGCGCACCGCGCAGGCGCTTGAGCGGCGGCGCATCGGCCGGTGCGGCGACGATCACCGCGCGGCGGCGGCCTTCCACACCAAGGGTGTGCTCGACGAATTCCTTCACCTCGCGGCCGCGCTCGCCGATCAGGGCCACCACGACGACGTCGGCGTCGGTGTACTTGGTCATCATGCCCAGCAGCGTGGACTTGCCGACGCCGGAGCCGGCGAACAACCCTAAGCGCTGGCCGCGGCCGACGGTGAGCAGCGCGTTGATCGCGCGCACGCCGGTGTCCAGCGGGGTGTCGATCGGCTTGCGTGCCATCGGGTTGATCGGTTCGGCCTTGAGCGCGGCATGTTCGCCGGTGTCGAGCGGGCCTTCGCCATCGAGCGGCACGCCGTCGGCGCCGATCACGCGGCCCAGCAGGCCCGCGCCGACCGGCAGGCCGCCGGCGTGGGCGAGCGGGCGCACGCGCGCGTTGGGCAGCACGCCGTGCATTTCGCCGACGGGCATCAGCAGCAGACGTTCATCGGCGAAACCGACGACTTCGGTGTCGAGCTGGCTGCCGTCGGCGGTGTCGACCAGGCAACGCGCGCCGAGCGCGGCTTCGCAGCCCTCGGCCTCGAGGGTGAGGCCGACCACGCGGCGCAGGCGGCCCTCGACGGTGAGCGTGTGGGCGGCCTGCGCACGCTGGCGGCGGCGGGCGAGTTGCTCGGTCCAGGCGCGGGTCATGGGGCGGCCTGGTGGGTGATGGCATGGGGGATCCGGCGAGCTTCCCCCATCCGCCTGTCGGCACCTTCCCCCGTGGAACGGGGGAAGGATTCACTGACGAGCGTCCCTGCACCACCCTTTCCCCGCACGCGGGAGAAGGATCGAATATCTGCGCGTTTCCCCGCGGCGGACAGGACGGATCGAGCATGAGCGCTCGCCACCGGGTCCTTCCCCCGTTCCACGGGGGAAGGTGCCGACAGGCGGATGGGGGAAGCCTTGCCGCAGCCCATCACGCTCACTCGCCTGCCTCGTCGCCAAGCACCGCGTCGATCATCACCGCCAGGCGCGTTTCCACCCGCGCATCGAGGCGTGAGCGCTCGCTATCGAGCAGGCAATCACCCCGCTTGAGCGCCGGATCGGCCACCAGCTGCCAGTGCGTTTCGGTGGCCTCCAGCTCGCGCATCAGGGCCAGATCATCCGGATGCAGCCGCACGCGCAGCTCACGCGTGGCGGCGGGCAGCGCGGCGGCGGCCTGGCGCACGGCCTGCGCGATCAGCTCCGGGCGCGCGGCCAGTTCCTGGGCGATCACGCGGCGGGCGACGAGCATCGCCAGTTGCGCCAGTTCCTGCTCCACCGCGGCATCGAGCGCTTCGAGCGGGCGTGCCGCCTGCTCGCAGATCGATGCCAGCCGCGCCAGCTGCTCGCGCCCCTGCGCGCGCGCCTCGGCCAGGCCCTGGGCCAGGCCGGCGGCGTGGCCTTCCTCACGCGCCTGGTGCTCGAGCGCTTCCAGGTCGCTGACGGTCGGATGGTTCGGCGCCTCGGCGGGCGCCGGGGCGGGCGCGCCGCCGACCTGCGGCGGCTCCCAGCGCTGGTAGCCGGCGCCTGCCTCGCGGGTGAGCACGGCACTCATCAGACCAGGTCATCCGAACTGCCGAGGGTGATCTGGCCGGCATCGGCCAGGCGGCGGGCGATGCCGAGGATTTCCTTCTGCGCCGCGTCCACTTCGGACACGCGCACGGGGCCGGCCACTTCCAGGTCGTCGCGCAGCATGTCGGCGGCGCGCTTGGACATGTTGGCGAACATCTTTTCGCGGATCGAGGGTTCGGCACCCTTGAGCGCCACGATCAGGCGCGGCGACGGCACTTCGCGCAGCAGCGCCTGCATCGAGCGGTCGTCCAGCTCCACCAGGTCGTCGAAGACGAACATCAGGTCTTCGATCTTGCTGCCCAGGTTCGCATCGTGGCTGCGGATGGCGGCCATCAACTCGGCCTCACGGCTGGTTTCCATCGCGTTGAGGATGTTGGCCGCGGCCTTAAGGCCGCCCACGCTGGCGGACTTGAGCTTGTTGGTGTTACCGGAGAACTGGCGCTCCATGATCTCGTCCAGCTCGTTGAGCGCGTGCGGCTGCACGCCATCGAGCGTGGCGATGCGCATGATCGCGTCCGAACGCGTGCGCGCCGGCAGGTAGCCGAGCACTTCGGCGGCCTGGTCGTGTTCAAGGTGGGCCAGCACCAGCGCGATGATCTGCGGATGTTCCTGGCCGACCATCTCGGCGATGGCGCGGCCTTCCATCCACTTCAGCGACTCCAGCCCCTTGCTGGAACGGCCGAGCAGGATGCGATCGATCAGGCTGCCGGCCTTGGTCTCGCCCAGCGCGTTGGTGAGGATCTTGCGGATGTAGTCCTCGGTGCCGACGCCGAGCGCGGTCTGCGAGCCCATGTCGTCGTGCAGCCGGGTGAGCACCTTGTCGACCTGCTCGCGCGAGACCGAGCTGAGGCTGGCCATGGCCTGGCCAACCGCCTGCACGTCGCGCGCGGACAGATGCTTGAGGACCTCGGCGGCGTCCTGCTCGCCCAGGGTGAGCAGCAGGATCGCGGCACGCTGGGCGCCGGTGATTTGCGGTTCCTGTTTCATCGACACTTAGCCGCCATCCTCGCCGACCCAGTTGCGGACCACTTGCGCCACTTGTTTGGGGTTGTCGCTCACCATGCGCCGGGCCAGGCCCACCTTCTGCTCGTAACCGATCACCTGCGGTCCGGCCAGCCGGTCCCGCTCGTCCCCCTCGTCATCGGCAATGCGCACCGAAACCGTAGGCACGTTGCCGGCGACGGCGAGAGCCTGCTGCGGCGCACCGCGCAGCAACCCCTTCAGCAGTGGGCGCAGCAGCCCGAAGGCGACGATCAGCGCGATCAGCACACCGATCGCCTGCTTGATGAGGTCCAGCGCGCCGGGGCGCTGCCACAGCGGCGCCTGTTCGGGAGCATCGGTGGCCGGCGTCATGCGGAAGGCCTGGTTGATCACGCTGACGCTGTCGCCGCGGGTCTGGTCGAAGCCGACCGCGTTCTTGGCCAGTTGCGTGAGGTGGTCCAGTTCCTGCGCGGTGAACGGCACGCTGGTGTCGCCCTTGGGCCCGCTGACGGTCTTGTTGTCGACCACGACCGCGACGCTCAGGCGCGCCAGCCGGCCGGCCGGGTCGCTGGTGTGGCTGATGGTGCGGTCCAGTTCGTAGTTACGGGTGGCGCTGGAGGAGCTGTCGCCGGTGCTGGTCTGCGCAGTGGCGGTCGGCGCGGCCGCGGCCTTGCCGCCGGCGTTGGGGTTGGCGGCGGTCGGCTGCGCGGCCATCACCGGCGGCTGGTTGCTGAGTGCACCGGGCACACCACCCTCGGCGGCGCTGCCGTCGGCGTGGTGTTCGCTGCTGGTCTGCTCGCTGCGCAGCGCGGGGTGTTCGTGGTCGAAGGTTTCGCTGGCCTTTTCGGTGGCGCTGAAGTCCAGGTCCACGGAGACCTGCGCATGCACCTTGCCCGGGCCGACCAGCGGCGTGAGCAGTTCCTCGATGCGCTGCGCGTAGCTGTTTTCCATGCGCGTCGCCAGCCGCAGGCGGCTGTCGCCGACCGCGGCGGCGCTGTCCGGGTCGCTGCCGGTGAGGAGCTGGCCCTGCTGGTCGATCACCGAGACCTGCTTGGCATCCAGGTCCGGTACCGAGGCGGCGACCAGGTGCACGATCGCGGCCACCTGGCTGGCGTCGAGCTGGCGACCGGGATAGAGCGTGACCAGCACCGAAGCGCTGGCCTCGCGGCTGTCACGGATGAAGGCCGACGGCTTGGCCAGCGCCAGGTGCACGCGCGCGGCGCGCACACCCTGCAGGCTGCCGATGGTGTTGCCCAGGTCGGTCTCGAGCATCTGCTGGTAGCGCGTGCGCTCGGCCAGGTCGCTCATGCCGAAGGGCGAGTCGGCCTGCGGCACGGAGTTGGTGGCCGTTCCCTGCGGCAGCCCCTGCCCGGCCAGGCGCAGGCGCACCGCAGCGAGGTCGGAGGCCGGCACCATGATCGAGCTGCCGTCGTTGCCGAGCTGGTAGGGCGTGTTGGTCGACTGCAGCGCCTGCGTGATCGCGGCGGCGTCCTGCTGGCCCAGGCCCGCGTAGAGCAGGCCCCAGTTCGGGCCGCGCGACCACAGCACCACCGCCACGCCCAGCGCGACGGCCGCGGCCATGCCGACCAGCAGCAGCAACTGGCGGGAGGCCGGGCTGCGCGCGAGCTGCTTGAGGTCGAAGCGGTTGGCGGGGCTGTCGGTGGTGGCGATGGCGTTGTCAGCCATGGGGAAGAATCATCCGTAAAGCGAAAGGGAGAACGTCAGGCCGGTGCTTACACCGGCATGTTCATGATTTCCTTGTAGGCATCGACCAGCTTGTTGCGCACTTCGGTCATCGTGCGCAGCGAGAGGTCGGCCTTCTGGATCGCCACCATCGTGCGGCCAAGGTCCGCCCCCGGATCGCCGCGCTCGAACGCCGCCGCCATCTGGCCGGCCTGCTGCTGGCTCTGCCCCACGCTGCCGATCGACTCCTTCAGCAGCGCGCCGAAGTCCGCCTTCGCCGCCGGCGTGGCCTTCAGCGCGGTCTCCGCCGGACGCACCTGGCTGGAGATCTGGCGCATCTGGGCGAGCAGGTTGTTGACGTCGATGGTGCTCATGTCGGGTTTCCGGCGCGTGGCGGGTTTTCAGAAGTGGGGTTGCACGAGGTGTGCCAGCTCTGCAGGGCCCCGATAGTGCGGAGATGCCGCCTTAGCCCTCTCCCCCGGCAATGCCGGGGGAGAGGGTTGGGAGACGGGGAGGCTCCTGGGGTTGGCTCTGCTTTTGACGAGAGCGAAGAGCGAAAGGCCTCCCCCTCTCCCCAACCCTCTCCCCCGGCCTGCGGCTGGGGGAGAGGGAGTAAGAGCTGAAGGCTCAGGCCGCCAGGCTGTTCTGCAGGCCGTACTTGCGCAGCTTTTCCACCAGCGTGGTGCGCTGCATGTGCAAGAGCTTGGCCGCATGGGCGACCACGCCACCGGTGACATCCAGCGCCTGGCGGATCAGGCCCACTTCGATGTCGGCCAGGTGGTCCTTGAGGTCCAGCCCGCCTTCGGGCAGCACGGTCGCGTCGGGGGCCACCGCCACGGCGGCGGCCATCGCGACCGGCATCGGCGCGCCGTCCATCAGGGCCAGCAGCGAGGCGCCCTGCACTTCTTCCACGACTTGGCGGCCGCGGTACTTCTCCGGCAGGTCGCTGGCGCGGATCTCGCCGTGCGGGTAGAGGATCGCCAGGCGCTCGACCAGGTTGCACAGCTCGCGCACGTTGCCCGGCCAGGCGTACTGGTGCAGCGCGTTCACCGCGCCGGCGGAGAAACGCACGCTGCCCAGGCCACGGCGCGCCAGGCGCTGGTTGAACTCGTTGATCAGCACCGGCAGGTCGTCCAGGTGCTCGCGCAGGCCCGGCATCTCCAGCGGGAACACCGAAAGGCGATAGAACAGGTCCTCACGGAACTTGCCCTCGGCGATCGCCTGCTCCAGGTTGCGGTGGGTGGCGGCGATGATGCGCACGTCGCAGCGCTGGGTCTTGTTGCCGCCGACGCGCTCGTACACGCGCTCCTGCAGCACGCGCAGCAGCTTGACCTGCATGGTCAGGCTCATGTCGCCGATCTCGTCCAGGAACAGCGTGCCGCCCTCGGCCATCTCGAAGCGGCCCTTGCGGGTGCTGATCGCGCCGGTGAAGGCGCCCTTCTCGTGGCCGAAGAGCTCGCTTTCGAGCAGCTCGGCCGGGATCGCGCCGCAATTGATCGCCACGAACGGCTTGTCGCGGCGCGGCGAGCACTCGTGGATGGTGCGCGCGACCATTTCCTTGCCGGTGCCGGATTCGCCCAGCACCAGCACGGACGAATCGAACGGCGCGACCTGGCGGATCAGCGCATTGACGCGACGCATCGGCGCGGAGTCGCCGACGAAGCGCAGCTCGCCGCGGCGGCCGCCGAGCAGGCGCGCGTACAGGCTGCGCATCACCTCGGCCAACTGCTCGTAGCGCAGCGGGAACTCGACCATGCCGACGCGGGCGGCAAACGGGGAGCTGGCGGCGCACAGACGGGAAGCCCATTCGGAGTCGCTGGCCAGCAGCACCGGCACGTGGCTGGCAGCGTCGCCCAGCAGGGCGAACTGGCGCTCGGCCGCTTCAGCGTCCTCGACCGTACCGACGTAGACGGCGCGCCAGGCGTGGGTCGATTCCTCCACGGCGGTGCAGTCCTCGCCCCGCTGCGGGTGGTAACCGAGGAAGTGCAATGCCGACAGGATGCATTCGGCGCGCGACTCGTTCGATTCGATCACCAGGAAATCGACCTTGCTCATTGTGTATGCCCTCCGCTTGACGCTCTGAACGACGAACCGCCGACTGTCCTGCAGTGTTCGTACTTCTTGGACCGCCGGCTTTCCGTCACCGGTCACGCGAGGGAGGGAGCAAGAAGAAGGCCAGCAGGGACGGCAGTTCGCACTGTCCGCGGACGGACGAGTGGCCCTAATGCGTCACATGTGAAAATCGCGTCGAAAGGACGTTACGCGGGAACCGAGCAACGGCGACGGTTTGCCGGCGCCACGCATCCGTCGGCGGAGTGACACAGCACGACACCGTCACCCCGGGCCACCGTCAAACGGACGGCGCGGGATGTGGTGATTTTGTGAAGTGCTTCACGAGTTGGCCGTGCAGCGCTTCACGCTGCGACGGCGGACGGTCAGATGCCAGCCTGACGCGCACCTGCCACTTTGCGTCGGTGGTGACGAAACACGAACCGTTCGAGTGACGCTGCGACGCCATCGCCCAGTGTGTGAAAGGCGACGAAGGCGCTGCCGTCGTCGAACCGGCGTTCCACGTACGCGGGCAGCTCCAGCGGCATGCCCGGGCAGGCGTCGAAGCGCAGGCGCAACATCAGCCCCTCGCCAGCGGGAACCAGCGCCGCCGGCAATACGGCGCCGATGGCGTTGAAGCGCAACGCCTGGCGCGGCGGCAGCGCATCGGCGGGTGTCGCCACGCGGTTGATCATGTCGATCAGCGCGTTGAGCTTGGCGTCCAGCCTCGACAGTTCCTGCATCACCGGGCTGTCGTCGTCAGGGGTTTCGGCGCGGCGTTCTTCCAGCGCGGCGACCGAAGCGAGCGCGGCAGCATTGCGCTCGGCCAGGCGCTGGGCGAGCCCTTCGGGGAGCGGCCAGGCAAGCGCCTGGCTGTCGGCATGCCAGCTGTCCTCGCAGGCAAGCCGCTGCTCGAACTCGTTCCAGGCGCTGGCGGTCATGTCGTTTCTCCGACGGGGGCTTTCATCGGGGGTGAGTATGCAAGCGGCGGGCCGGTTCTTATGAATAGCTTCGTCCGCAGGACGACGTTCGCCCGATCTTTCTCATCTTTGATGAGCGCAGGGGGAGAGGGAGCAGAGGCTCGAAACTTCCCGCAAGCCTTGGCCCCTCCTCACCCCAGCCCTTAGAGGGAGCAACGCTTTAGCCGCCGTAGGCGGCGATCGCGCGGGCGCGGTCCTGCCCGACCTGCCACTGCTCGCCGGCGTGGTCGCGTGCCTGGGTGACCAGTGCACTCAACTCCCGATCCAGCGCCAGCAGTTCGCCCAGTTGGCGCACGCTGTCCCCGTCCTGTGTCACCGGTCGCATGACCAGCGGATGGCGTTCGGCCTCCAGCGCGACCAGTTGCTCCCAGTCACCGGCACGGGCGGCCTCGAGCATGGCGCGGGTCAGCGTCAGGGCAAGTGGCAACGCGTCGTTCATGCGGCGGCGCCGGTGGGGCGACGCGCTTCGAGCGGTACCTGTACCCAGCTGCTTCGCACCTTCTGCAGCAGCGTGCTGACTTCGTCGAGTGCACCCACGTCGTTGCGCAGGTTGGCGTGCAGCAGGCGGCGGCTCATGTAGTCGTAGAGCTGGTCGAGCTGGCCGACCAGCGGCGTCTCGACCTCGTGGTTGAGCGCATCGCGCAGGCCACCAATGATTTCGATACAGCGGCCGATCACTTCGCCCTTGGGGCCAATTTCGCCGCGCTGCATGTGGCCGCGCGCGGTGACCAGGCGCTCCAGCGCGCCGTCCATCAGCAACGTGATCAGGCCATGGGGATCGGCCGATTCCACGCCGCCGTGCGAGCGGATCTGCTGGTAGGCGCCTGCGCCGTATCCGAATGCCATGGTCGGTTCCTCGCTTACTTGTTCTTGCTCGCCGCGGTGAGCGCGTCGAATTGCTGGGTGAGGTAGCTGCTGGTGCTGTTGAGCTTGGTCATCAGCGTATCCAGCGCGGTGAACTGGGCCTGGTAGCGCGCCGTGAGATCAGCCATGCGGCTGTCCAGTGCGGTCTGCTGCGCGGACAGGTCCTTCAGCTGCTTGGCCAGGCTGTCGGTGCGGCTGGCGATCACGCCCGTGCTGCCGACCCACTGGTCGAGCTGGGCGTTGAGCTTGGTGGCGAGGCCATCGTCGCCGTCGAACAGCGCAGCGGCCTGCTTGCCGCCGTCGGCCAGCGACTTGGACAGCTTGTCGCTGTCCAGCTTGAGCTTGCCGTCCACCTGCAACGAAATGCCCAGGTCCGCCAGCGAGCCACCGTTGGCCATGCCGCCAACCAGGCGCGAGAGCGTGCTGTTGATGCTGTTGGCAGTGGCGTCGCCGATCATCGCACCGGCGGTTTCGGTGGTGGCGTCGTACTTGGTGAGCGCCTGGTAGATGCCCACAAAGCTGTTGTACGTATTGACCAGGTTGGTCAGCGCGCTGGTCGCCTTGGAACCGTCGTTGGCGACGGTGAGCGTGCTGGTGCCTTCCTTGACCAGGTTCAGGCTGATGCCGTCGATCGCACCGGCGACCGTGTTGCCGGCGCTGTGGCCGGGCAGCCCGTCGATGGTGTACTCGGCATCCTGCGCGGCGGTGATCACGTTGAGCGCGTTGCCGCTGGAGGCCGCCGCATCGTAGTTGAGCGCGGCCAGGCCGCCGTCGCCGCCGCTGCTGGAGACCACGAAGCCATTGGCCGCGCCGGTGCGCGTGCCGCTGAGCACCAGGTGCGCACCGTCCGTGCCGGTGACGATGGTGGCCGAGACGCCGGGGTTGTCCTTGGACTTGTTGATCGCGTCGCGGATGCCCGCCAGCGTGTTGTTGCTGCTGTCGATGGTCAGGCTCATCGACTGGTCGCCCACCGCAAGGGTGAGCGTGCCGGTACCGACCACCGTGTCGGATTTGGCGAAGGCGCCCGAAGAGGCCTTCAGCGAGGTGGCCAGCTTGGTCACCTCGATCTTGTAGCTGCCGCCGACCGGCGTGCCGGCGCTGCTGGCGCCGAGTACGTCGGTGTCGCTGCTGGTCAACGAGCGGGCGCTGAAGGCGCTGCCATCGCTCAAGGGGACCATCGCGGACTGCAGCGCGGAGAGCGCGCTGCTGATCTGGCCCAACCCGGACAGCAGGGTATTGGCCTGCGCCGCCTGGTTGGTGATCTGGCTCTGTGGCCCCGCCTTCTTGGCGTTCACCAGCGTGGTCACCAGCTTGTCCACGTCGATGCCGGAACCCACGCCCATGGAAGTCAGCAAGCCCGTCGTCGGAGCGGTGGTGCCTACGGTGATTGCCATGGATATCGGTCCTAAGGAATGAGGGGAACGGTCGCGTTGCCGCGACCGTTCCGGGTTTCAACAATTACTGCAGGAGCTTGAGCACGCTCTGCGTGGTGGAGTTGGCCTGGGCCAGCACCGAGACACCGGCCTGCTGCAGGATGTTCGCGCTGGACATGTTGGCCGTTTCGGCCGCGAAGTCCGCATCCTGGATCTGGCTGCGCGAGGCAGACAGGTTCTGCGAGATGGTCTGCAGGTTGGCGATGGTCGAGCTGAAGCGGTTCTGCACCGCACCCAGGTCGCTGCGCATGGAGCTGATGGTGCTCAGCGCCGAGTCGATGCGGCTGATGGTGTCGTTGGCACCGGCCACGGTCTTGACGTCGCTGGCGGCCAGGTTGCTGCCTGCGCTGATGGGGGTGGTGCCCGCACCGGAGAAGTTCAGCTCGCCCGCGCCGGCCTTGGCGCCGTCGACGGTCAGGTCATCCTGCGAGTTCAGGTGGACCGACTTGGTCTCGCTGTCGTAGTAGGCGGAGACGCCGGTGATGCCCTTGGCATTGATCGCGTCGACCAGGCTCTGCGCATCCTTGTAGGTGCCGGTCATCTCGGTACCATTGATGGTCAGGTCGCCATCGACCAGGCTCAATTCGGAGCTAGCCGGAACGGCGGCCACGTCGGCCACGCCGGTCACGCTGGTGCCGGTGCCGACGACAGTGTCGGTATCGGCGACCGTGATGGCGCCGTCACTGGCCGTGGCCTTCTCGATCTTGATCTTGTTGCTGCCGGCGTCGGTCACCGTGTAGCCACTGCCCAGCGCACCGCTGATGTCGCTGATCAGATTGGAGTTGTCTGCATCGCCGGTGTAGTCACCCAGATTGACGGTGGTGCCATCGATATCGAACGACTTGCCCGTCAGGTTCGCCCCGGGGGTGATGGCATCGGTGGTGAACGAAGCCTTGGTGCCCGGCACGGCGGCCGAACCGGCCGTGGCGAACTTGGCGCTGATGTCACCGGTCGAGGACTGGGCGATCTGGCCCACCTGCTTGGCACCGGCACCCTGGCTCAGGTTGACCGAGATGGTCTCGCCGACGTTCGCACCGATCTGGAACGCGGCCGAACCGAAGCTGCCGTCGAGCACGTGGCGGCCGTTGAAGGTGGTCTGCTGCGCGATACGGGTGATCTCGGCCAGACGCTGCTGCACTTCCGCGTCCAGCGCCTGACGGTCGCTGTCGGAGTTGGTGGCGTTCGCCGACTGCACCGCCAGGGTGCGGATGCGCTGCATGTTGTTGGTCACCTCGTTCAGCGCCGACTCGGTCGTCTGCGCCAGGGAGATGCCGTCGTTGGCGTTGCTGACAGCCTGGTTCAGGCCGTTGATCTGGGTGGTGAAGCGCGTCGAGATGGCGAGGCCGGCGGCATCGTCCTTCGCGCTGTTGATCTTCATGCCCGAGGACAGGCGCTCGATCGCGGTGGAGAGCTTGCTCTGCGACTTGGCCAGGTTGTTCTGGGCGTTCAGCGAGCTGATGTTGGTGTTGACGCTCATGACCATGGGAATTTCTCCGAATAGGGTCTTGTGTGCCGGTGGCCGGCGGTGGTAGCCAGCGGGGATTCCGTTGGGAACACCGCCGCCTCAGGACCTTTTTCGACGTCGATCATGGAAACTTGAGCGGGTCAACTGCTTTTTTCGATGTTTCGTTTGAATCGAACGCGCAACGCCATCCAATCTCTTGTAGGAGCCCGCTTGCGGGCGATGCTTCTGCCTTGATCTCGCGGGAAGAAGGGCATCGCCGGCAAGCGGGCTCCTACACGGCTGTGCGCTATTTGATGTAATCGAACAACGACATGTTCTGCAGCTTGCTGAAGGTCAGCTGCGCCGCCTGCAACGCGGAGCTTTGCAGGCTCAGCCTGCTCACCGCATCGTAGTAATCCAGGTCCTGCACGTTGGACAGCGCGCTCTTGTACTGCAGCGTCAGGTCGTCGTTGAGCGAGGCCTGCTGGTCGAGCGCGTTCATGCGCCCGCCTACGGCAGCGCGCGCCTCGATGACCGAACCGACGGCCTGGTCGAGATTGGCCAGTTGGCCGTTGAGCGCGTTCTGCATGTCTGCGCCGCCGCTGCCGGGCCGGGTCAGCGTGGCGACGATGCCGTCCAGCGTGTCGAACATGCTCTGGTCGGACGAGGGCGCCACGCTGAAGCTGTCGCCAGCCGCCGGCGTCCCGGAGAACGCCACCTGCACGCCGCGGAAGGCAACAGTGCCGCCCTTGTCGGCGTCATAGCTTCCGCTGGTGACCAGCGCGCCGCCGCCATCGCGTACTTCGAACGTGTCCGGTGCGGTGAATGTCACCTGGTAGCTCGCGCCATCCCACGCGTCGGCGTCGACGACACTGCTCGCGCCGGCCACGGCGGTGCCGCCGTTGCTGGCGCCGGCGGCGACGGCGAAGGTGCCGTTGCCGGTAGGGACATTCATGAAGATGCCGCTGCCAGGATCGCCGGTGGCAACCTGCAGGCCGGGGCCTGCGGCCACCATGCGCTGCCCTTCGTCACCGACGTAGCTCACGCCACCGGCCTGCGACATGAACGGCTGCGCGCCGGTGCGATTGCCGGCAAAGATGTAGTCGCCCTGCGAATCCTTGCTGTTGGCGATGCCCAGCAACTGGCCGCGCAGCTGCACCATCTCGGCGGCCATGTCGCTGCGCGACTCGTCGGTCTGCGTGGCGTTCATGCCCTGCAGCAGCAGGGTACGCACGCGGCCGAGCACGTTGCTGGCCGAATCGAGTACCTGGTCTTCCAGCCCCAGCCGCGCATTGGCCGAGGTGATGTTGCGCTGGTACTGGGCGGTGTCGGCGCCCAGGTGAGTCAGCTCGACCGCGCGCGCCGCGCCCACGGGATCGTCAGAGGGTTGGTTGATGCGCTTGCCGGTACCCATCTGGGTCTGGATGCCGGACAGGTCGCCCTGCCGGTCCATCATCGTGTTGACCGACTGCTGCTGCATCCAGCTGGTGGAGACGCGCATGGCTCCGATCCTTTACTTGAACGCGCCGAGCAGCGCGTTGAATACGGTGTTGGCGGCGGTGATGATCTGCGCCGATGCCTGGTAGGCCTGCTGGAAGCGCACCAGGTTGGCCGCTTCCTCGTCCATGTTCACGCCGCTGACGCTCTGTTGTGCCGCCATCGCCTGGTTGTACACGGCACCCTGCGTCTTGGCCGCGTCGTCGGCCAGCGAACCGGCGCTGCCAACCTGGCCGACCAGCTGGCCATAGGCGCGGCCGACGCTGGTGGCGCCGCCATCGAGTACGCCCAGGTTGGCGACCGCGCCGAGCTTGAGCGCATTGGCATTGTCGCCACGCGCGTTGGCGTTGGCCTTGACGCCGAAGCTGTCGCCGGCGGCGGGCGCGCCGTCCAGGGTGAGGCTCCAGCCGTTGTGCACGATCGGCGTGCCGGGAGTAAAGGTCTGCGCCGGGCCGCCGTCGATGCTATAGCTGGTGGGCGAGGAAAATACGATGTTCGACGCGGCGAACAGGTTGGGATCGCTACCGTTGGCGACGGCGAGCGCGCCAACGCTGGCGCTGCCGGTATTGGCGCTGGCGGCACTGCCGAGCAGCGGCACGGCGGCGGCAATCTTGTTCGGGTCGGTGACCGCCACGCTCATGCTGCCGGCTGCGTTGCGGCTGGGCTGGATGCGGAAGCTGTCGCCCGCGCTGGCTGCACCGCCGCCGACCACGAAGCTCAAACCACCGGCCACGAACGGGTCTGCGGCGGTGCCGGTGCCGGTCATCGCCACCGCGGCGCCGCTGCCGTCCTTCAGATTCCAGGCGCTGCCATCGAAGGACAGCGTGTAGTCCTGGCTGCCAAGCGCACCAAGGTCGGCAATGCTGGCCGAGATCGTGGCGCTGCCGGCGTTGCCACCGGCCGCCTGCACGGTCGGGCCGGCCACGGTGAAGAATTCGCCGCCGACCTGGCCGTTGAGATCCACGCCCTGGGCGTGCTGCGTGTTGAACGCGTCGGCCATCGCCAGCGCGGCGCGGCCGAGCTGGTTCTGCGCCGGGTCGAGCACGTTGCTGCGGAAGTCGAGCAGCGCACCCAGCGTGCCGCCGCCGATGCGGCCGCTCAGCACCGCACCGGTGCCCTTGTCGACGATTTCCAGGCGCGTCGCGTCGTAGGTGTTCGGCGCCGTGCCAAGCTCGTAGGACTGCGTGCCGCTGACCAGCGCCTGGCCGTTGCCCACGAACACGCTGAGCGTGCCGTCGTTCTGCGTCGCCACGCTGATGCCGACCTCGCCCGAGAGCTTCCTGATCAGCGCATCGCGCTGATCGAGCAGGTCAGACGGCTCGGCGCCGCTGGAGGAACGGATGCGCTCGTTGAGCTTGGCGATCGCGGCGCTGTCGCTGTTGATCGCGGCGACGGTGTCGGTCACCTGGCGCTGCACCTGGCCATCGAGGCTGTCGAACTGACCGGACAGCGCGCGGAAGGTGCTGGCCAGCGCGCCGGCGCGGGCCAGCAGCACACCACGGGCGGAGGCATCAGCCGGGGCATTGGCTACGTCTTCCACGGCGCCAAAGAAGGTATCCAGCGACGATTGCAGGTTGCTGCTGCCGGAGAGCTGGTTGTTGAGCTGGTCGGTCAGCGCCTGGTAGGCGTCGGCGCGCCCCTTGGACGAGGAGGCCGACCACAGCGCGGTGTTGAGGTACTGGCTGTAGGCGCGCTGCACTGCCTGCGTATCCACGCCGGTGCCGACGTAATAGCGTCCCTCGGCCTGCGGCGCGCGCGCGGCGAAGGTCACCTGCTGGCGGCTGTAGCCGTCGGTATTGGCGTTGGAGACGTTGTGGCCGGTGGTGCTCAGGCCCACCTGGGCGGCGAGCAGGCCGGAGACGCCGGTGGAAAGCAGGTCAGCCATGGAGGTTTTCCGTTCGGGTGACGCGCGGGCGTGGGGGGCGAGGCAAGGCCTCCCCCATCCGCCTGTCGGCACCTTCCCCCGTGGAACGGGGGAAGGCTCGGTAGGTCGCACTTCGAATCCTTCCCCCGTCCCACGGGGGAAGGTGCCCGAAGGGCGGATGGGGGAAGCCTTGCGCGGAGGCACACGTCATGCCCCCTGTGACGGCAACTTGACGCGTCACTTGAACGTCCCTGCGTCCAGCGCCGCCAGCGCCTCGCGCATCTGCGGGCTGTTGGCGATGGCGGTGATCTTGGCCGCGTACGACGGATCGGTGGCGTACCCGCCACGACTCAACGCATGGGCGAAGCCGGCGATGTTCTCGCCCTTGCCCAGCGCCTGCGCGTAACGCGGGTTGTCCGCCAGCATGCGCGCGTAATCGGCGAAGGCCTGGGACGGGCTGTCGTAGGCGCGGAAGTTGTCGCGCTTGCGCACCGCCACGCCGCCTTCGTACTCGAGCGTGGGCACGCTGACCTTGTCGCCGCCCCAGCTGCCACCGGCCTTGATGCCGAACAGGTTGAAGCTGCTGGAACCGTCGTGCCGGTGCGGCAGGTGCTTGCCCCAGCCGGTTTCCAGCGCGGCCTGCGCCAGCAGCGCGCGCACCGAGACGCCGAGCTTGTCGGCAGCGGCCTGCGCGTGCGGCGCCATGGCGCGCACGAAGCCGGCCGGATCGCCGGGAATGAACTTGCTCACTACGTTGACCGCGCCCTGCGCCAGTTCGCCGAGCGTGGCCCGCCAGCCCTGCGCCGCGTTGGCATCGGCGGTCAGCGGCAGCAGGCCGTCGCCCTGCCCTTGGGCGCGTTCGCCCAGGTGCAGCAGGGCGCGGGTGCCCGCCTCGGCGCCGGCCGCGAGGGGGGCGAACAGGCTGGCGGCCGCGGTACCGGGCAACGCGCCCGCGGCGACGCTGGCAAGCAAGGCCTTGTTGTCCGTCGTCGGTGCGGGCTTGGGCTCGGCGTCCTTGCCGCCGAGCTGGCGCACCAGCATGCGCGCGATCCCCAGGCCGTTGTTGCCCTGCGAGAGCGACAGCGAAAGCTGCTGGTCGAACAGGTCGCGGTAGGCCTTGCCCTGCTGGCTGTCACCGACGTCGTTGTCTCCGAAGCTGGCGTTCGCCTCGCGCATCGACTTGAGCATCATCTGGGTGAAGATCGCCTCGAACTGCTTGGCGACCTTCGGCAACGCCGCCTTGTCGTCGCCCTTGGCCTGCGCGCGCAACTGGTTGAACCCGGACAGGTCGGTCCAGGTGTCGAGTGCTGGCAGGGAGGCGTTGGCGGGCGTCATGTTTCCGTCGCGTGTCGCTAGATCACCACGAGCTCTGCATGAAGCGCGCCAGCCTGCTTGAGCGCCTGCAGGATCGAGATCAAATCGCTCGGACCGGCACCGACCTGGTTCACCGCGCGCACGATCGTGTCCAGGCTCACGCCCGGGCCGAACTTGAACATGTGCGCGCCGTCCTCGCTGACCTGCACGTCGGAGCTGGGCACCACCGCGGTCTGCCCGCGCGAGAACGGCTGGGGCTGGCTGACCAGCGGCTGTTCGCTGATGGTGACCTGGATCGCGCCGTGCGCCACCGCCGCGGCGGTGACCTTGACGTCCGAGCCGATCACCACGGTACCGGTGCGCGAATTGACCACCACGCGCGCAGGGGCGTCGCCCGGGGTGACATCCAGGTTCTGGATCATGCCGAGCCAGGCGACCTTCTGCGCCGGATCCTGCGGGCCGCGCACGGAAATGGTGCCGCCGTCGACCGGCGTGGCGGTGCCCGCGCCGAAGGCGGTGTTGACCGCCTGGGCGACACGCGCGGCGGTGGTGAAGTCGGGGGTGTTGAGGTTGAGCATCAGGTCGCCGGCGCCGGCGAACGAACTGGGCACGCTGCGCTCGACCGACGCGCCGTTGGGAATACGGCCGCTGGCGGAGATGTTCACCTGCACGCTGGAGCCGCTCTTGCCCTGCGCGCTGATGCCGCCGACCACTACGCTGCCCTGCGCGATCGCGTACACGTTGCCGTCGGCGCCGCGCAGGGGCGACATCAGCAGTTCGCCGCCGCGCAGGCTCTTGGCGTTGCCGATCGAGGCGACGGTGACGTCGATGGCCTGGCCGGGCTTGGCGAACGGGGGCAGTTCCGCAGTGATGGTCACCGCCGCCGCGTTCTTGAGCTGCGGGCGCGCATTCGGCGGCACGGTGATGCCAAATTGCTGGAGCATGTTCTCCAGGCTCTGGGTGGTGAACGGGGCCTGGGTGGTCTGGTCGCCGCTGCCATCGAGGCCCACGACCAGGCCGTAACCGATCAGCTGGTTGGAACGCACGCCGCCGACCGAAGCCAGGTCGCGGATCTTGTCCGCGTGCAGCGGCGCACAGGCGAGCATCGCCACCAGCGCGGCCACCACGTGCAGGCCGAAGCTGCGCCAGCGCTGCAATGCGCGGCTGAGCGCGGTGCGTCGGGTTTCCTGGGCGCGCGAGTGGTCGTACGGCTCGCCGTTGGTAGAAAGCGCCGGCGTCGCGGAAACCTCGGGGGCTTCTTCCATCGGCTCGGGCGGGACGGGCAGCTGGGCCTTCATCAGAACGGCATCCACTTGGAATTGAAGAAGCGCGACAGCCACCCGCGCGTGTTCGCATCGGCCAGCGTGCCGCGGCCGGTGTAGCTGATGCGCGCGTCGGCGACGCGGGTCGAAGCCACGGTGTTGTCCTGGCCGATGTCCTGCGGGCGCACGATGCCGGCGATGCGCACCAGCTCCTGGCCCTGGTTGATGGTCAGCCACTTCTCGCCGCGCACAATCAGGTTGCCGTTAGACAGCCGCTGCGCCACGGTGACGGTGATCTGGCCGGTGAGCTGGTTGGATTGGCTCGACGAGCCGCTGCCGTCGAAGTTGCGTTCGCTGTCCAGGCCCACGCTCAGCGGGTTGCCGTTGATGGTCAGGTCCTTGCCCATGATGGTGGGCGCGGCGACGTCGGCCTTGTCCTTCTTGCTGGTGCTGGTGCTGGCCTTCTTGCTGGCCTGGGTGCTTTCCACCAGCACGATGGTGAGGATGTCGCCCACCCGGTGCGCGCGCGCATCGGAGAACAGTTCCATGTTCTGGTTGTCGTGGTAGATCGCGCCGTCGGCAGGGGCGGCGGCGACCTCCGGCTGCATCGGCGGGGTCGGTGCCCACTCGCCGTCGTCGCGTGCGGGCATGGCCATGCAGCCGGCGAGCAGCGACAGCGCGAAGGCAGCGGTGGAAAGGCGGAACAGGCTCATCGCGGCTTACGCTCAGGTCTTGTTGGTGAGGAACTGCAGCATCTGGTCGGCGGCGGAGATGGCCTTGGAGTTCATCTCGTAGGTCCGCTGCGTCTCGATCATGTCGACCATCTGCTCGACCACGTTGACGTTGGAGGACTCCAGCGCGCCCTGCGCCAGCGTGCCCAGGCCGTTGAGGCCCGGCTGGCCGATCTGCGGCGAGCCGCTCGATGCGGTTTCCAGGTAAAGGTTGTCGCCGTTGGGCTGCAGGCCGGCCGGGTTGATGAAGTCGGCCAGCTGCACGGTGCCGACCTGCTGCGGCGCGGCCTGGCCGGGCAGCGTAATGCTGACCGTGCCGTCGCTGCCGATGGTGATCGACTGGGCGTTGGCGGGGATGGTGATCGCCGGGTCGACCGCGTAACCGTTGGCGGTGACCACCTGGCCGTTCTGGTCCATGTGCAGCGAGCCGTCGCGGGTGTAGGCGATGGTGCCGTCGGGCTGGGTCACCTGCAGGAAGCCGCGGCCCTGGATCGCCAGGTCCAGCGAGTTGCCGGTCTGCTCGATGTTGCCCTGGGTGAACAACTTCTCGTTGCCGACCACGCGCACGCCGGTACCCAGCATCAGGCCGGACGGGGCGTTGGTCTGTTCGGTGGTCTGGCCGCCGGGCTGGCGCAGGTTCTGGTAGACCAGGTCCTGGAACGAGGCGCGCGAGCTCTTGAAGCCGGTGGTGTTGGCGTTGGCGAGATTGTGCGAGACCACGTCCATGCGCGTCTGCTGCGCATCCAGACCGGTCTTGGCGACCCACAGGGAAGAGAACATGGTTGTCTCCTAGTAAATCAGGTGAGCGAGAGCAGGCGGGTCGCCGACTGCGCGTTGTCGTCGGCGTTCTTGATCGCCTTGACCTGGAGTTCGTACTGGCGCGAGAGCTCGATCATCTGCACCAGCGTCTGCGACGGGTTGACGTTGCTCGACTCGAGCACGCCGGATTTGATGCCCACCGCCGGATCGCTCGGCGCGGTGCCGCCGCCGGCCAGGTGCATCAGGCCGTCGCTGCCCAGCGCGAGCTGGTTGGCCGGCGGATTGACCAGCTTCAGGCGGCCGACCGAGGCGATCGTTTCCGGCCCCTGGCCGGTCGGCACCACCGAGACGGTGCCGTCGTTGCCGATGGACACCTGGGTGGCCGGCGGCAGGCTGATCGGGCCGCCGTCGCCGAGTACCAGGTTGCCGCGCGAATCGGTCAGCAGGCCGTCGGCGGTCAGCTGCAGGTTGCCAGCGCGGGTATAAGCCTCGCTGCCGTCGGCCGCCTGCACCGCGAGCCAGCCGTCACCCTGCACGGCGACGTCCAGTTCGCGGCCGGTCTGGATCTCCGCGCCCGAGCGCAGGTCCACGCCTTCGCCCTGCGCCACGCCGTTGATGCGCGTGGGCATGCCCGGGCCCTGCACCGGCAGCGCCTGGAAGGCCGACATCTGCGCCTTGAAGCCGACGGTGTCGGCGTTGGCCAGGTTGTGCGCCACTTCGGTCTGCGCCCGCATCATCTGCGTGGCGCCGGTCATGGCGACGTAAAGCGAACGATCCATGCGGGACTCCGGACGTCAGCGTCAGTTGCGGATGTTGATGATGGTCTGGGTCAGCTTGTCGTCGGTGGAGATCACCTGCGCGTTCGCCTGGTAGTTGCGCTGCGCCTTGATCATGTTCACCAGCTGCGCGGTGAGGTCGGCGGTGTTGGACGATTCCAGCGCGCCCGACTGCACCGCGCCGAAGGTGCCCTGCCCGGCCACGCCCATGATCGCGGTGCCCGAATCGAACGAGGCGGCCCAGCCGGTGTTGTCGAGCTGGCGCAGGCCCTGCAGGTTGTTGAAGTTGGCCAGGGCAAGCTGCCCGAGCGACACGGCCTGGCCATTGGAATACTTGGCCTGCACCACGCCCTCGCTGGACACGTCGATACCCGACAGCGTGCCGCTGGGGTAGCCGTCCTGGTTGATCGAGCTCAGCGCGTAGGCGTTGCCGAACTGGGTGACCTTGTTGACGTCGATCGACAGCGTCAGCGGATCGGCGCCGGGGGTCACCGCCAGCGCGGGGAAGTTGAGCTTGCCGCCGGCCGGGGTCGCGAGCGCGCCACTGGTGTTGAAGGAAAGGGTCTGCGGTGCGCCGGCCGAGACGCCATCGACGTACAGGTAGGCGTTCCACGTATTCGGCGCGGCACCCTTGACGTAGTAGACGGTGCCGTTGTGGGTGGCGCCGAGCGAGTCGTAGGCGGTGAACGGCGTCGCCTGGTTGTAGCTCAGCGCGTCCGTCGGGTTGAACGGCGTGGTGGTCGGTGCCGCGGCATCCGACGGCAGGTTCAGCGACATCTCGACGCTGCCGGTGGCCTTGGCTGCGCTCTGCGCGTTGGTCAGCTGCAGGTCGACCATGGTGCTGGTGTCGAAGCCGTTGCCGGCCGGCGGGAACACCTGCAGGTGCTGGCCGCTGGTGTTGACCACGTAGCCGTTGTTGTCCTGGTTGAACGCGCCGGCGCGGGTGTAGGAGTAACCCTTGCCGTCGCGCATGGTGAAGAAGCCATCGCCGCTGATCGCGAAGTCCAGGCTGTTGCCGGTGTTCTCCACGTTGCCGGCGGCGAACTGCTGGGCCACGTCGGCCAGCCGCACGCCGCTGCCGATGGCGGTCGCCGAGAGGTTGCGGCCGGCCGAGTTGTACAGCTCGGCGAACTCGGCGCGCGAACCCTTGAAGCCCGTGGTGCCGGTGTTGGCAATGTTGTTGGCGGTGACCTCGAGGTCCTTGGACGCCGCGTTCAGGCCGCTCAGCGCGATATTGAAAGCCATCGGTTTTCCCCTGATGAATTAGTTGACGCGCGCGACCTGGCTCAGCAGCACGCCGCCGAAACCGTCCACGTCGAGATAGGCGCCGTCGGCGCCGGTCATGCCCACACCGGCGACCTTGCCGGTGACATAAGTAGCCACCGCGGTGTTGCCGGTCTGCGCGGCGAGGCCGTAGGTGCCCGGGGGCAGCGGCTCGCCGTCGTTGCCGGTGCCGTCCCAGTGGAAATCGGTGAGGCCGGCGGTCTGCGTGCCCAGGTCGATCGTGCGCACGACGTTGCCGGCGGTGTCGACGATCTGCACCAGCGTGCGGCCGCCGCCATCGGGCACGTTCACCGCGCCGTCCAGGCTGCCGCCCTGCAGGCGACCGACCGCCGAAGGCACGGTGACGTCGCGGCCGACCATGCTGGAGGCCTGCAGCAACTGGTTGCCCTGCATCGACTGCGCGAGCGCGTCGAAGGAGGTCTGCAGGTTCTGCGTGGCCGACACCTGGTTGATCTGCGCGAGCTGGCTGACCATCTGCGAGGAATCCATCGGCTGGGTCGGGTCCTGGTTGCGCATCTGCTGGATCAGCAGGCTGAGGAAGTCGGCCTGGCTCAGCGTCTTGGTCTGGCCGAGCGCACTGGCGGCGCCGGCGGCGTTGCTGGAATTGATGGCGAGGTCGCTCATGGCCGCTCCTTACTTCCCGAGGTCCAGCGTCTTCTGCATCAGCTGGCGCGCGGTGTTCATCACCTCGACGTTGTTCTGGTACGAACGCGAGGCGGAAATCATGTTGACCAGCTCGTCCACCGGGTTGACGTTGCTCTGGTAGACGTAGCCGTCGGTATCGGCCAGCGGGTTGCCCGGCTCGTAGCGGCTGGTGATCGCGTTCGGGCTTTCGGTGACGCCGAGCACCTTGACGCCCTCGCTGCCCGCGTCGGCCGGCTGGCCGTCGAGGCCATTGCGGATCGCGGCGAACAGCGGCTCCTTGGCGCGGTAGGCAGCGTCCGGCGAGCTGGCCACGCTGTCGGCGTTGGCCAGGTTGCTGGCGACCGTGTTGAGCCGGGTGGACTGCGCCGCCATGCCGGAGCCGGCGACGTTGAAGACGTTGAAAAGCGACATCAGCCCTGGCCTCCGGTGATGGCGGTGCGCAGCATGCGGATCTGCGCGGTGATGAAGGCCATGCTTGCCTGGTAATGGACGCTGTTGGCGGCGAAGGCGGCCTGTTCCTGCTGGGCGTCGACGGTATTGCCGTCCATGCTCGGCTGGGTCGGCACTCGGTAGGCGAGCGTGTCGCGCGCCTGGGCGACCGGATCGATCTGGCCTTGCGTGGGCGCGGCGAGCGGCAAGGTGCCTTCGCCGCTGCTGCCGGCGGCGGCGAGCGCCTTGCGGAAGTCGACGTCGCGGGCGAGGTAGCCGGGCGTGTCGGCGTTGGCCAGGTTGCTGGCCAGCACTTCGGTACGGCGCTGCCACAGCGCCATGGCGCCGGTGTGCATGCCGAACAGGTTGTCGATGGGTTGGCTCATCGCTTGCCTCCGCGCGGTCGATGTGTCCGCACGGGGCTGGAGGCAAGTTGTGTGCCATGGGGGCGCGAAGCCTTGCTGGGGCTGGCTTTGCGCGTTGAGCCGGGTTTTCGTTTACGGGCAGAGTCGGATTTCCGACACCCACGTGTACCCCCTGTAGGAGCGCACTTGGGCGCGACCGCCGTGCACCCGGGTCGCGCCCAAGTGCGCTCCTACAGGGAGAGTCAGCCTTCGCCCTCTTGTGGCAGCAGGTCGATCACCGCCTGCGCCAGCAGGTCCGGCTGGAACTTGGCGATGAAACGGTCGGCATTGACCTCGCGCACCATCGCTTCGTTGAACAGGCCGCTCAGCGAGCTGTGCAGCACGACCTTGAGCCGCCGCAGCGTGGGCGTTTCGCGGATAGCGCGGGTCAGCGCGTAACCGTCCAGCCGCGGCATTTCGATGTCCGACACCACCAAATTGACGCCCTCCTCCGGATCCCCTTCGGCCAGCTCGGTGAGGCGGTCGAGCGCCTCGCGGCCGTCCTGAGCCACCACGCACTCGATGTTCATCTGCTGGAAGATGCTGATCAGCCGGCGGCGCGCGACCACCGAGTCGTCCGCCACCAGCACGCGGCGCGGGCGCAGCGTGTGGGCGCCGGCGGCCCGCTGCATCTGGGTCGAAAGCTCGCCCGGCGCGCCGTCGATGCTCGCCAGCACGTGCTCCACGTCGACCACCGCCACCAGCGCGCCGTTGATGCGGGTCACCGCGTTGACGCGCGGTCCGAAGCCCAGCGCGGCGCTGGGTGCGACCAGCGACTCGCCCTCGCAATGGACCATGTTCTTCAGGTCGGAGACCAGGAAGCCCTGCACCGTGCGGCTGAACTCGGTGACCATCAGGTGCGCGGACGGCTCGTCGATTAGCGCCGGGTAGCCCAGCGCCGCGGCCAGGTCGATCACGGGGATCGTCTGCCCGCGGTAGTCGCAGCTGCCGGCGATCAACGCATGCGCGCCCGGCATGCGTTCCAATGGCGGGCGGCGCAGCACCTCGCGCACCTTGAATACATTGATGCCGAACAGCTGCGCGTCGCCCAGTCGGAACAACAGCATCGCCACGCGATTGTGCCCGGCCAGGCGGGTCTGGCGTTCGACGTTTTCCAGCAGCGCGCCGGCCATGGGGTTCTCCAGCAAAGAAAGGACTAGCCCCCGCGTATCGGCCATCTGCCCTGGCGCTTGAGGCTCCGCACTTGTGTCCTTCCCCGCGAACGCAGCCACACAGCGCGGCACCACGATCCCGGGCCTTCCCCCGCGAACGCGGGGGAAGGTGCCGACAGGCGGAGGGGGGCGCTTTTGGGCGCGATATCCGGGTGATTCCCCGCAAGGCTTCCCCCATCCGCCCTTCGGGCACCTTCCCCCGCAGGCGGGGGAAGGACCAGCTGTCGACCAAGCCTCCGATGGCCAGCGCGGAGGGAAAGCACACAGCGCGGGGCCACGATCCCGGGCCTTCCCCCGCGAACGCGGGGGAAGGTGCCGACAGGCGGAGGGGGCGCTTTTGGGCGCGATATCCGGGTGATTCCCCGCAAGGCTTCCCCCATCCGCCCTTCGGGCACCTTCCCCCGCGGGCGGGGGAAGCACCAGTTGTCGACCAGGCCTTCGACGGCGAAGCGTGAGGGAAAGGGCAACGGCGCGGTGCTGCATTCGAGGGTGGCACAGGCGTTGCTTGTTCAAGTTTCGACGCATCCAGACGATGTCCTGAACATTCATCCGCAGGAACCGCAATCCACATGAGCCTGATCCGTAGCCAGTCCCTGGCCGCGCTGGTCCAAGCGGCCGCCGCTGGCGACGAGGCCCGCCTCGAACAGCTGTCCAACCAGCACCCCGCGGTCGCCCGCGCGTTGGCACCGCTGCTGGCCAGCCTCGACGCCGGCCAGCCGTCGGTGCTGGCGCTGCAGACCCTGGAGCAACAAGGCCTGGTGCTCGCCGCCGCGCAGCTGCTGGGGCGCGAGCAGTCCTCGCTGGACAAGGCCACCCAGGAAAGCCGCGATGGTGTCGGCCGCTTGACGGACGCCAGCGCCGGAATCTCGACGGCCCTGCAGCAGGTCGCCAATGGCTTGGCGCAGGTCGAACAGGCACGCCAGAACGGCAGCACCGGCGTGAGCGAGCTCGATGGCCAGCTACGCCTGTTGCGCAGCGCGCTGTCGGCGATGAACCGCAACCAGTCCCGCCTGGCCGAACAGGTCGAGCAGATCCGCAAGCTCACCGGCGTGGTGCAGGAAATCGCCCACCAGACCAACCTGGTCGCGCTGAATGCGGCGATCGAGGCGGCCCGTGCGGGCGAGGCGGGCCGCGGTTTCGCGGTGGTCGCCGACGAGGTCAAGCAATTGGCCGAAAAAACCACCCAGGCCACCACCGAGATCGAGACCGTTACCGGCTCCATCGGGGATTTCTCCCGGCAACTGGACGTCGACGTGCAACAGGGCATGCAGCGCCTGGAACATGCGCAATCCGGCGTCAGCCAGGCCAACGACGCGATGGGCAAGAGCGCCGAGGCGCTTGCCAGCGCCAGCGAAAAGGTCGCCCAGCTGCGCCAGGGGCAGGACGTGCAGCAGGCCCGCGCCGCCGCCGCGCAGGCCGCGCTCGGCGCACTGCAGCGGCGCAGCACCGAGGCGCGCCGGCAGAGCGAGTCGCTCAGCCGTGCCGCCCTGCTCGCCCACCGCCTGGCGCTGGGCTGGCTGGAACAGGAGGCCGGCAACGACCCGGCCAGCCTCAGCCTGGCGGTGCGCGAATCGGCCCAGGGCATCCGCCAGGCAACCGAGCTGGCGCTGCTCGAACCGGGCGCGCTTGACCGGCGCTGGTTCGACACCGATGCGCTGGACCGCACGGTGCGCCGCCTCGCCGCACAGCATCCCGATCATCCCGCCGCCAGCGCACTGAGCGAGGCCGGCGCACGCCTGTCCGAACACGGCAATGCCTTTGTCGGCCTGCTCTGCAACGGCCAGATCGAACAGGCTCAGCAGCTCAGCCAGCGGCTGGAATCCGAGCGCGAGGCACTGGTCACCCAGCTCGCCGCCCTGCTGGCGGACGCATGATGGGCCTGGCGCGCCGCGGCCTGCTGCTCGCGCTGCTGCTGGAGGGCGTGGCCGCCCTGCCGGCGGTCGCCGCGCCGCTGTCGGAGGCGGACCTGCGCGCCCAGGCCGAACGCTTCGTCGAACAGCAATACGCCGCGCCGGGGAGCCGCGTCGAGGTGAAATCCGAGGCGCTGGATCCGCGCCTGCATATCGCCGACTGCGCCCTGCCGCTGGCCGCCAGCCTGCCCGGCGGACTGCGCATGACGCCGCGGCTGAGTGTGTTGATGCGCTGCCCGACCGCCAATGGCTGGACGCTGCGCGTGCCGGTCACACTGAAGGTCTGGCGCCAAGTACTGGTCGCCAACCGACCGCTGATCCGCGGCGACGGCATCGTGGCGGCCGACGTGCGTATCGAGCAACGCGACGTCACCCGCCTGCCCTACGGCTACCTCGGCGGCCTGGACCAGGTGGCCGAGCGCAGCCTGTCGCGCCCGGTCGCCGCCGGCAGCGTGCTCACGCCCGGCGCATTGGGCGGACGTCAGACGGTACGCGCGGGCGACCACGTGCAACTGGTCGCCGAGCTGGGCGGGATCGCGGTGCGCGCCGAGGGCATTGCCTTGGGCAGCGGCGACGCGGGGGCCCGTCTGCGGGTGCGCAACGGCAGCTCCGGCCGGGTGGTGGACGCGATCGTGCGCGGCCCCGGCGTGGTCGTGGCGCTACCCTGAACGGCCGCCGGAAACCGATGTTCCCGAAAGCACTAAAGTTTTCTCCAGCCCGGCCGATTCCCCAAGGGACAGGGCCTAACCGACTCGAGAAGGACCGATGAATACGACCATTTCCAACAACGGCTTGCCGCTTCTGCCCCAGGCGCCCGGCAACCAGGCCAACGGTGCCGCGGCCGGCAGCAACAATGCCGCGACCGACGCCCCCGCGAGCGTGCAGGGCAAGGACGACAGCGTCCGCCTGACCGACTCGGCGCGTGCGCTGCAGGACGCCGCCAAGGTGGACGGCCAGTCCGCGATCGATACCAAGCGGGTGGAGAAGATCCGCCAGGCGATCGCCGACGGCAGCTACCAGGTCAACCCGGCCGCCATCGCCGACAAGATGATCGCGCTCGACGCGCAGATCGCCGGCCCGGCGAAGCCGTAACCGCGCGCCATGAGCAAGCTGCTGCACCACGAGCTCGAAGCCGCGCTGGACGCGGTGGTGGAGGACCTGCACCGGGCCGCCACCGAGCTCTCGGCCACCCTGGTCGCCGAACGCGAAGCGCTGGTCGCCGCCGATGCAGCCGCGCTGGACCGCGCCGGGAGCCAGAAACAGGCCCTGATGCAGCGGCTGGAAGAGCTGGACGCCGAACGCGTGCAGATGCTCAAGCTGGAGCCGACCGCAGCCGCGCGCACCGAACCGCGCTGGCGCGAGGTGCTCGGCTTGCTGCGTGGGTGTCACGAGATGAACCAGCGCAACGGCAGCCTGGTCAGCCAGCGGCTGGCCCAGGTGCGCGAAGCGCTGGCCGTGCTGAGCGGCCAGGGTGGCGAGGTGCGCAGCGTGTACGGACCCGGTGGCGAAGTGCGCACGGCCTTGCGCTCGCACCACCTGGCCTCGGCCTGATCGATACGAGTCTTACGGACACCGCGCCGCAAGGCCGGTGGTGATCCATCCCAGGCGGGATAAGCCCGCGAGTAGATCAAGACCATGAGCGATACCGCCGTTTCTGCCCAGTCCCGCCTTGCCGGCAACCGCGACATCCCGCTGCCGGTGGTACGAGTGCCGATGCTGGACCAGAAACGCGAGCTGTTCGCCTATGAAGTGATGTTCCACCGCCACGCCGGCGACGAGCAGGAGCTGATGCAGCGCGTGCTCTCGACCCTGGCCGATGGCGCGCTGACCCGGCTGGTACGCGGCAACCGCACCTTCCTCACTCTTTCACGCGAACTGCTGCTGGGGCAGACCGACGTGCTGGCGCACCAGCCACGCTTTGGCGTGGTACTGCAGCCGGCGATGGCCGACGACGCCGAGCTGATGGAGCGGCTCAACAAGATGGCCCAGCGCGGCTGCCTGTTGATGCTGGACGTGGGCGCGGCCGACCTGCATGGCTCGGTGAGCTTCGAGGCATTGCTGCAGATCGTGCAGTTCGTCCGGCTGGACGCCCGCGCGCTGTCGCCCGAGCAACTGCGCGAACGCGCGCAGCAACTGCACGAGCGCGGCATCTGGGTGATCGCCGGCCACGTCGACGACCACGCCACCTACCACCGCTGTCTCGAGCTTCCGCTGCAGGCGATCCAGGGCCGTTACCTGCTGATCCCCGACCAGGTGGAAGTGCCGGTGCTCTCGGCCAACCGCCTGTCCATGCTGCGCCTGATGCGCGAGCTGCAGGAAAACAGCCCTGGCCCGGTGGAGCTGGGCGACATCATCCGCAACGACGCGATCCTTTCCTACAAGCTCCTGAGCTGCGTGAACTCGGCCTATTTCGGCCTGCCCAAGCAGCTCAAGTCCGTGCAGCAGGCGGCGATCTTCTTCGGCGTTACGCGCATGCGCAACTGGATCTACACCATGTCGCTCGGCGGCATGGACGACCGCCCGCCGGAGCTGCTGCGTACCGCACTGATCCGCGCGCACATGTGCGAACAGCTCGCCTCGCACATGCCGCGTCCGCAGAAAGAGATGGCCTTCACCGTCGGCCTGTTCTCGCTGCTGGACACGCTGATGTGTGCGCCGATGGAGTTCGTGCTCGAACAGCTCCCGCTGGTGCCCGAGATCCGCGAGGCGCTGATCGGCAACCGCGGCCCCTTCGGCCCGCTGCTGGAGCAGATCCATGCCTGGGAAGCCGGCCAGCTGAGCGGCCAGGCCCAGCCGCAGCAGATCCAGCGCATGGCCGGCATCTACCTGGAAGCCACCCAGTGGGCCGACCAGGTGTACGCCTTCGCCGATCACAAGGCGCAGGCCGCGGCGGCTTAAGGGTCGCGGACGCTTTCTTCCTTACCGGGGCCCCGAACGGGGCCCTTTCCCGTAAGGGGCCCAGGCCTCCATTCGCTGCCCTGCCACTGGCAGGGCCTTCGCAGGCGAGCTCCCGGACGCGACGCCCCTCTCCCTACGAGCCTTCCCCCGCGAACGCGGGGGAAGGTGCCGACAGGCGGATGGGGGCGCTCTTGAGCGGGGCGCCTGGGTGAGCCTTTCGCAAGGTCTCCCCCATCCGCCCTGCGGGCACCTTCCCCCGTGAACGGGGAAAGGATGTCAGGATGTGGCGCTGCGTTTGCCGGAGCTGGAGCACCCGATCAGTGCGCCCTGTCCTGCCGCCCCATCCGCCGGTGCAGCAGGACCACCACCAGCACGCCGGCGGCCGTCAGCGCGAGCCAGCTCAACACGGGCGGCCAGTCGCCGCCAAGCCAGGACGCGCACGACACCGCACCGATCGCCGTCACGCCCACGGCCAGCGCCAGCGCCACGTCGCCGACGCGCTGGCGACGCTCCCACAGCAACAGGAACGCACCGAGCGCGGCCAGCAGGATCGCACCGAGGCGGCGACCCACGGTGAACTCCGGCGGATCGGGCACGTCGGGCAGCACGTCGCTGAGCGAGCGATCGCCCACCTGCACCTGGTAACCCTGGTCGTCCGCCTGGCTGGCGCGCACCAGCCGGTCGCCGTCCAGTTGGGCGAAGACGGTCACCGGCTGCACCGGCACCGCCTGCCAGCTCACCCGCACGTCGCCCAACCGCGGTGAGCCGGGATCGACGCTGGTGGTCAGGTAGTCGTGATAGAGACTGAAGCTCGCGGCCAGGTTCGCCGGCAGGTGCGACGGATCCGGCGCCACCGTCTCCGAGCCGGGCAGCGCGCGCACCAGCAACGGCCCCAGCGCAAAGCCGCCGACTCGGACCTTGCCGGCCATGATGCGTTGCCCCTTGAGCGGCAGTTCCTTCGGATTGGCGTGCCCGCGCGGCTGCTCGAACCGGCTCGTGTCCTGCAGCTCGTCGGACCAGTCAAGCTCGTAGTGCACGTCGCCGCCGACGTGTACCTCGCGCCACTGGAACATTTCCACGCGTCGGCTCAGTACCGGCGTGGACACGGTCAGGTTGAAGTCCGGGTCGTGCGGCGCCTCGGTCACCTCGGGCGTACCCGAGACCAGCACCATGCTCCCATGCTGGCCCGGTTGCGGCCCGCGCGAACCGGCCTGGACCACGTCGCCGCCGTGGCGCGCCGCGGCCAGGTGATGCAGCAGCAGGCCGCGTTCGGTGACCGCCGCCAGTCCCAGGCCCGCAATCAGCAGCACGGCACCGATGCCGCGCAGCAGCAGGGCCCGCGTGCCGACCCGCAGGTGGCGCCTCACCCCATCGCCCCGGCGGGCTGGCCATGCAGGCTCGCCTGTTCGTCGGTCGTGCCGAAGCGGCCGCGGTCGTCGCAGGTCACCTTGGCCAGGGCGCAGGCGTGGTCATGGGTGAAGAACAGCCGCACGCCACGCGCGAGCTTGTCTTCGAGGAAGCCGCGTTTCTCGTCGATCAGGGTTTCCGGCGCGCGGTCGTAACCCATGGTGATCGGCAGGTGCACCCAGGGCCGGCCCGGGATCAGGTCGGCGCAGAACACCACGCCGCCGACCTCGGACAGCATCAGCCCGGGCGTGTGGCCGTCGGAAAAGTGGAAACGCACCGATTCGCCGAGCGCCTTCGAGTGCGGTCCTTCGACCAGCTCCAGCCGGCCGCTGGCTTCCAGCAGCCCGGCCAGTTCGGGAATGAACGAGGCGCGGTCGCGCGGGTGCGGCGACTGCGCGCGGCGCCAGTGCTCGGCGCCGACCAGGAAAGTGGCGTTGGGGAACAGCAGCCGCGGCTGCTGCCCTTCCGCCCACGGCGCCAGCAGGCCGCCAGCGTGGTCGAAGTGCAGATGGGAGAGGACCACCGCATCGATATCCTCGTGCGAGAGGCCGGCTTCGGCCAGCGATTCGAGCAGCACGTGGCGGTCCTCGACCACGCCGTAGCGCTCGCGTAGCTTCGGCTCGAAGAAGGCCCCGATGCCGGTCTCGAACAGCACGTTGCGGCCGTCCAGGTCCTTCACCAGCAGGCAGCGGCAGGCCAGCGGGATGCGGTTCTCCGCATCCGGCTCGATCCAGCGCGCCCACATGGCCCGCGGTGCGTTGCCGAACATCGCCCCGCCGTCGAGTTTCTGGGTGTTGCCCTCAAGGGACCACAGCTGCATGACACGTCCCCTGTCCAAGGATGCTTCCCCGGATTCTACGCAGGGGGGGCACTGCTGTCTGCCGGTGGCGGGTTGGCCGTAGGCCTCGGAGCGTGAGGCAAGGACGCCCCATCCGCCCTTCGGGCACCTTCCCCCGTGGAACGGGGGAGGATCTGGTTGCGGTGCGGAGCGTGGCGGGATGGATGCCGCCGAGCCTTTCCCTTTCAGGAGCGCAGGCCTTGGGGCGTGAGGCAAGGACGCCCCCATCCGCCCTTCGGGCACCTTCCCCCGTGGAACGGGGGAAGGATCTGGTTGCGGGCGGAACGTAGACGGATGGATGCCGCCGAGCCTTCCCCTTTCAGGAGGGCAGGCTTTGGGGCATGGGGCAATGGCGCTCCCATTCGCCCTTCGGGCACCTCCCCCCGTGGAACGGCGGAAGGATCTGGTTGCGGGCGGAACGTAGACGGATGGATGCCGCCGAGCCTTCCCCTTTCAGGAGGGCAGGCTTTGGGGCGTGGGGCAATGGCGCTCCCATTCGCCCTTCGGGCACCTTCCCCCGTTGAACGGGGGAAGGATCCAGGATGAAGGTTTCGCCCCCGCGGGAGGGATGCCATCGAGCCTTCCCCCGTTCCACGGGGGAAGGTGCCGACAGGCGGATGGGGGAAGCCTTGCGGGGAAGTGCGACCTACTGCACCTTGCCCAGGCCCGAGGGCCGCCGCGGATCGCTGGCCGCCTGGAGCGTGTTGCTGCGGTGGTCCCAGGTGACCACGTTCATGAAGCCCCAGGGATCACGCGGGTGCAGGGTGTAGCCCATGCGCTCGAGCTCTTTCGTGGTGGCCGGGTCGAACACGCCCTGCTCCACGTCCACGCGGTCGGGCAGGAACTGATGGTGGTAGCGCTTCTGGGCAACGATGGCGCTGGCGTCCTTGCCATCGATGAAGGCGAGGATGCCTTCGAGCACCTGGGTGATGATGGTCGAGCCGCCGGGCGAGCCGATCACCGCGGTGCGGTCCTGACCGATCACCAGGCTGGGCGACATCGAGGAAAGCATGCGCTTGCCACCCACCGGCGCGTTGGCCTTGCTGCCGAGCAGGCCGTAGACGTTGGGCTTGCCCGGCACCAGCGCGAAGTCGTCCATCTCGTCGTTGAGCAGCACGCCGGTGCCGGCGGCGACGAAGGTGGAACCGAGCGTGTAGTTCACCGTCGAAGTGACGGCGATCATGTTGCCGTCCTTGTCGATGATCGAGAAATGCGTGGTGTGCGGGCCGGGGTCGGAAGCGCCGGTGTGCGGCAGCATCGAGGAGGGCGTGGCCCTGTCCGGCAGGATGCTCTGGCGCAGGCCGTCGGCGTAGAACGGCGACAGCAGCATGTCCAGCGGCATCTTCACGAAATCCGGATCGCCGAGGTAATCGTTGTGGTCGCGGAAGGCGCGGCGCATCGCCTCGACCACGTAGTGCACGCGATGGGCGCGGTCGAGCTTGTCCATGTCCACGCCGCGCAGGATGTTAAGGATCTCGGCGATCGCCACGCCGCCGGAGGACGGCGGCGGCGCGGTGACGATGCGGTAGCCGCGGTAGTCCACGCTGATCGGTGCCCGTTCCTTGACCTGGTAGCCGGCCAGGTCCGCCGCGGTCCAGTTGCCGCCGGCCGCGCGCACGGCAGCCACCAGCTTCCTGGCCACTTCACCCTGGTAGAAGCCGTCGCGGCCCTCTTTGGCGAGGATCTCGAGCGTGCGTGCCTGGTCCGGGTCGCGCCAGAGCCTGCCTTCGACGGGCGGATTGCCGTCGACGAAATACTTGGCCTCGGAAGCGGGCCAGCGCTTCAGGTCGTCGGCACGCTCGGCGATCGCGTTGCGCAGGCGGCTGTCCGGCTTGAAGCCGTCGCGTGCGGTGCGGATCGCCGGCGCCAGCGAGGCCGACAGCGGGAGCTTGCCGTAGTGCCGGGAGAGCCAGGCCAGGCCCGCCGGCTCGCCCGGAATGCCGGCCGAAAGCGGACCGTTCAACGCCGCGTCGCGGTTGGGCGAGCCATCGGGATTGAGGTAATCCTTCGCATCCACCGCCGCCGGCGCCACTTCGCGCGCGTCGATGAACACCTCGCGCCCGTCCGAGGCGCGCCGCAGCACGGCCATGAAACCGCCGCCCAGTCCCGAACTCTCCGGCTCGACCACCGACAGCGTGGACGCTACCGCCACTGCCGCGTCGAATGCGTTGCCACCCCTGGCCAGCACGTCCAGGCCGGCGTTGGTGGCCAGGAAGTTGGCGCTGGCGATCGCCGCATGACCGGGTTTTGGAGCTGCCGTGGTGGCGGGAGCGGCGGGTTTCGCCTGGACCGGCGGGTCCGTTGCGAAGGCGGCGGTACTGGTCAGCAACAGGCTCAGCAACAGGGCTCGCCAACGCAGGGACAGACTCATGCCGTGGTCTCCTTGGCCATCAACTGGCGGTATTTCAGTTCGAGTTGCTCGCGCGTCTCGGCATGGCCGGGATCGAGGATGATGCACTCGACCGGGCAGACGACCATGCACTGCGGTTCGTCATGGTGGCCCACGCATTCGGTGCACAGGGCCGGATCGATGACGTAATAGTCCTCGCCCATGGAAATGGCCTTGTTGGGGCACGCGGGCTCGCAGACGTCGCAGTTGACGCAGGTGTCGAGGATCTTCAGGGACATGGCGTCAATGGTACAGCGGCGCGGCCATCCTTACGCGGGCGGTCCATTCCACGGCACGCGCAGGGCGGGCTTCAGTCCACCGGGGTTACACCGCGGCGCGGGGTGGGCTGAAGCCCACCTTACGTGGTCCTCAAACGAAAACGCCCGCGACACCTTGCGGCATCGCGGGCGCATCAAGCGCGTTGTCGCGCGGCTTACATCGCCACGAAGCGCACGGTCGCGCCGGTCGGCTGCAGCGCGGTCATCACGCGGTCCTTGTCGGCCTCGTCGCCGATGAACAGCACGATCACGTCCTTGAACGAGCCCGGCTTGGCGCCCGCGAAGGCGGCGGTCACGAAGTCGGCGGTCTTGGCCGAGTTCGGGCCGGCGAAGGCCAGCAGGTTGCCCGGCAGCACGCCACGGGCGATGACGTCCTGCACGTTGGTCAGCTGGCGGTCGTACTTGGCCTTGGCATCGTCGTCGTCGCCGGCCGGCACCAGGTAGGCGTACGGGCGCTCGGCGGTCATGCCCTGCATGTTGTTCTGCACGATCTGGCCCAGGTAGGCGTTCCAGGCCTGCGCATCGTTCGGGTTGGTCGGCTTGGGCGCGGCGGCCTGCTGGGTAGTCTGCTGGCTGTCGTCCTGTTTGTTGCAGGCGGACAGCGCCAGGCTGCCGGCCAGGGCGAAGGTTGCGGCGATCAGGAACTTACGCATGGGTGTCTCCCTGTGAGTGAGTGTGGGTTTGTCGCCAGCGCTGCCGCATGGCCTGTTGCACTGCCGGATGCACGAAACTGGAAATATCGCCGCCGAGGCGGCCGATCTCGCGCACCAGCGACGAGGAAATGAAGCTGTACTGCTCGGCAGGCGTAAGGAACAGCGTCTCCGCCTGCGGGATCAGGTGGCGGTTCATGCTCGCCAGCTGGAACTCGTATTCGAAGTCCGACACAGCGCGCAGTCCACGGATGATCACGCCCGCGCCCATGTCGGTGACGAAGTCGGCCAGCAGGCTGTTGAAGCCGCGCACTTCCACGTTGGGGAGGTCGGCCAGGGCCAGCCGCGCCAGCGTGATGCGCTCGTGCAGGCTGAAACCCGGCCCCTTGCTGGAACTCTCGGCTACCGCCACCACCACGCGCTCGAACAGCGGCGCGGCGCGCGATACCAGATCGGCATGGCCGTTGGTGATCGGGTCGAAGGTGCCGGGATACACGGCCAGGCGCTTGTTCACCGAGGCTTTGTTCACGTGGAGGCTGCAGCGCGAAAGTGGCGGCTAGCTTAACGGAAGCTCCGTGCAGCGGCGATAGAGCGTATGGCGCACCTCGCCCGCCTTCCCCTCGCGATGCAGTGACCAGTTCGCCGGCAGTGCCGGCACCTGGTCGCGCGGCGACTCGACATAGACCCAGGCCTGCGGCGTGAGCCAGCCGCGCTGCTCCAGCCGCTGCGCGAGCACCGGCCACAGGTCCGCGGCGAAGGGCGGATCCAGGAACACCAACCCGAAAGGCGTCGCCGCGCCGTCCAGGAATGCCACCGCATCGGCGGCGGTCACCGCGCCCTCGACCTTCAGCCGTGCGAGGTTGTCACGCAACGCCCTGGCCGCGCGTGCGTCGCGCTCGACGAAGCGCACCGCGCCAGCACCACGCGACAGCGCCTCGATGCCCAGCGCGCCGGTCCCGGCACACAGGTCCAGCGCCTGCACGCCGGCGATCACCGGCGACAGCCAGTTGAACAGCGTCTCGCGCACACGCTCCGGCGTCGGCCGCAGCCCCGGCAGGTCGGGCACGTCCAGCCGCGAATTCCGAAGGCTGCCCCCGATGATGCGGATCCGGCCGGTCACGCCGATGCCCTCTTGTCGGAGCGCACCCTGTGCGCGACCGCCATGGTTGTGCAAGCCGGCATCGGTCGTTCCCATGGAAGGCGCAGGCACGAACGGCCCTCAGCGGCCAGTCTGGTAGCGGGTGATAGCATCCGCGCATTGTCTTCGAAGCGCCGCCGCAATGCTCAAATTCTGGAAGAAGAAACCCACCGAAACGACTTCGGAGCAGCCGGCCGAACAGGGCCAGACATCGCCTGGCGATGCGCACGCCGCCGACGCGACCGCCCTGGACAACGCCAGCCCGGTGCTGGACGAAGCCCGCGCCGAGCTTGCCCCCGAGGAGCCCGCCGTCGTCGACGAGCCGCCGCCCCCCGCGACCGAGGCCGACCCCGCCCCCGCCAAGCGCAGCTGGCGCGAACGCCTCGCCGGCAGCGGCTTCGCCAAGGGCCTAAGCTCGCTGTTCGTGCGCCACCCCAAGCTCGACGACGACCTGCTCGACGAACTCGAAACCCTGCTTATCACTGCCGACGTCGGCGTGGAGGCCAGCACCACCCTGGTCGAGGGCCTGCGCAAGCGCATGCACAAGCGCGAATTCGCCGATGCCGACGCGCTGCTGGCCGCGCTGCGCGAAGCGCTGGTGGCGATGCTGGTGCCGGTGCAGCAGCCGCTGGACATCGGCGGCCGCAAGCCTTTCGTGGTGCTCACCGTGGGCATCAACGGCGTGGGCAAGACCACCACGATCGGCAAGCTCGCGCGCCGCTGGCGCGACGAGGGCCGTCAGGTGCTGCTCGCCGCCGGCGACACCTTCCGTGCCGCTGCGGTGGCGCAGTTGAAGACCTGGGGCGAGCGCAACAACGTGCCGGTGATCGCGCAGGGCCAGGACGCCGACTCGGCTAGCGTGATCTTCGATGCACTGCAGGCCGCCCGCTCGCGCAATGCCGACGTGCTGGTGGCCGACACCGCCGGCCGCCTGCACACGCAGGGCGGCTTGATGGACGAGCTGTCCAAGATCGCCCGCGTGCTCAAGAAGATCGACCCCGATGCACCGCACGAAGTGCTGATGGTGATCGACGGCACCACCGGCCAGAACGCGATCAGTCAGTTGCGCCAGTTCCAGCAGATCGTGGGCGTGACCGGCCTGGTGGTGACCAAGCTCGACGGCACCGCCAAGGGCGGCGTGGTGTTCGCGCTGGCGCGCGAGTTCGGCCTGCCGATCCGCTTTGTCGGCCTGGGCGAAAGCGCCACCGATCTGCGCGAGTTCGACGCGCGCGCCTTCGTCGACGGCCTGCTGCCGGCCACGCTGGCGCGGGCCTGAGCTGCGATGTCGCGGCGGCTGCGCATCGCGCTGCTGGGCCTGGCTGGCGTCCTTGTCGCCGGGCTGGTCGCATTGCTGGTCACCGTCTATCTGCTGCTTCAGCCGGAGCGCTTCACCGCGATGCTGCAGGAGCAGGCGCGCCAGGCCGGCCTCGAGCTCAGCCTGGCCAGTCCTGCCAGTCCCACCCTGTTCCCGCGCCCGGCGCTGGAACTCGAAGGGCTCACGCTCACCGCGCAGGGCGCGACCATGCCGATCCTGCTGGCCGCCAACGGTCGCCTGGCGCTGCCCTGGAGCACGCTGTTCGGCGGTCCGACGGTTATCTCCCGACTGGAGATCGATGCGCCGCGCGTGGACCTTGACGCCCTGCAGGCCTGGCTTTCCAGCCTGCCTTCGGGCGGCAACGGTGCGCCCAACATCCCGCGCATCGACACCGGCGTGCGCATCGCGCGCGGGACCATCGTCAGCGGCAACAAGCTGCTGTTGCGCGATTTCTCGCTCGATGCCGGCAATCTGCTTTCCGGCCAGCCGTTCCCGCTGGTGATCTCGGCCAAGGACGCCGGCGGCACGCCGATGCAACTGCGCCTGACCGCCACGCCACGTATCCAGGGCAACGCGCTGCAGCTCAACGATATCGATCTCAACTTCACCCGCGGCGCTGCGCTGGCCATGGGCCTGACCGGCGAGGCGCACTGGCATGGCGCCGCCGATGCGGCCGCCACGCTCGCCGGTTCGCTGGACCACGCCGACGCCGGCCGCTACGACATCTCGCTGCAGCTCACCCCGGCCAACCAGAGCGATCCACTGCTGCTCGCGCTCAAGCTCGACGGACCCGGCAATCACCTGGACCTGCGCCTGCCGCCACTGAGCGTGGCGCGCTGGTGGTCGCACATCAGCGACGAGGAAGGTCCGCGGCTGGGCGTGCCGCCCGGCAGGGGAAGCGTGGATGCGGCGACCCTGGACGTGGCCGGCGTGCACGTCGAAGGCCTGCAGATGACATTGACGCCCGCGCCTGCGTCCAGTGCCAGCACACCCGCCACAACGGCCAGCGACGGCCGATGAGTTCCACCCTCGCCGCCGACCTGCTGCCCTGGTTCGACCGCCACGGGCGCCACGACCTCCCCTGGCAGGCTGCCACGCCGGACGGGCGACGCGACGCCTACCGCGTGTGGCTGTCCGAAGTGATGCTGCAGCAGACGCAGGTCGTCACGGTCATCCCCTATTTCCAGCGTTTCACCGGCGCGCTGCCGACGCTGCGCGACCTCGCCGCGGCCGACGAGGACCGCGTGCTCGCGCTGTGGTCCGGCCTGGGCTACTACCGCCGCGCGCGCTTCCTGCATCGCGCCGCGCAGTTGTGCGTGGAGCGCCACGGCGGCGAACTGCCGCGTGACTTCGACGCACTCGCCGCGCTGCCCGGCATCGGCCGCTCGACCGCCGGCGCGATCCTCGCCCAGGCACACGGCCTGCGCTTGCCGATCCTCGACGGCAACGTCAAGCGCGTGCTCACCCGCTACCACGGCATCGAAGGCCACCCGGGCCTGAGCGCGGTCGAAAAACAATTGTGGGAACGGGCCGGCGTGCACACGCCGCACGAGCGCGTAGCCGACTACACCCAGGCGATCATGGACCTGGGCGCCACCATCTGCGTGCGTTCGCGCCCGCTGTGCCTGGCCTGCCCGCTTGCCGACGCCTGCGTCGCGCGCCGCGAAGGGCTTACCGCACAGCTGCCCACGCCGAAGCCTGGCAAGACGCTGCCCACGCGCGGCACCACGATGCTCGTGCTGCGCGATGCGCAGGGCCGCGTGCTGCTGGAACGGCGTGGCCCGAACGGGGTGTGGTCGGGGCTGTGGAGCCTGCCCGAAGCGCCCGATCACGACACCGCCTGGCGCCTGGCGCAGACGCACGCACAACTGGACGACGCGCAACCACTCACGCCCTTCGTCCACGTCTTCAGCCATTACCGGCTCCAGGTCGAGCCGCTGTTGTTCGACGGCGCGACAGGCCATCCCTCCATCGCCGATAATGCGTCGCTGCGCTGGTACGCCGGCGACGAGTGGCCAAACCTCGGCCTGCCCGCTCCCGTGCGTACCTTGCTCGAAACGTTGCATCCACCGCTCACGTCACACACCAGCCGTTCGCGCCGAGCGTAGCCCGCGACAAGCGGGCGAAGTCGAAGCGCCGCATCGCGACCCATCGACTCCGGCCTGCGGCCTACGCTCAAGGCGAACGGTACCTAGGAATCCCACATGCCCCGCACCGTCCACTGCGCCAAGCTCGACATCGACGCCGAAGGCCTCGACTTCGCCCCCTGGCCTGGCCCGCTGGGCCAGCGCGTCTACGAGCACGTATCGAAACAGGCCTGGCAGCAATGGCTTGCCCACCAGACCATGCTGATCAACGAATACCGCCTCAATCCGCTGGAGGCGAAGACCCGCCAGTTCCTCGCTGGCGAGATGGAAAAATACTTCTTCGGCGGCGGCGAGGTGACCCAGCCCGCCGGCTACGTCGCCCCCGACGAGCCTTGACGCACGCGCCCGCACCCTGTTTAATGCGCGGCTCGCATAGCACGCATTCAAGCGTGCTGACGTCTTCCCGGCCGGGTAGCTCAGTTGGTAGAGCAGGGGATTGAAAATCCCCGTGTCGGCGGTTCGATTCCGTCCCCGGCCACCAATTCCAAGCCTTCACACTGACAGTTGCCCGGAATTTGCCCGGATTTCTGGAGAAGGCATGGCATCCATCCGACAGCGCGGCAAGTCCTGGCGAGTAGAGCTTTTCGTCAACGGTCGCCGTCAATCCCGATCCTTCAAGACCGAGGCTCTAGCCCAGTCATGGGCAGACCAGCAAGAGCTGCGTCTTGAGGTATGCCGATGCTCCGCGCGGCCGTCGAGGATCACAAGCTTGCCGCCGTCCTGCCCCGCCGTTTCATTGAAGCTTTGGGCAAGGCTAATTTCTGCCACAAGGAACTCGTGGACGCTGCGTTCCCCGTAGGCGAGCAATGCGGCATCTACTTCCTGATCCGCGACTTTCAGGTCACCTATGTCGGGCAGACCGTTCGCCTGTTTGAGCGCCTAGCCCAGCACAAGAGGCGCGGTCGCCGCTTCGACTCGTTCTCGTTCATCCCGTGCGCGGCTGAACACCTGGACGAGCTGGAAAAGACCTACATCACCCTGCTGTTCCCCGAGGAAAACACCACCATCGGGAAGCAGATTGATGAAAAAGCACCCCGATCATCGGTCCGCGCCTGACGGGATCGGATAGGGCCTGACTCGCGGGGCAACGTGAAAGTAACGCATACAGGTTGGCGGGGATGTAGGCGTATTCCTGTGCCGTGGTCCGCCTGATGCGCCGGGTGCGTGGGCTACCCAGCCGTACTGCTCTGGCTGTGGTAGTTGTGCAATGACCTCTTTCGAGGTCATGGTAAAGTTGGATTGGCTGCTAGGGGAATACAGATGAAGCGCGCAATTGCACTTTGCTTGGCCATGTCGTTTAGCCACGCCTCTGCTTCCCAAAGCCGACAGATACTCATTGAGGAATACGGCGATTCGACCACCACGGGATACACAATCGTGGATGGAAGAAGCTTGGTGACGTCGGCAAATGAGCCGAATATCCTTCAGCGCCTCGTCCGTGCCGATTTTGGCGATTCCGTCGTGGTCAGTAACGAAGGCGTTGGGGGCATCGAGTCATGGCATGCCCTGACCGGTAACGATGGCGTGCATGCCAACTGGGAGAGCCTGATGTCCAAGTCCCAGGCACAGATCATCACGCTCAATTTCGCGTTGAATGACGCCTACTACAACCGCGTACCCGCCCCGGATGCGCTGAATGAAGGGCCGCAAACCTACAACCAAATACTGACTCAGCTAGTTGGCATCGCGAAGAAGCACGGGAAGATCGTTGTTCTTTACGAGCCGAATCCATCTTGCCACCCGACGAAAGCAGGCCTGGTTTACTACGTGATGCAAATAGGCATGGTGAGTAACGCCACGCAAACGCCGTTGGTGGCGCAGTACTGGAGCATTGTTTCCATGCCAAATTGGCAGGACATGCTTTCGGATTGCACTCACCCGAAAGATGAGCTTTATCGGATCAAGGCGCAAAATGCGTACAAGGTGCTTAAGCCAATAATCCGTGGCTTGACGGGCTAAATTACCGGCCATAGCGGTATCCGCGCACATCAATGTACGCAGCGGAACCCGCTGTGACGGCATAGAAATAAACCATCGCCCTAGACGGCGTTGGCATTTCCAAGAAAATACGTTGCCCGCCTGTGCAAGTGTCGATCGTGGCAGTGTTATCCAAACCGCTTTCGGGGACGTCCAAGAAAAGTTGGCTGCTTCCCGTGTTAACCACCTGGAGCATGGCAACGCTTGCTGTCGGGGGCATCGCTGGCGACAGATCGACGACGCCACTTGCTCGGCCTCCAGCGTTACCGCCATTGAGGCAACGAAATGGGGCGGTACGCCGGACGATGTAATGAATTGCATCGCCGGCGTGAAGAAAGCGGTAGATCGCGCCTGAGCCATCCGTTAATACGCTGCCCGCGCGACGGGATCCGGTTGCCGCCCGGTGCCCGTTCGAAGGCAGCGCCGGTTTTACCTTGTTGTCCAGGTGCGACCATCGCCGCTTTTCACCTGCTCTTCACGGATTTAGACCGATCTTGTCCGGCTGGCGCAAAGGAATCGGGCTCGTGAATCACCGCACGTGGAAATGCCTGCTGGCCGGCGGAAGCCATCACGGAAAGATCATCAGCAAGGTCACCGATGCTGCGCTCTCCTTTCCGCCCACATTGAGCGTCGAGGGTGAGCTCTATCACCCGATGACGATGACCTCGGCGACGAGCGTGGCGCCGGAATGGACCGGCGCGTGCGTCATGGCGCACTGCTACGCGACGCTCGAACAGGTCAACGACGCGCACCGGCTGCTCCTGCTGAGCTGAGCGCGGAGGCGCCGGCGGAACAGCCGCGCGCTCAGGCCGGGTCCACCACCTCGTCCGCGGGCATGCCCGGTTCCGGCACGAGTGCCACGAACAGCTCGGCGAGGTCCTCGCCGCTGAACGGCTTGCGCAGGAAAGCATCCATTCCCGCCTCGTACGCCTGGGCTTCCTCGTTCCCGCCGGAGCGTGCGGTGACGGCGATGATCGGGGTGCGCCGACCGGCTTCCTCGCGTTGGCGGATCAGCCGGGCGACCTGGAAACCGTCGACGCCGGGAAGGTCCAGATCCAGCAGAATCGCATCGAAGCGCGACTGATCCAGCTCGGCCAGCGCGCCCAGGCCGTTGGCGACGTAGCAGACGCGGTGGCGCTGGCGTTCGAGCTGGCCGCGGATCACCGCTGCGACGATGGCGTCGTCCTCGACCAGCAGCACATGCAACGAGCGGCCAATCGGCGCGGAGGCCACAACGGTCGCACCGACGCCGCCAGCAGGCGGTTGCAGCGGCAGGCGCACGCGGAAGGTGGTGCCCTGGGCCACGCGTGATTCCAGCTCGATGTCGCCACCCATCATGCCGACCAGCTCGCGGCAGATCGCCAGCCCCAAGCCGCTGCCGGCGCGCCGTTGCGGGCCGTCGACCTGCTCGAAGCGCTGGAACAGCCGCGCCTGCGCCGATTCGGGGATGCCCGGGCCGGTGTCGGCGATGCTGAAGACCAGGCCGTCGGCGTAACGCTGCACGCACAGTTTCACGCTGCCGTATTCGGTGAACTTCAGAGCGTTGTGGGTGAGGTTGAGCAACACCTGCTTGATGCGCACCGCGTCGCCGACGACCTTTGGCGGCAGGTCGTCGGCCAGGTCCACGGTGAGCGACAGGCGCTTGGCCTGCGCGTGGCCCAGCTGCAGTTGCGCCACGTCGTCGACGAGCTGGCGCGGGTCGAACGGGGCGCACTCCAGATCGAGCCGCCCAGCCTCGATGCGCGCAAGGTCCAGCGCGTCGTTGAGCAGCTTGAGCAGCATGCCGCCGGAGCGTTGCATGGCCAGGGTGTACTCGCGCTGTTCGGGCTTGAGCGGCGTGGTCAGCAACAGCTCGGCCATGCCCATCACGCCGGTCATCGGCGTGCGGATCTCATGGCTCAGGGTGGCCAGGAACTGTGTCTTGGCAGCGCTGGCCTCCTCGGCCAGGCAGCGCTGCTGCTCGGACATGGCGATGCGATGGCGCTGCGCGATGCGCCGGCGCCAGAACCGCAGGGCGGTCCACACGACCAGCACCAGGGTGATGGCATAGGTCAGCCAGGCCCACCAGCGCGCCCACGGCGGCGCCTCCACATGGATGCGAAGCGGTGCGGCCAGGTGCGCCCAGGCGCCACCGGCGCCGACCGCCATCACGCGCAACGTGTAGTCGCCCGCGCCCAGCCCGGCGAAGTCGCGCTGGCCGCGGCTGTCGACGTCCACCCAACTGTTGTCCAGCCCGTCGAGCCGGAAGCGGTAATGGTTGGCCGACGGATCGACGTAGGAGAACACGCGCGCCTCCACGCCCAATTCGCGATCGCGCCAGTCCACCTCGACCGGACCGGGACCCAGCGGCAGATCGACCAGCACGCCGTGGCGGCGCACCCGCACACGGGTCAGCGCCAGTTGCGGCACGGTAGCCTGCTCGCACACGCGGTCGGGGTTGAAAGCGACCACGCCGCCGAGCGTGGGTGCGTAGAGGTTGCCATCGGGCATCAGCGCGAAGCCGCGCGAGAATTCGGTGTTGCTCAGGCCATCCTGCAGGCCGAACGAGCGGAAGCGGCCGGTATCCGGATCGAACCGCCACAAGCCATCGGTGCCGAAGATCCACACCCGCCCGCGCGCATCCACGCGCATGTCGACCACGCCGACCGAGGGCCAGCCGTGCGCCATGTCCACGTGGCGCACCAGCGCCAGGCCGTCGCCGTGGTAACGGTACTGTTCCAGCCCGTCGGGCGTGGCCAGCCACAGGCCGTCGGTGGAGAAGCTGAAAGCCTCCACCGAGATGCCGGTGGGCCCGCCGGGCACCGGCTCGAAGAAGCTGTGCGTGGCGTCCAGCTGCATCAGGCCGCCTTCGCTGGCGTAGTAGAAGGTGCCGCGGTCGTTGAGCGTCATCTGCGCGCCCCACAGCATCTTGTCGTCGGCCTGGTGCATCGGGACGCGGGTCACCTGGAGCGTGTCCGGATCGACGCGGAACAGGCCCTCGCGGAAAGTGCGAACGTACAGGCGATGGTCGGGGCCGGGCTCGACTTCCAGCGGACGGCGGAACATCAGGCCTTCCGGATCGACCGCGACGGCCTGCGACCCCTTCGTGCGATAGAGCGTCCCCTGCACCGCCACCCACAGGCGGCCGCCATTGCCTTCGGTCATGCCCAGCACATCGCCGCGCAGGCCCGAGAGCACGTGTTCGACCTTGCCGGTGTACGGGTCGAGCCGATCCACGCGCCCGTCGCGCTCGCCGACCCAGATGCGGCGGCCATCCCGGCCGCGCGCCATGGTGGTGGCCACCGAATCGCGCAGGCTGGCCGAGTTGTCCGGCACGTGCGTGTAGCGACTGAAGCTGAACCAGCCCGGCGCCAGGTAGGCCACGCCGCCATCGAGCGTGGTCACCCACAGGCCGCCTTCGCGATCGACGTAGAGCTGCCACACCCAGGTACCCGGCAGATTGCCGTAGAGCACCGGGCGGTTCATCACGGGAAGGACCGGACCGTCCGGCCGCTCCTGCAGGAACAGGCCCCGCTGGGTGCCGATCCACAGCCGGCCAGAGTGGTCGCGGGTGCTCACCATCACGTTGGTGTCGGGCAGCACGTCGCGGGCGAAACGGTGCGCGCGGCCGTCCGGCCCGACGACCAGCAACCCGCGCACGGTGGCGATGCGCACTTCATCGCCATTGCCGTCGATGCGCCATGCATCGACCGTCTGCGCCGGGTCGGCCGGCAGCACCTGGTGCCAGCTGCCGTCGGTGTCGCGCCGGAAAATGCCGTGGATGCTGCCGACCCACAGGCGCTGGCGCGGGTCGACGTAGAGCGCTGCCACTTCGCCGAAGTCGGCAGGCGTGGGCCCGAGCAACGGGTTGACGACGTGCTCGAAACTGCCGTCCGCGCGCATCCGGTCCAGCCCGAAGCGGGTGCCCACCCAGAGGCCGTCGGCCGTCTGCGCCAGCGCCCACACCTTTTCGCTCACCAGGCTGCCGGGATCGGCCGCATCGTGTTTCCAGTGCTCAAACCTGCCGGTGGCGGCATTGAGCCGGTTCAGGCCGGCGTCCAGCCCGGCGGCCCACAGCCGGCCCTCCTTGTCGATCAGCAGCGAGGAGATGCCGTTGCCGGCAAGCGAATCGGGGTCGCCGGAAACGTGGCGGAAATTGCGGAACTCCACACCGTCGAAACGCGCGATGCCGTTCTTGGTGCCGAACCACATGGTGCCGTCCGGCGCCTGCACGGCGGTGTAGACCAGGCTGCTCGGCAGGCCGTCGGCGCTGCCGTAGCGGCGGAACTGCGGGGTCGGCAGGACCCGGTCCGCAGACGCTTCGGCAGAAACGGGAGCGGGGGCCGGCGCATTGGCGGCCGCCGCGGGCACACCCAGCAGCAAGCCAACGCCCAGCAGCAACGCGGACATCATGTGTTTTCCCCACACGCCTGAAGTCCTTCGCGGACGCATCGCAGTCCCTCGGGCCTTCAGGCTTTCGGCAAGGTGCCGGATTCCCCTTAACGAAATAATGCCAAAAGCCTCCCCCTGCCGCGACCTTCTTCGATGTACTAATATTAGTAACATGACTCTGACCCCCACCCGCCAGGCCCTGCTCGAGTACCTGCGAGAGCACATCGCGGCCTACGGCTACCCGCCCTCGCAGCTGCAGATCGCCGCCGCGCTGGGCCTGAAGCAGAACCGCTCGGCGCGGCTGCACCTGGAGGCGCTGGCACGCGAGGGACACATCGAACTGGTGCCCGGCCAGGCGCGCGGCATCCGCCTGCGCCAGCGCGAGAGGGTACCGACGCTCACCGTGCCGCTGCTCGGTCGCGTGGCGGCAGGCCGGCCGATCGGCTCGGACGCCGAAGTGCGCCGCGAGGTTGCGCTGGATGCTTCGCTGTTCCGCCTCAAGCCGGACTACCTGCTGGAAGTGGTGGGCGAGTCGATGCTGCTCGACGGCATCCTCCCCGGCGACCTGATCGGCGTGCACCGCACGCCCGAGGCGCGCCACGGCCAGACCGTGGTGGCGCGGCTGGAGGGCGAGTTCACCGTCAAGCGGTTCGAGCGCCGGGACGGCCATATCCGCCTGCTGCCGCGCAATCCCGCCTACGCGCCGATCGAAGTGGACCCGCGCGCCACCGACTTCGCCATCGAGGGTTTGTTCGCGGGGCTGGTGAGGCCCGGCTGATGAACGTCCACGCAGGCCGGGGCGGGCGCCAGCGCCTCCCGGCGGCGGCCAGCAGGGAAGGCCGCGCTCCGTTCGCCCCCATCCGCCCTTCGGGCCCCTTCTCCCGCAAGCGGGGGAAAGATCCAAAGCGCGTTGCCGCAAGCATGAGCCTTCCCCCGCTCCACGGGGGAAGGTGCCCGAAGGGCGGATGGGGGAAGCCTTGCGGCAATGACGGATCGTACGAAGCCCCCGCAGGGCGGGCTTCACCTCACCGCTTCGTGTGGCCATGGTGGGCTGAAGCCCACCCTACGGGGGCACACGCATGAGCAACGTCGTCGCCCTCGATCACCTGTTCGACGCCCGCCGCCTCTGGCGCGGCCAGCCGCAGGCCCGTCCGCCCTCGCGCCAGCCGACCGGCTTCCCGCTGCTGGACGCGGCATTGCCCAGCGGCGGCTGGCCCGAAGGTGCCTTGAGCGAAGTGCTGCTGCCACTCGATGGCATCGGCGAACTGACCCTGCTGTGGCCCACGCTCGCGCGCCTGACCCAGACCGACGGACTGGTCGCGCTGATCGCCCCGCCCTACCTGCCTTTCCCTGCCGCCTGGGCCAACGCCGGCGTGCGACTGGGCCGGCTGCAGGTGGTGCGCGCCGAACCGCGCGACGTGCCTTGGGCGACCGAGCAATGCCTGCGCTCGGCCGCCTGCGCCGCCGTGCTGTGCTGGCCGCATCAGGCCGACGACCGCACGCTGCGCCGGTTGCAGCTGGCGGCGGAAACCGGCCAGTGCCTGGGTATCGCGATGCGGCCTGTCTCGGCGGCGACGCACGCCTCACCCGCCGCGCTGCGGCTGGTCATGGAAACCCGCCCCACGCGCCTGCGCGTACTCAAGTGCCGCGGCGGCACCCCCCCGGCGCAACCGCTGCTGTGGCCGCTGCCGACGGGCACGTCCGAAACCCTCCCGGACAGTCCGGTCATGGCCGTTCCGGATCGCGCCTGAGGCCCACGGCATGTTGTGGGCCTGCATCCTGTTGCCGCAGTTGGCGCTCGACGGCGTCCTCCGGCGCCATGCCATGCCGGACGAGCCGCTGGTGCTGGTCGACGGCCCCGTGCAGCGGCGCGTGCTGCGCGCAGTCAACGCCGCGGCGAAGGCACAGGGCCTGCGCGCGGGCCTGCCGCTGGCCACCGCGCAGGCGATCTGCGCGCGCTTTGCCACGGTCGAGCACGATCCGGCCGAAACCACGCGCTGGCACGACTTCCTCGCCGCCTGGGCCTACCGCTACGGTGCGCAGGTCAGCCGGCAGATGCCGGCCTCGCTGCTGATCGAGGTGGAGGCGAGCTTTCGCCTGTTCGGCCAGTGGCCCCGGATGGAAGCGCTGCTGCGCGAGGACCTGGTCGCGCTCGGCTTCCGCCACCGCATCGCGCTCGCACCCAACCCCTGGGCCGCGCGCGCGCTGGCCGGCGTGCACGACGGCCTGGCGGTCACCCACGACACGCCGCTGAAGCAGGCCCTCGGCCAGCTTCCGGTGGAACGCGCCGGCCTGCCGCCCGAAGCGGCCGACAGCCTGCGCCGCATGGGCCTGCGCCGGCTCGCCCAGGTCTACGCGTTGCCGCGCGCGGCGCTGGGCCGGCGCGTGGGCACCGACACCCTCGACCAGCTCGACCGCCTCACCGGCGCGCTCGCCACGCCGCTTGACTGCTACCAGCCGCCGGATCATTTCGAATCGCGCATCGAGTTCAACTACGACGTCGGCGCGACCGGCCAGTTGCTGTTCCCGCTGCGCCGCATGACCGGCGACCTCGCCGCCTACCTCGCCGGCCGCGACGGCGGCGTGCAGCGCTTCGTGCTGCGACTGGAACACGAACGCGGCGCCGCCACCGAAGTGCCGGTCGGCCTGCTCGCGCCCGAACGCGATGCCGGCATGCTGTTCGAACTGGCCCGCGGCCGGCTCGACCTGGTGCAACTGGCCGCGCCGATGCGGGCCCTGCAACTGATCGCGCGCGAGCTGCCGCCGTTCGTGCCAGCCGGCCGCGACCTGTTCGACGTACGCCCGCAACAGGCGGTGCCGTGGGAGCAACTGCGCGAACGCCTGCGCGCGCGACTGGGCGACGAGGCCGTGCACGGTCTTTCGATCCACGCCGACCACCGCCCCGAACACGCCTGGCGCGACCACGGCGACAGTGACCCCGCCCCGCCCCTGCCCCGCCCCGGCTGGCTGCTGCCGCAACCGATCCCGCTGCGCGAGCGCGAACCGCGCATCCTGGCCGGCCCCGAACGCATCGAAAGCGGCTGGTGGAACGGCGACGTGCGACGCGACTACTACGTGGTCGAAACCGCCGCTGGCCAACGCGCCTGGGCCTACTGCCCGGTCGGCGAGCGCGATGGCTTCATGCTGCACGGGTGGTTCGCATGAAGCTCCCGACCGCGGTTGCCGCGCGTCACTGCCTGGCCGCGACACTTCCTGCAGGAACGCACCCTGTACGCGACCGCCATCCTCGCGCATCCGCGGCGTACGGCGTTACCGGTCGCGCACAGGTGCGCTCCTACAAAGAGCGAGGAGACTTCCGCAAGAGCAATCGCCTCGCCATGCTCGCCCCGACGCAAACCTTCCCTGTAGGAGCGCACCTGTGCGCGACCGCCATCCCCACGTTTGAGCAACGTGCGGCGTTACCGCTCGCGCACAAGGTGCGCTCCTACAAAGAGCGAGGAGGCTCCCGCACGAGCAATCGCCTCGCCATGCTCGCCCCGACGCAAACCTTCCCTGTAGGAGCGCATCTGTGCGCGACCGCCATCCCCACGTTTGAGCAACGTGCGGCGTTACCGCTCGCGCACAAGGTGCGACCTACAAAAACGGAAGGACGGCGCCCTGTTCGAAGCACCAAGTCGTCACCTGATCGCCGCCACGGCCTCCGCCGGCAGAGCTGGAGGGCAGCGGCATGAGCCTGCCTGATTACGCGGAACTCCACTGCCTTTCCGCCTTCAGCTTCCAGCGCGGCGCCTCGCTGGCGATCGAGCTGTTCGAGCGCGCGAAGCAGCAGGGCTACAGTGCGCTGGCCGTCACCGACGAATGCACGCTCGCCGGCATCGTGCGCGGGCTTGAGGCTTCGCGCAAAGCCGGCATCAAGCTCATCGTCGGCAGCGAATTCCAGTTCGCCGATGGTCTCAAGTGCGTGCTGCTGGTGGAAAACAACCAAGGCTACGCGCGCCTTTGCCAGCTCATCACCACCGCACGCCGCCGTGCACCCAAGGGAAGCTACGCGTTGCTGCGCGAAGACCTCGGCGATACCGAGGGCCTGCTCGCGCTGTGGCTACCCGGCCCGGAGCCGGACGAGGCCGAAGGGGCCTGGCTGAAAGCACGCTTCCCGGACCGCTGCTGGCTCGCGGTCGAGCTGCACCGCGGCCCCGACGATGACGCGCGCCTGGCCGACCTGCGCGCCCTGGGCGAACGCCTGGCGTTGCCGCTGGTCGCCAGCGGCGACGCGCACATGCACGTGCGCGCCCGCCGCCCGCTGCAGGACGTGATGACCGCGATCCGCCACCACACCACCGTGGCGCAGGCCGGCCACCGCCTGTTCCCCAACAGCGAGCGCCACCTGCGCACGCGCCGCGCGCTTTCGGCCATCTATCCGCCCGAGCTGCTGGCCGAGAGCCTGGCGATCGCGCGGCGCTGCACGTTCCAGCTGGAAGAACTCCAGTACACCTACCCGCACGAACTGGTGCCGCAGGGCCACACCCCGGTCACCTGGCTGCGTCATCTGGTCGAGGAAGGCGTGCGCTGGCGCTGGCCCGGCGGCGCGAAGGACGCATGGCGCGCGCAGATCGAAAGCGAACTCGCCCTGATCCGAACCAAGGCATACGAGTCCTATTTCCTCACCGTGCACGACATCGTGCACTTCGCGCGGTCGAAGGAGATCCTCTGCCAGGGTCGCGGCTCGGCCGCCAACTCGCTGGTCTGCTTCGTGCTCGGCATTACCGAGGCCGATCCGGAGACGAGCAACCTGCTGTTCGAGCGCTTCATCTCCGCCGACCGCGACGAGCCGCCGGACATCGACGTCGACTTCGAACACGAACGCCGCGAGGAAGTGCTGCAATACGTGTTCGACCGCTATGGCCGCGACCGCGCCGCGCTCACCGCGGTAGCGACCGAATACCGCGGCCGTGGTGCGATCCGCGACGTGGCCCGCGCGCTGGGCATGACGCCGGAACTGGCCGGCGAACTGTCCGCCACGCTGGACCGCTGGAGCGGCGAGGTTCCTCCGCTGGACCGCCTGCGCGAACGCGGCTTCGATCCGGACACGCCGCTGATCCAGCAGGTCCTCGCCCTCACCGTGCAGCTGATCGGCTTTCCACGCCACCTCTCCCAGCACCCCGGCGGCTTCGTCATTTCCGAGCATCCGCTCTCGACCCTGGTGCCGGTGGAGAACACCGCGATGGACGGCCGCACGGTGATCCAGTGGAACAAGGACGACCTGGACACGCTGGGCATGCTGAAAGTGGATTGCCTGGCGCTGGGCATGCTCACCGCCCTGCGCAAGACCTTCGACCTGCTGAAGGAACACGGCCGCGGCGGCTACACCATCGCCGGCATCAACAAGGACCACAAGGACGACGAACCCACCTACGAGATGATCAGCCGCGCCGACACCATCGGCGTGTTCCAGATCGAATCGCGTGCGCAGATGGCGATGCTGCCGCGCCTGAAGCCGAAAGAGTTCTACGACCTGGTGATCGAGGTGGCGATCGTGCGGCCCGGCCCCATCCAGGGCGACATGGTGCATCCGTACCTGCGCCGGCGGAATGGCGAAGAGGCGGTCGACTACCCCTCCGAGAAACTGAAGGGCGTCCTCGAGCGCACGCTCGGTGTGCCACTGTTCCAGGAACAGGTGATGCAGATCGCCATGGTCGCTGCCGACTTCAACGGGAGCCAGGCCGATGCCCTGCGCCGCTCGATGGCGGCCTGGAAGCGTCACGGCGGGCTGGAACCGCACCGCGAAAAGCTGCTCGCCGGCATGTTGAAAAACGGCTACAGCCGCGAGTTTGGCGAGCACCTGTTCGAACAGATCAAGGGCTTCGGCAGCTACGGCTTCCCCGAATCGCACGCGGCCAGTTTCGCGCTGCTCGCCTACGTCAGCAGCTGGCTGAAATGCCACGAGCCGGCGGCGTTCGCCTGCGCGCTGATCAACTCCGCGCCGATGGGTTTCTACTCGCCCGATCAGTTGCTGCAGGACGCACGCCGCCACGGCATCCGCACGCTGCCCATCGACGTGCGCCACAGCGACTGGGACTGCACGCTGGAGCCCGAGCGCGATGCACGACTGCAGCCGGCGATCCGTATGGGGCTGCGGCTGATCCGTGGTTTCTCCGAAGCGACCGCCAGGGACATCATGGCCGCCCGCGGCCAACGCCCCTTTGCCGACGTGGCCGATCTCAGCGCCCGCGTCCAGCTCGATCGCCGCGACCAGGGCCTGCTCGCCGACTCGGGCGCACTGCGCGCGCTGGCCGGCCATCGCCATCGCGCGCGCTGGGCGATCGCCGGCGTCGAACCGCAGTTACCGCTGTTCCCTGGCGCTACGCCGGAAACCGAAATCGTCGCGCTGCCGTTGCCCACGCGCGGCGAGGACCTGCGCGCCGACTACGCGCTCACGGGCACCACGCTGGGCCCGCATCCACTGCGGCTGCTTCGCCCGCGGCTGCGCGCACGGCACTATCGCGCCTCGAACGAGCTGGCTGGCGTGCCCAACGGTCGTCCCGTGCGCGTGGCCGGCATCGTCACGTTGCGCCAGCAGCCGCAAACCTCCAGCGGCGTCGTGTTCCTGACGATCGAGGACGAGTTCGGCCTGACCAACGTGGTGATCTGGCGGCGCGTGGTGCTGCGCCAGCGACGCGTGCTGCTGGCGTCGCGGCTATTGGCCATCGAAGGCCATCTGGAGAGCGAACATGGCGTGCAACACCTGATCGCGCACACGCTGGAAGACCTGACACCGATGCTCGGCGAACTGGACGTGCGCTCGCGGGATTTCCATTGAAGGCACTCCGGAGCTGCTCTTCCGTGGGAGCTCCCTTGGGCGCGACCGCGGTGCACGCTTATGCATGGCGGTCGCGCCCAAGGGCGCTCCTACAAAACGGCCATTCGAACCTCCCTGGGGAAACCCATCCCCACCCCAAGCCTTCCCCCTGAAGGGGAGGGAGCGGCTGCGAGGCGACCTGTCGTCAGGCACCTACGCGAGCTTCCCGAGCGCGCCGGCCACCGATCGCAAGTCCGCCACCAACTCCGCGAACGCCTGATGCCGCTTTTCCTCCTCCGGCATCCGCAGCACCGCCGACGGATGCCAGGTCGCCAGCCCCTGCGTGCCTTCGCCGAGCGGCCGCCACACACCGCGCTCGCGGGTGATGCGGAAGGCGTTGCCGAACATGGTCTGCGCCGCCATTGCGCCCAGGCCGACCACCAGTTTCGGCTGCACCCGCAACAGTTCCGCCGCCAGCCACATGCGGCAGGCCGCCTGCTCGGCGGCATTGGCGCGCTTGTGCAGCTTGGCGGTGCCGCGGGTCTCGTACTTGAAATGCTTGACGGTGTTGGTCAGGTACAAAGCCGAGCGATCCAGTCCCGCCTCGCCCAACGCACGGTCGAGCAGTTGCCCGGCCGGGCCGACGAAAGGCACGCCCTCACGGTCCTCCTGCAGCCCCGGCTGCTCGCCGATCAGCATGACCCGCGCCGAGGCCGGCCCCTGCCCGAACACCGTCTGCGTGCCATAGCGCCACAGCGGACACGCCTGGCAATCGCGCGCCTTGCGCCGCAACGTGGTGAGCGCGCCCGCAGGCACCTCGTCCACCGGTTTGGCAAGCGGGACGCCGAAGGGGTTGCTGACTGGACGCGATGGCATGGCCAGCGGACGCTAGCGTCGATCGAGTGAATCCACCGGCAAAGAGGCCGTGTACCTACAAAAGGCGACTCGACACACACAATCGAATCCTTCCCCCGCGACTGCGAGGGAAGATTCACTTGTCAGCGGACGGTTGGCGGGAAAGCACTCGGCGGTGCGCCGCGTTATTCGCAGGACCTCGACCCACACGCCCGAATCCTTCCCCCGCGACCGCGGGGGAAGGTGCCGACAGGCGGATGGGGGCGCTCTTGGGCCGGATCGACGGGGGAAGTCTTTCGCAAGGCTTCCCCCATCCGCCCTTCGGGCACCTTCCCCCGCGCGCGGGGGAAGGATTCACTTGTCAGCGGACGGTTGGCAGGAAGGCTTCCAGGAGCGCGCCGCGGCATTTCTGTCCAGCAGCAACGCCGACCCGCACAACCGAACCCTTGCCCCCGCGACTGCGCGGGCAGGATTGCCTTGTCAGCGGACCGTTTGCAGAAAGGCTTCCAGCAACGCGCCGCGGTATTTCTGGCGATGCAGCAACAGCGAGAGCGTACGCCCGAGGTCGAGGAACGGTGTCTTCAGCGCGACCAGCCGCCCGGTCGCCAGTGCGTCGACCAGCGCCACCTCGGGCAGGCAGGCGATGCCGAGGCCGGCGGCGACGGCCTGCTTGATTGCCTCGATCTGGTCCAGCTCGAGCACGGTCTCGCCTGGCGGCAACTGTGCCAGCACACGCTCGGTGGTGGCGCGCGTGGCCGAACCCGGTTCGCGCAGCACCCAGCGCGCGCCGGCGAAGTCCGCCGGCTTCAGTGCACGCTTGCGGGCCAGCGGGTGCTCAGGCGCCGCACACACGCGCAGCCGGTCTTCGCGCCAGGGCCGAAGTTCCAGTTGCGGATGCGCAACCGGGCCCTCGACGCAGCCGACGTCCAGCGCATGGTCGAGCAGCTGCGAGGCGATGGTGTCGGTATTGGCCACCCGCAGGCGGATCGCCACCTGTGGCTGCGCGCGCACGAAGCCGCCCAGCAGTTCGCCGACCAGGTAGTTGCCGACGGTGTTGCTGGCGCCGATGCGCAGCTCGCCCGCCAACGCCTGCGCATCGCCCTGCCCGAAGCGGGCCAATTCCGCGTGGCGCTCGAGCAGCTCCTGCGCGCGCGGCAGCAGTTCACGCCCGCGTGGGTTGAGGCGCAGCCGCCCCCGCTCGCGGTCGAACAGCGGTGCGCCGAGCTGCCGCTCCAGTTCCGCCAGCGCCATGCTGGCGGCCGGCTGGGTCAGGTGCACGCGCTCGGCGGCGGCGCGCAGGCTGCCGTGCAGGGCGGTCTGCACGAACACGTCGAGCTGGCGGGGTGTGATGTTGAGCATTCAACCAAGCTTATACCGATCATCAAACATGCAAAGTTTTGCTGATGGCATTGCACAGCGACAATGGGCGCACTTCGCCAGCCGAGCCTTTCATGACCACCGTCGCTGCCACGCCCGCACCCACCCTGTCCGCCCGCTTGCCCGGCCTGGGCCTCACGTTCGTCATTGCGCTGGTGGCGTTGTGGCTGGGCCATCTGGCGCCGCTGATCGGCGGGCCGGTGATCGGCATCGTGTTCGGCATCCTGGTGCGCAACACCGTGTCGCCCGGCGCGCGTTTCACGCCCGGTATCCAGTTCGCCGGCAAGCAGGTGTTGCAATGGTCGATCATCGCGCTGGGTTTCGGGCTCAGCCTCGACCAGGTGGCCAAGACCGGCCTCGAATCGCTGTCGGTCACGCTGATCACCATGAGCGCGGCCTTCGTCGCGGCGTGGGGGCTGGGGCGGGTGCTCGGCGTGCATGACCAGTTGAAGGTGTTGATCGGCGTGGGCACGGCGATCTGCGGCGGCTCGGCGATCGCGGCGGTGACGCCGATCATCAAGCCCGACGAACACGACACCGCGTTCGCGATCTCCACCATCTTCCTGTTCAACGTGGTGGCCGTGCTGCTGTTCCCGTTGCTGGGGCACCTGATGCACCTGTCGGACCTCGGCTTCGGGCTGTGGGCCGGCACGGCGATCAACGACACCTCGTCGGTCGTCGCCGCCGGCTACAGCTACAGCCATGCGGCGGGCGACTACGCCACCATCGTCAAGCTCACCCGCGCCACGCTGATCATCCCGGTGTGCATCACGCTGGCGGTGATGGTGGCGATGCGCGAAAAAAAGAAAGGTGCCGCCGACTTCAGCCTCAAGCGCATCTTTCCCTGGTTCATCCTGTGGTTCCTGGTCGCCTCGGCGGTGCGCACGGCGGGGCTGGTGCCGGAGGCGGTGCAGCCATTGATCCACCAGTTGGCGGAGTTCCTGATCATCATGGCGCTGACGGCGATCGGGCTGTCGGCGAACCTGCGCAGGATGATTTCCAGCGGCCCGCGGCCGATCCTGCTGGGGTTCGGCGTGTGGGTCGCGGTGGCGGTGAGCAGCCTGCTGGTGCAGTTGGCGATCGGGCAGCTTTGAGGGCCGTAAGCCCGGCTGGCGAGGACATTCGGTCGGTGAGCGCGGAGCTGGCCGGGGTTCGCGGCAGCTAGGGCGTGACGCGTCCCTGTTCTGCCAGCGTCAGCGCCACCTTGTCGCGCAGGTACACCGGCAGGGCCTGCTCCGGCGCTACGGCACGGCCGGCCTGGTATTCGCGCACGGCCAGCTCGGCCACGTGGCGAGCCTGCGGGTAGCACTCACCGTCGGCCAGCTTCAACTCACCGGTGAGATGACCGCGAAGCGCCTGCGCGTACGTGGCCCAACCACTGCCGACCACGTTCCACGCCTTGGCCTGCGGCAGCACCAGCGCATCGGGCGGGCAGACGCGCTCGTCATCCAGCGCCACCAGCCCGCCCTCGCCATCGCGGCGATAGCAGGCGGCATAGATCTCGCCCATGCGCGCGTCGATCACGGCAAGGATCGTCGCCTCGTCCTCCGGCGCCTCCAGCGCCAGCGCGGCCAGCGAGGACACCGGCACCACCGGCCGGTCCAGCGCCAGCGCCATGCCCTGCGCCAACGCCACGCCCAGCCGCACGCCGGTGAACGCGCCCGGCCCGCGACCGACGGCGATCGCATCCAGCGCGTGCCGGCCCAGCCCGGCTTCGGCCAGCAGTGCGTCGGCCATCGGCAGCGCCAGTTCGGCGTGGCGGCGCGGCGCCAGTTCGCTGCGGGCGATCACTTCCTGTCCGTGCACGAGCGCGACGGAACAGCTTTCGGTGCTGGTTTCGATGGCGAGCAGGTTCATGCGAGAGATTCTCGCACGCCCTGCCGGCAGGGGCCGCGCCAGCGCGCCCGCCGCTGGGGATAGGCCACGTGCCCGGCCGGGCACGATGCGCGCAATCAGGCCACCGGATGCGTTTTCACCTCAGGGCATGCGCAGCGGCGATGTCGGCGGGACGACGCAACGGCACCGTGCTAGCGCTCGTCGTCGCGCTCGCTCGCCGGATCGATCGTCGGCGTGACCTGCCTGGCTTCCTTGCGATAGGCCGCGTCCGTTTCGCCACCGTCCAGCAGGTCCTCCATGGGCGCTTCATCCAGGCCGCCATGATGGGGATCGAGCGCGCGCGTGCGATCGTCCGCCCACTCGATGGTGTCCAGGCGGTCACGCCGGACGTCGCCACCCGTGCCGGCCGGCCGTGCCGGTTCGCCGGCGGGGTGGTCGGCGCCTGCGCCGTCATCGTGTGGACGCGCGTCGCGTCGTTCGGATTCGTCGGGGCTGCGTTGTCTGCTCATGGCCTTCGCTCCCTTTGCACGGGTGGCCAGCATCCGGCGCACGGCGTCGCGGTGGCGAGAAGCCTGGAACGTTCCATTACCTGCCAGGTAATCGCCCCGCCGCGGCGGCGGCCGCAAGCTGTGTCCACACCCACCACGGAGCACCGCCATGAACGCCACCCGCGAACTGATCGCCAACTACATCCGCACCTGGAACGAAGCCGATCCGCTGCGCCGCCGCGCGCTGATCGAGGATGTCTACGCCGAGCACGCCACATACACCGATCCGCTGGCCCAGGCACGCGGCTGGGAAGCCATCGACACGACCATCGACGCGGTGCAGGGCATGTTCCCCGGCCACGTCTTCACCCTCGCCGGCGAGGTCGACGCCCACCACGACGTGGCGCGCTTCCAATGGCACCTGGCCGCGCCCGGCGCCGACGAGCCGCTGGTGATCGGCTTCGACGTGGCCGAGCTGGACGAGGGCCGCATCCGCCGCGTGCATGGCTTCCTCGACAAGGTGCCGATGGCCGCCTGAGTCCCCCGCCGCCAGGGACGGCGGCTCCCCTTACCCATTGCGGAGACGCACCATGAGCCAGTTCACCACCACCGACGGCACCACGCTCTTCTATCGCGACTGGGGCCACGGCCAGCCGATCGTCTTCCTCGCCTCGTGGGCGCTCGATTCGCGCGTCTGGCAGCGGCACATGCTGCACTTCAACGCGCTCGGTTACCGCTGCATCGCGCTGGACCGGCGCGGCCACGGCCGCTCGGACGACCCGGGCCAGGGCTACCGGCTCGATCGCCTGGCCGACGACGTGGCCGAGCTGCTCGAACACCTGGACTTGGGCGAGGCGACGCTGGTCGCGCACTCGATGGCCACTGGCGAAGCCACCCGCTACCTGAGTCGCCACGGCAGCGCCCGCGTGGCACGTGCCCTCTTCCTGGCACCGGTCGCCCCCAGCTACGCCGAAGGCAGCCGCGAGGCGTGGAGCATGGACGAGCCCACCACCGAGGCCGTGCTCGCCGCCATCCGCGGCGACCTGCCGCGCTGGCTGGCCGACAGCGCCGACGGCTTCTTCCTGCCCGCCGAGACCGGCACCACGCCACAGCTCGTGCAGCACACCATCGACATCATCCTCGACGCCTCGCTGCAGGCGCTGGTCGAATGCTTCCGCGCCAAGCGCGTGGACCAGCGCGCGGAACTTGCCACCATCGACGTGCCGCTGCTGGTGATCCATGGCGACCGCGACGTCAGCGAACCGGTGGAGCAAGGCCGTGACGTCGCCGCACGGGTGCCGCAGAGCCGCTACATCGAATACGCCGGCGCACCGCACGGGCTCTACCACACGCATCTCGAGCGGTTGGTGGAGGACATGGGCACGTTCCTGCGCGAGACCGAACTACAGCCGGCCTGCCCCTTATAGGGGCGCACCTTGGTGCGCGAGCGGCAAGCTCACCATCCCACGCAGCCCGGCATGGCGGTCGCGCTCAAGGGCGCTCCTGCAACCTCGCCAGGCAACGCCAACGCCTTCTCCCAAGGTCTTCATGCGCAAACCGCGAAACGCCCGCCCCTGTAGGAGCGCCCTTGGGCGCGACCGGCAACCCCACCATCCCGCGCAACCCAACATGGCGGTCGCGCCAAGGGCGCTCCTACAACTCGCCGGGCAAGGCCAACGGCTTCTCCCAAAGCCTTCATGCGCAAGCCGCGAAACGCCCTACCTGTAGGAGCGCCCTTGGGCGCGACCGGCATCCTCACCATTCCGCGCAACCCGACGTGGCGGTCGCCCACAGGGTGCGCTCCTACAGCATCATGGATGCCATGAACGCCCAAGCCCTCGACACCCAGCGCCCCATCGGCGACCTGCTGCGCGAATGGCGCCGCCACCGCCGGCTCTCGCAACTGGACCTGGCCACCGGCGCGGAGATCTCCACGCGCCACCTGAGCTTTGTCGAATCCGGGCGCGCCAACCCGAGCCGCGACATGATCCTGCACCTGGCCGACTACCTGGACGTGCCGCTGCGCGAGCGCAACGCCCTGCTGGTCGCCGCCGGCTTCGCGCCGGCCTTCCGCGAGCGCGCGCTCGACGACCCCGCGCTCGCCACCGCCCGCGCCACCATCGACCTGCTGCTCAAGGGCCTGGAGCCCTATCCCGCGCTCGCGGTGGACCGCTACTGGCAACTGGTGGCCAGCAACCAGGCGACGCTGCGCCTGCTCGGCGGCGTCGCACCGGAGTTGCTTCACCCGCCGGTCAACGTGTTGCGCCTGAGCCTGCACCCAGCCGGCCTCGCTCCCCGCATCCGCAATCTCGGCCAGTGGCGCGCGCACCTGCTGCACCGCCTGCGCCAGCAGATCGACGCCAGCCACGACCCGCAGCTGATCGCTTTGCTGCGCGAACTGCAGGCGCTGCCCGTGCCCGAAGGTACGCTGGACGCCGACGTCGCCTCGTCCATCGCCGTGCCGATGCAACTGGAGGTCGACGGCCACGTGCTTGCCATGCTCAGCACCACCACCGTGTTCGGCACGCCGGTGGACATCACACTGGCGGAGCTGGCACTGGAAGCGTTCGTGCCTGCCGATACGGCGACCGCGGAACGGCTGCGGGCAATGGCCGGGTGATCCGTTCTGGACGATGTCCAGGATCCGTCATCGACGCGGCCAACCCGTTCCTTGCGAGCTCCTAGCCGTTCCTTAACGAATGCTGTGTTCGAGTACGCTCCAACCCACCAGTCCAGGGTGAGCCTCATGCAGACGACGACTCACACGGCAGTTCATGCGCAGGCAGGCACTGCGGCGATGCGCGGTTGCGTGCCGCCTTTGGCATTGACGGAGCGCCCTGCCCGCGGCGCGTGACCCTCCGGTCGCGCGCACTCTCCCTTTCCCACCCCGTTCCCGCTCTGCCCGTGGCAGGGCGCTGCCGGGTTGTCCCCGACAGGAGTGCGTATGGCTGACATTGCGATCATTGGTGGAGGCGCCGCGGGCGCCTCGCTTTTCGGCGAACTGCTACGGCGCGGCACGCGCGTGCATTGGATCACTGGCGACCGGCCGGTGGCCGGGCGGGGCGTGGCCTATGCCACCGGCAGCGACCGGCACCTGCTCAACGTGCGTGCGCACGCGATGGGTCTGTTCGCGGGCAGCGATGGGGAGTTCCAGCAATTCGCCGCGCAGCAGGTCGACGGCGTTGGCGCGGACGATTTCCTGCCGCGGCGCCTGTTCGGGGACTTCATCGAGGCGCAGGTGCGAGCGTGCACGGACCAGGCGCTGCAACAGGGCCGGCATGTCCAGATCCATGGCGAGGATGCAGTGCAGCTCGAACCGCTGTGCGATGGCGGTTACGCAGTGCGCCTGGCCAGCGGCGTGCTGATCAAGGCCGACGCGGTGGTGCTGGCGCTGGGTGCGCTGGCGCCGCGGCCGCTGAAGGCGGTGTCGCGCGAGGCGCTGCAGAGCGGCGCCTATGTGCTCGATCCCTGGCGGATCGCGCGGCAGGAACCGGCGCCGCGCCGCGTGCTGGTGATCGGCACCGGCCTCACGGCGGTCGACACGTTGCTTTCCGCTGCCGAGCGCTGGCCGGCCGCCGAATTGGTGGCGCTGTCGCGCCACGGGCGATTCCCGTTCGAGCACACCGCGCTGCCGTCGGCGCCGTACGCGCGGCAGTCAGCGCTCAATACCGCGCTGCTTGCCTGCGACAGCCCGCTGGCCATGCTCAGGCAGGTGCACGCCGCCATCGAAGCGACGCCACACACCGACTGGCGCAGCCTGCTCGACGGCATGCGACCGATCAATGCGCGCCTGTGGCGGCGGCTGGATGGGAAGCAACGGCGGCAGTTCCTGCGCCACCTGCGCTGGCTGTGGGAAGCGGCACGCCATCGCGTCGCGCCAGCCTCCGCCAGGGCGCTGGACGCGATGCGTGAACAAGGTCGACTACAGGTACACGCGGCGCGCGTGCTGGGCGTCGACGGGCACGGGCCGCTGCAGGTCAGTGTGCGCCACCGCGCCACGCAGCAGTTGGACACGTTGCGCGCGGACCTGGTGATCCAGGCCACCGGGCTGGACACCGCCGTCGCGTTCACCGAGCACACGCTACTTTCGCGATTGCTGCGCGATGGGCTGGCCACGCCCGATCCGCTGCAGCTGGGCGTGGCCGCGCATCCGGACGGCCAATTGCTCAACGCCCGTGGCGAGTTGCAGGTAGGGCTGTACGCGATCGGCGCGTTGCTGCGCGGGAACCTGTGGGAGTGCAGCGCAATGGCCGAGATCCGCGTGGCTGCGCAGCAACTGGCTCGCCGGCTGGCGGCGGCGGATGCGCAGCCATCACGCGAAAGTGCCATGGCTGCGCGCCCCGCCATAGCCCCGTAGGGTGGGCTTCAGCCCACCGATGTTCGGACTGAGAGCCGTGGGCTGAAGCCCACCCTCGGAGCGTCACACCATGGCGGCCCTGGCCGCCTCGGCCAGCCACTGCATCGCACCACGCCAGGGCCCGGGGCCGTGGCTGATGCGCGCCACGCCGAGGTCGGCAAGGCGCGCCCGAGCGGGTACACCGGGCGTGACCATGACGTTGACCGGCAGTGGCGAGGCTTCGGCCAGGCGGGCAATCAGGTGTTCGGCAACCACGCCGGGGACGAACAGCCCGCTCGCGCCAGCGTCAGCGTAGGCACGGGCGCGCTTCAGTGCATCCTCGACCATCGCCATGTCGTGCTCGGCGGCGGGTTTCTGGAAGAACACGTCCGTGCGCGCGTTGATGAACATCGCCACGCCGCACTCGTCTGCCGCCGTGCGCGCGGCGGCGAGACGCTGGACTTGCGCGGCGGTATCGCGCAGGTGGCCGTTGGCGGGAAAACTGTCTTCCAGGTTGCAACCGACCGCACCGCCGCGCAGCGCCGCGGCGACGGCGGCGCCGACTTCGTCGGGCGCTTCGCCGTACCCGCTTTCCAGGTCGATCGTCACCGGCTGCGTGACCGCGCCGACGATGCGGCGCAGGTTATCCAGGGCGAGCGGGAACGGCATGTGTTCGCCATCCTCGAAACCATTCGCGCCCGCGACCGACCAGCTGCCGGTGGCGATCGCCGCGGCGCCGGCCTGGGCGACTACGCGCGCGCTGCCAGCGTCCCAGGCGTTGAACAGCACCAGCGGCTGGCCTTTCACGTGTAGGGAATGGAACAGCCGGGCCTTGTCGTTCTGCGAAGTCATTTGTCACTCCATCGAGGGTCGCACGCGGCGTGCATTGGATGGGAAGCCGCGCATGCGTGGGGAGGGGAGCCGCACCGCCGGGTCCGGCGGCGCGGTCCAGGGCCGGCATCACGCCGGCTTCGACGCCATGGCGGAGGCGTGCGCCTCCTTCAGCTTGACGGCGCAGTCGTCGCAACAGACCTCAACGGTCTGTCCGCCGATCCGCACCTGGATGGCGTTTTCGTCCAGCGGGTAATCGCACGCGGCGCAGGTTCGCTCGCTCATGTCAGATCCTCCTAGCTATTGTCGAAGGGCCCGTCCATTCGTTTTCGGGTAACCACAACGCGCTCGGGACCACGGTGAGGGATTGCGCGCAACGAAGGCCGGGTGTCGCCCGGGCTGGGAGTGATCAGTAGACCCCGGGCGCGCTGCGGCGGCTGTCGAAAACTTTAGCGATCAGCGATGCATCGCGATCTGCCGGAACTCGCTGGGCGTGCGCCCGTACATCTTCTGGAAGGCAGCGCTGAAGTGGCTGTGACTGGAGAAACCCAGATCCACGCCCAGCGCGGCGAGGTCGTCGTAGTCGCGCAACAGGTCCAGCGCGCGCGCCAGGCGCAGGCGCAACTGGTAACGGTACAACGGCACGCCCTCGACCTGGCGGAAGCTCTGGGTGAGGTAGACCGCCGACACGCCGACTTCCGCCGCCACCTCGGCCAGCGTCCAGCGCCGCGCCAGGTCGCTCGAAAGCACCAGCTTGGCGCGGTCGACCAGCCGCTGGCGGCCGTGGCTGGAGGCGGCCGCGTGGGTGGTGCGCGGCGCGAGGGCGCGGTGCACCAGGGTCAGCGTCAGGCTCTCGCCCTCCAACGGCTCGGCGACGCCCTCGCGCAGCGAGTGGCGCAGCAGCGCCACCAGCGCCTGCGCCCGCGGATCGATGCGCAAGCGCGATTGGCGAAAGCGCAGCGGCTCGTCCGGATACACCAGCTCGGCCGGCGCGATCTCGCGCAGCAGCCCCTCGTCCAGCGTCATCGACAGGCTGGCATCCCCGCCCGGATTCGGATGGCTGACCTGGTAGTCCTCGCCCGCGTTGAAGAACAGCACCTGGCTGGCATCGGCCACCGCATCGTCGCTGCCGACATGCCGCACGTAGGTGCCGCGATAGGGAAAGACCAGGTGCGTGCGGCTGGTGCGCTCGACCTCGCCCCTGTGCCTGCAGGTGCCCGCACAGATCACGTCGCGCACGTCGACCAGCGGGGTCGAGAGCAGGCTGTGAATCTGGAAATCCGGCATGGCGCGCGCCGCGGCGGGAAGGTCCGCAGATTACCGCGCCCTTCCAGTGCTTCGCGACAACGGCCCGGATCAGCCACGACCCACGGTCACCCGCACCACCGCAAGGCCCGCGCCGCACCTCAACGTTCCGACCCGGCTTTCTTGATTTTCCGCTGTAGTGCCTGGACGAAGATCAGGTCGCCCGCTCGATCGGCCATCTCGCCCTCGCCGACAGACAGCAACCGGGTTTCGTACTGCTTCAACGCGACGAGCAGATAAGCGGATTCCTTCTCCGTGAGTTCGATCGTTCTCATGGCACGCGCCGGGTCATGGCGCATGAGAGTGCCATGACGCCGCCGGCTGCACAGCCATGGCCCTAGAGACTGGAAAGGTAGGCCGCCAGCGCCTGCACGTCGTCGTCGTCCAGTGTGCGGGCCACGCCTTCCATGATCCGTGTGTTGCTGGTGCCGGGCTGGATGCCGTTGCGGAAGTCGCTCAGCCGCTTGGTGAGGTAGATCGCCGACTGCCCGCGCAGGCGCGGAATGGTCGACCAGGGCGGGTGCGGCGAGCGGACCGGCTGCACGCGGGGTCCGAGCGCGTCGCTGCCGTGGCAGCCCTGGCACGGCGGGATGCCGCGGTCCGGGTCGCCGGTCAGGAACAACTGCGCGCCCCGTGCGCTGTGGTCGGCCGCGCCGGCGGGCTTGGGCGCGAGCGAGGCGAAGTGGCTGGCGAGATCGCGCATGTCGGTGTCGCCGAGCGGCGCGGCCTGCCCGCTCATGATGGGGTCGCTACGCTGGCCCTGGTGGAACGCCTTCAGTTGCACGTACAGGTAGGTCGCCGACTGCCCGGCGAGGTTGGGAAAGTTGGGCGCGATGGCGATGCCCTGCAGGCCGTGGCAGGCCGCGCACACGGTCGCCTTGGTGGCGCCGGCGCTCGCGTCGCCCTGAATGGGCGTTTGTCCACGCAGGTCGAGGAACGCCGACGACGCAGCGGCGGGCGCGGCGGCCGGCGCCGCTTCGGCCTGGGCCTGGGCCTGGGCGTGCGCGGAAAGCGAAAGGCTGACGAGCGCCAAGATAGAAAGCAGCGGGAGCAGTGGATGGTTCATGCGGATGCCCTCACAGCTTGATGCTGAGCATGGCGCCGACCAGCGTGACGCGGTAATGCAGCTGCGGGCCGCGGTCGGTGTAGACGCGGTGGTCGTAGACCAGCGTGTCGTCGAAGCCCAGGTAGTGCCAGTCGAGGAAGCTGCCGCTCTGGTAGCGGCCGAACAGTCGCACGCCGACGTTCTGCGTCACCGGGAAGCTCAGGCCCGCGTCGAAGGTGCTCGAGCGGTAGTGGTTGTCGGGGAAGGCGCCGGTGAGCAGCGGCGCGGCGTCGGGAAACGTCAGCGCGCCGGGCGAGGCGAGGTCGTAGTCGAGCTGCGAGAGCGACTGGGTGTAGTTCCAGGCCAGGTCCAGCTTCACCCGCCCGAAGTCGTGCGCGAAGGTGATGCCGGCGTTGTAGTCGCGTTCGCGGTCCAGGTCGTGCCAGTAGTTTTCCAGTGGATAGAGCGGTCCGCCGAAAGTGGGATCGTCGCGGCCGACGCCGCCCACGACCGATTCGTTGTCGGCCACGTTGGCGAGCTTGAGCTTCGTGGTTTCGGCGCCGACGTAGACGCTGGCGTTGGTGTTCGGCCCCGGCTGCCAGTCCCACTCGCCGGTGAAGCCGGTGCTGCGCGTGTCCTGCCGCCCGACCAGCGCGTCGTACTGGTCGCGGCTGCCGTAGAAGGTCGCCGAGACGGTGCTGGTGTCGCCCAGCGGGTAGATCAGGATCACCCGCGCCTTGGTTTCCTTGCGGTCGCTTATGTCGTACTTGCGCATGGCGTCGACGGTGAACGCGGGCGGCGGGATGCCTCCGGCGTTGACGAAGCCCGGCAGGGACTTCGAGTAGTAGGCCTCGTACGGGTCGTAGTTGTACCTGCCGCCGCTGCGGTCGCCGTACTCGAAACTCGCCCGCAGCGTGGCATCGCCCAGCGAGCGACTGACCCAGGAGAGCTTGATGCGCTGCTCGTCCAGCCGCGTGCGTTCGCGGTGGCGTGGCTGGTTGTGGTCGAAGGTGTAGACCAGGCTGAGCGAGTCGGACTCCCCGACGTTCCAGTCGGCACCGAGCTCCAGCAGCGTGTCGCGGTAGCCGAACGGCACGCTGGCGATCTGCACGTTGGAGGTCGCGTAGTAGCCGTTGTCGAAGATGCCCGTCTCGCCCGGCACCACGCTGCCCTGCGCGCCGTTCTCGGAGATGTAGCCGTACTGCCCGGTGAGCGGGTTGTAGGCGAGGTAGCGGGTCTTGTTGTCCTCGTCGTAGTAGCGCAGCTCCGCGTGCCAGCCGAAGTTGCGACCGGGGTGGAAGGTGAGCTTGGCATCGAACAACTGCGTGTCGATGCGCGCGTTGGCATGCGTGCGCGAGAGCGCCGCGGGCGTGTTCCACAGGTCGCACGGAATCAGTTGCTGCAGCGGCCCGGCGGCGAAGCCCAGCGTGCCGGTGCAGTTGACCGGCGGCAGCAGGGCGTCGTCCTGGCGCATGGTGCCGTAGGCGGCGGCCAGCGAAAGTTCGCCGCGCCACTTCAGTTCGCGCGAGATTTCAAGGCGCAGGTTGTGGTAGTCGTTGTCCGGTTCGAGCGAGTACTCGCCGTTGATCACCGGCGCGACGTTGGGTACGCCGATCACGTTGGTGATCAGGAACGGGTTCTGGTAGTCCAGGTAGCTCTTGTGGTCGCGGAAGAACGAGCCGCTGTAGAGCGCGTTGAAGTGCCACAGCTTGCCGACGCGGCGCAGGCCGATGTTGATGTCGGTGGTGGTGAAGTCGATCGGCCGGACCGTTTCCATGATGCCGCCGTCGCCGCCGAAAGCGGATCCCCCCGTGTCGAAGAACGGGAAATTGAAGAACATCGGACCGCCCCACAGCCGCGTACCGTCGCGTTTCTCGCTGGTGATCGAGGCGAAGCCGGTCCAGTCGCGGTAGAGCTCGCCCTCCAGGCTCAGCCCGGTGCGCGTGCGGGTCAGCGCGATGGTGCGTCGGGGCGCGCTGGCAGAGGCCTGCTGCACGGCCGCGATGGTGCTGCCGCCCGGCGTGAGGCCGGGGACCAGGGTGAGATTGCTGCTGCCGATGCCCTCCCAGATCGGGAAGGCGCTGGTCGACACCGTATGCGGAATGTCGCGGTAGAACGCCTGGAACTTGTAGTGCCCGTAGCGGCCGGCGCGCAGCCGGTAGTACTGGTCGTTGCTACTGATCCGGCTGCCGCGGAATTCCACGTAGCTGCCGGTCTTCGGATTGTCGAAGCCCAGCGCGAGCAGACCCAGCGCGGCGCCGTTCTTCCAGTCGGTGTACTGGCGGAAGAACTCCGCGTCGCGGTCGCCGCCGAGGTGGATGTAGCCCAGTTGCAGCAGGCCCCAATAGGTCCAGTCGCCACTCTGCCCCAGCGGCTTGCCGGCGAGGTCGTACGGGTACGGATAGAGCGCGCCGCTGGGCGTGCGCAGCATGTCCGGATGCAGCCACGACATGCCGTCCGGATCGGGCGTCATCAGCGGCGACCAGCCGCGCGGGTCGAGCCCGTTGCCGTACTGCATGTCGCCCACGCGCATGGTGTCGCTGCTGTCGCTGGCGTGCGCCAGTGGCGCGCCAGCCAGCAGCGCGAGGAGGATGGCGCGGGACATCGGATGGACGGTGCACATGGCGTGGCTCCTCCCCCGTGGTCGTCCTATTTGTGGAAACGCGAGCCCGAGGGGTTGTTCGAGCCGTGGATGTTGGTGTGGCAGGTGAGGCAGGCGCGGCCCATCAGGCGCTCATCCGGGTTCGGCCCGCGGCCGAGGTTGGTCGGCACCTGCAGGTCGTTCGGATGGCGGGTCATGGTGTGGCACTGCTGGCACAGCATCGGCACGGGCGCGACCAGCAGGGTCTGCTGGTTGGAGCCGTGCGGGTCGTGGCAGTTGAGGCAGCTCTCGCGCACCGGCGCGTGCTCGAACAGGAACGGGCCGCGCTTCTCGGCGTGGCAGCCGTAGCAGGTCTCGTTGACCGTGTCGGTCTTGAGCAGCGGGCGGGTCAGCGTGCCGTGCGGATTGTGGCAGTCGGTGCAGGCCATCTGCCCTTCCGGCAGCGGCATGTGCGAGCGCCGATTGAACTTGGCCATGATGTCCTTGTGGCAGGTGGCGCAGACCTCGTTGATCGAGGGCTTGGCCAGCACGCCCTCGGGCGAGAGGCGTGCCATCGGGTTGTGGCAGTCGGCGCAGGAGAGCCCGCGCGACTCATGCACCGAACCGAGCCAGTGCTGGCGCGCGCCGCCGGCGTGGCAGCCCAGGCAGACCGTGGTCTGGGTGTGCACGTCGGTCTTGGCGTCGTGGGTGAAGGCGATGATCGCGCCGGGTTCGGTCGGGTTTTTCGCGTGCTCGGAACCGGGGCCGTGACAGCTTTCGCACGCCGCCTGCGGACCGCTGCGGGCGGCGCCGGCATTGAACGCCTGGACGTGCAGCGAGTGCGCGGCGTGCATGGCCTCGAGCGAATGGCAGGCGATGCAAGTTTTCGCACCGACCGGATCGGCCTCGGGCGCGAGCGGGTTGCCTGGAATGGGCGCGGCGTCGAATGGGGTGGCGGGGCCCGTCTCGACCTGGCGCAGGTGCGGGTTGTCCCTGCGGAAATCGCCGGCGCCCATGTCGGTGGCCGGCAGCATGCGCGCGATGTCGGACGGGGTCAGCGCACTGGAGGGCTGGCTTGCGGCCGGTGCCGGCGCGGCCTGCGGCGTCGATTGCGCTTCGGCTGCCGACCAGAGCACGCCGCCGAACGCCACTGCGACGGACAGCACGGCCGCGAACGAAACCGGTATGGCACGCATGGCTGGCATCCCCGATGGCTGGCGAGAACCTGCGACGCGGGCCCCTACCCCCCGACGGGAGCCCGGCACGGCGGCGCCTGCAACCGCCGCCGGAGGCCAATAGCCCCTCAGGCGTGAAGCGTGGATGCAAGCGGGTCGGACAGTTCCGGCGGCCGACGCGGGCGCCTGCCGGCGGAACCCACGGTAAGTGCGCGTTGACGGCGCCGGGGTTGCATGGGACGCGGGTCGTGCACCTGCCCTTGTAGGAGCCCGCTTGCGGGCGATGCCTTTTGGCGGGGTCCCCGGAAGAGCATCGCCCGCAAGCGGGCTCCTACAAGGGCGGCGCCAGCATGGCCAGATCGTCGGTGTGGTGGAACAGATGTTCGGGCTGCAGCCGCTGCATCGATTGCGGTGTTCCGTATCCCCAGGCGACCGCGCCGAACGCCACGCCAGCGGCGCGCGCCGCCTCGGCATCGGTGATCTGGTCGCCAATGTAGATGGCGCGCCGCGGCGGGATGCCGGTCTTTCCGAGCACGCGCGCTATGCGCCGGCGCTTGCCGAAGATCGAGGCGCCGCATTCGACGTGCGCCAGCCGTCGCCAGTGATCGTCGCCGAGGATCCGGCGGCAGTTGTCGCTGGCGTTGGAGGAAACCAGCGCGATCGCCGCGCCCCGCCGATGCAGGCTGTCCAGGGCATCGCCCACGCCATCGAACAGCCGCACGTCCGCCTCGCGCATCAGTCGCACGAAGCTGCGCGCCACCAGCGGGAGCTTCCAGCGCGGCAGGCCCACGTGCCGCATCACCTCACGTGCGGACAGCGTGCGCAGCGGCTCGATTTCCGCCGGCTGGATGCGGCGGAAGCCGTGGCGATCGGCCAGGTGGTTGTGGACGCTCACGAAGAACGGGAAGGAGTCGGCCAGCGTGCCGTCCAGGTCGAAGATGATCAGGTCGTAAGTCATGGCTGCCACCGTGGGCGGCGTGCGCGGGCACGCCGCCGATGGGAGGGTCAGGCGTTCGGCTCGCCGCAGCGGCAGGGCTGGCCGATGCCGCAGCCGCAACCGCAACCGGTCTGGCTGGCCGGGGCGGCCTGGCAACCGCAGGTGCAGGTGGCGCCGGCGCAGTTGGCGCAGCGGCAGGCGAAGGTGCCGGTGGTGTTCATGGGTGGTGTCCTCATTGGGTAGAAGGTACGTGGGTAGGGGTACGGATGCTCGATCCGTGGCGCCATTGTCCGCAGCACCCCTACCGCCGGCTTGAACCGAAGGGCTAACCTTCGCAGGTTCCCGGATAACGACGCGGAGGCCGCAATGTCCCCTGCCATGGCAGCCAGCCAGGCCGTATCCGGCCGTGCCGCAGGAGGCGTCGGCCGGGTGTTGCTGTGGAAGGGCACGAGCGTCTGGGTCGGTCGCGACACCGGCCAGGTGCAGCCGCACAGCCACCATGCCATCCAGATCACGCTCGCCGCGGCGCAACCGATCCGCATCCGCGGCGCGGGCGAAGCGGCGTGGCGCGAAACCCTGGCAGCCATCGTGATGCCCGATCGCGGGCACGTCTTCGATGGTTGCGGCCAGCCGGTGGCGATGGTGTTCGTCGAACCGGAGACGAAGGCCGGCCGCGCCTTGCTCGCGCGCCATGGCGGACACGACGTCAGCCTGCTGTCCGACGACGACGCCCTGGCCGCCCTCGCCGCCGCGTTGCACGCCGTGTTCGAGGCGCGCGGGACCGACCAGGCGCTGATCGAGGCCGCGCAGCGGGTGGTCGAGCACCTGGCAGCCACGCCCGCGGGCCCGCAAGCCGTCGACCGGCGCATCGCGGTCGTGCTGGACCGCGTGCGCGACCAGCCCGGTGCCGAACTCACGCTCGCGCAGGCAGCCGCGCTGGCGCATCTGTCGCCGAGCCGCTTCCGGCACCTGTTCGTGGCGCAGACCGGGATCTCCTTCCGCGCCTACCTGCTGTGGGCACGGGTGGGTTTCGCGGTGGCGCGCGGCCTGGGCGGCGGCTCGTGGACCGATGCCGCGCAGCAGGCCGGCTTCGCCGATTCGGCCCATTTGAGCCGCACCTGCCGACGCATGTTCGGCCTGGCGCCGACGATGCTGGTCCCCGAAGACGCCGCAGGCCGCCCGCGCAAACCCGTCGCCGCGGCGGACCCGGCCTAGGCGGGCGGTTGCCAGAGTTCGATGCGGTTGCCTTCGGGGTCCATGATCCAGCCGAACGCGCCGAACTCGCTCTGGTCCACACGCTCGTCCACCTCGACGCCCTCGGCGCGCAGCCGCTCCAGCAAACCGGCGAGGTCATCGACGCGGAAGTTGACCATGTAGGCCTGCTGGCTCGGCTGGAAGTAGGTGGTGTCGGCGGGAAACGGCGTCCACAGCAGGTAGCCCGGTCGCGAGGCGTCCTCCTGGAAACGCACACCGCCCCACGCCTCCGGTTCCATGCCCAGGTGCCGCGCGTACCACGCGGTCAGCGCGGCCGGATCGCGCGACTTGAAGAAGATCCCACCCAGTCCGATGACCTTGGCCATGTCAACTCCCCGTCCGCCGACGGCCGCGGGTGCGGCCGTTCCAGGCGTCGGAGAATAGTGCGCCACAGTCATGCGCCCCGGCCAGCCGCTGCGCGCTCCTACTGGGGGGCGACGTCACAGTTAGCCGGTCGCGTCGCGGAAGAACGCCTGCACGTGCGCCAGCTCGCGCGTGCGCGGCATCGGCGGCAGGCTGGCGAGGAACAGGCGGCCGTAGCCTTTGGTGGTCAGGCGCGGGTCGCACAGCATCAGCACGCCGCGGTCGTGCACGTCGCGGATCAGGCGGCCGGCGCCCTGCTTCAGGGCAATTGCGGCGGCGGGCACCTGCCAGCCCATGAACGGGTTGATGCCCGATTGCTCCAGCGCGTCCAGGCGTGCCTGCAGCACCGGATCGTCGGGCGCGGCGAAGGGCAGCTTGTCGATCACTACCACGCTCAACGCTTCGCCGGCGACGTCGACGCCTTCCCAGAAACTGGCCGCGCCCAGCAGCACGCCGTGGCCGCTGGCGCGGAAGTCCTCCAGCAACTGGTGACGCGGCGCGCTGCCCTGCACGAACAGCGGCCACGGCACGCGGTCGGCGAGCAGTTCGGCGGCGCGGCGCAGGGCACGGTGCGAGGTGAACAGCAGGAAGGCGCGGCCGTGCGAGGCCTCGAGCACGGGCAGCGCGGCGTCGATCACCCGTTCGGTGTGGTCGCGTGCGTTGGGATCGGGCAGGCCCGCGGGGAGATAGCACAGCGCCTGGCTGGCGTAGTCGAACGGGCTGTCCAGGTGCAGTGCCTGGGGGTCGTCCAGGCCGAGCTGGCGCGCGAAGTGGTCGAAGCTGCCGGCGACCGAGAGCGTCGCGGAGGTGTGGATCCATGCCGCGCCGGTGCGCGCGCGCATGGCGCGCAACGGCGCGGCCAGATCCAGCGGCGTGGCGTGCAGGGCAAAGCCGCGCGGGAACAGTTCGTACCAGCGCACGTCCTCGGCGCCGCCGCCTTCGACGATGCGGTCGAGTCGCTCCGTCAGCGCGGCGGCGCGCTCGTGCACGTTGGCCAGGCCGCGCGAGCGTTCCGCCTGCGAGGCGAGCAGGTCGGTAAAGGCGGCGAGCAGTTCGCCCAGATCCTGCAGGCCTTCGTGCACGGTGGCCAGCGCATCCAGTTGCTGGAACGGGCCGCGCGTGGGCAGCGCGTCCATCGCCAGGCGCAGGCGGCGCAGCGAGCCCTGCAGGGCTTCGGCCGGTTCCAGCAGCAGGCCGATCGCGCCGGTGACGCCGGTGCATTCGCGCAGGGCGTCGGCGGCCAGGTCGGCGAGCTGGCGCGCGCTCACGCTCTGCGAGAAGAACTGGCCGGCGAGCTCCGGCACCTGGTGCGCCTCGTCCAGGATGAAGGCGCTGGCGCCGGGCAGGATCTCGCCGAAGCCTTCCTGCTTGAGCGCCAGGTCGGCGAACAGCAGGTGGTGGTTGACCACCACCAGGTCCGCCTCCAATGCTTCGCGGCGCGCCTTCACCACATGGCAGTCGTCGAAGAACGGGCACTCGACGCCGAGGCAGTTCTCGGGCGTGGAGGTCACCCGCGGCCACAGCGGCGATTCCTCCGGCACCTCGGCCAGTTCCATGCGGTCGCCCGCGCGGGTGCGCGCCGACCAGGCGCGGATCGCCGCCAGCTGTGAGGCTTCCGTGCGCTCGAAGGTGCTGCCCTCGCGTACCGTCTGGTCGAGCCGGTACAGGCACAGGTAGTTCGCGCGGCCCTTGAGCAACGCCGCCTTGCCGCGCGTGCCGAGCACCGCGCGTACCTTGGGCAGGTCGCGGAAATAGAGCTGGTCCTGCAGCGCCTTGGTGCCGGTGGAGACGATCACGCGCTCGCCCGAGAGCAGCGCGGGCACCAGGTAGGCGTAGGTCTTGCCGGTGCCGGTGCCGGCCTCGGCGATGAGCGTGTCGCGGTTTGCGATGGCGTCGGCGACCGAACGCGCCATTGCCTGCTGTGCCAGGCGCGGGGCGAAGTTGGGCAGCTCGCGGGCAAACGGGCCGTCGGCGCCGAGCAGCGCGCCGATGTCGTCGGGATCGGTCATCGCGCAAGTATCGCCGAGCCGCCATGCGGACGCACTGGCGAGCGCCCTTTCGCCGGCGCACGATGGCGGCATTTCAACCCGGGAGCGGTTTGATGGGCGTCGAACTGAAGATGCTGGTATGGAGCGTGATCCTCGGCCTGGTGCAGATCGCGCTCGCGGCGATGGGCTCGATGGCCCAGCGCAGCCCGGCCTGGGCGGCCAGTGCGCGCGACAAACCGGGCGCGCCGCTCACCGGCGTGGCGGGACGGCTGGACCGGGCGCGCGGGAATTTCCTGGAGACGTTCGCGTTCTTCGCCGCGCTGGTGCTCGCGGTGATCGCGATGGGCAGGCAGGATGCGACCACGGCGCTTGGCGCGCAGCTGTATTTCTGGGCGCGGCTGGTCTACGTGCCGGTGTATGCCGCGGGGATTCCCTATCTGCGCACGCTGGTGTGGGCGGTGAGCATCGTCGGCATCGTGGTGCTGCTGGTGGCTGTGTGCGCATGAACGTCGCCACGCCAGCCACCGACGAAACGGTCGTCAGCCAGTGGTTTGGCCCGGCGTTCGGACGCCTGCACCCGCTGCTGCAGGCATTGCACCGGCGGGGCGGGCGCCTGCGCGGGCCAGTGGCGATTCGCTTCGGGCGCGGGCCGGCGGGCATGGTCGGGCGGCGCCTGGCGCGCAAATTGGGCATCCCGGGCGACGGGGGCGAACACGCGCTCGAAGTAGCCATCGCCCATCACGACGGCGCACTGCACTGGACGCGCCGATTCGACGATGGACGGGTGTTCGCATCGGTCTTCAGGCCCTACGGACGCTGGCCCGAGGGCGGCTGGATCGAGGACACCGCGGTGATCGCCCTGCTGCTCCAGGTGGATGTGATCGACGGCGGCTGGTATTGGCGCTGCGTAGGCGCGCGACGCGGCGGGCTGCGCTTGCCTCGTTGGTTGGTGCCACGCAGCCAGGCCTACAAGCGGATCGAGGACGGACGCTACCGGTTCGGCGTGAGCTTCGCGCTGCCGCTGTTCGGGGACGTGCTGGCGTATGGCGGCCTGCTGGACCTGGCCTGACGTCGGCAGCTCGCGATGGGCGCCAGATCTGCGCCGCCGTACGCGCCGAGCCCTGCGCCACGACGCCGTCAGTATCGGGGCACGCCTTCCTTGTGACAGTCCTGCACGCCCTTGCGGGCCGCCGCCACGCCGGCCTGGTCACCGGCCTGCAGGCGCATCTCCACGATCGTCTGCCAGTTACGCGCGCATAGCGGTCCCAATTGCGGGCCCAACGACCAGGAACGACGCGCGAGCCGCTCGGCGGTGGCGTAATCGTGCAGGCGGATGGCGACTTCGGCGCGGTCCTGCAGCAGGTCGGGCGAGTCCGGATTGAGCTTGAGCGCCTGGTCGAGCTTGGCCGCCGCGTCGGCGTAATGGCCGGCGCGTTCGTCCGCCTGGGCGGCATCCTGCCAGGCCGTGACGCCCGGGTCGCGCAGTGGCGCCACGTCGATGACCGACTGCTCGCGCGCGCCGGCGGCGCGGATCGCCGCGATCATGTCATGGGCGGGGACGACCGGCTTTTCTTGCTGGGGCGGAACGCTGAAGCAACCGGCAAGCAGCAGGGTGGCGAAGGCGGCGGAACCCAGGCGAAAACTTGAAACGAGGAACATCGAAGGTCTCTATTGAAGCGTGGAAGCGGCCGGCGCCGGCGTGCTGCCGTCGCTGCCGAAGAAGTCGCCGATGCGCTGCCAGAAGCAGCCTTCGGTGTCGGCCGGCAACGAGCCTGCGACGACCGGGAACTGGCGCGCCCCTTCGCATTCGGGCTGCGTCGGCTTGCCGTTGGCGGGATTGATCCAGGCCATTTCCAGGCCCTCGCCTGGCTGCGCCGAAAGCGGACGCGTCGGCAGGTGGCGGAACAAGTCCTGCCAGGCGCGCAAGCCACCGGTCGCGCCGAACAGGCCGGTCGGCTTGTTATCGTCGCGGCCCATCCAGAACACCGCCAGGCGGTCGGCGGTAAAGCCGGCGAACCAGCTGTCGCGCATGTCGTTGCTGGTGCCGGTCTTGCCGGCGGCGTTGAGCCAGGCCAGCGAGGAATCGCCCAGGCTGTGCGCGGTGCCGTACTCGGCCACCTGCTGCATCGCCCAGGTGACCAACCGCACCGCTTCCTGGTACTCGCCCTTGCCGCCCTCGACCTCGTAGCGCTTGACGGTATGACCGCTGCCATCGACCACGCCGCGTACCGCCAGCAGCGGCAGCGCATGGCCGTCGGCGGCCAGGTATTCGTAAAGCTGGGCGACCTGGAGCGGCGACATGTCCACCGCACCAATCAGCATCGACGGGCTGGGATTGATGTCGGTGAAGCCGAACGACTCCAGGAACGCCTTGACCCGCTGCACGCCGACGGCGAGGCCCAGATGGATGGTCGCCAGGTTCCACGAGTGCGCCAGCGCGTCGACCATCGGCACGAAGCCGTGCGACTGATTGTCGTCGTTTTGCGGCATCCAGGTCTTGCCGTTGGGCTGGCGCAGCATGATCGGCGAATCGTCCAGCGGCGTGCCCAGGTTCCATTGCGCCGGGTCGGTCAGCGCGACCAGGTAGACGAACGGCTTGACCAGCGAACCGATCGGCCGGCGCGCGTCCAGCGCGCGGTTGAAGCCCGGATCCCCCGGCGTCTTGCTGCCGACCACCGCCAGCACGCTGCCGGTGTCGGTGTCGGTGACCACGCCGGCCGCCTGCACCTTGTCGCCGCGCTTGCCCATGTTCTTGATGGCGGTGGTGATCGCCTGTTCGGCGTAGAGCTGTGCGGCCGGATCGAGCGTGGTGAAGATCGACAGGTTGCCCTTGCGCAGCGTCTCGTCGTCGAAATCGTTGGTGATCTGCGCGCGCACCAGCTGCATGAAGGCCGGGAAGCGGTTGTGCGGCAGTTGTGCGTTCGGGGCGATGTCCAGCGGCGCCGCCTGCGCGGCGTTGACCTGGCCGGCATCAAGCAGGCCGGTGTCGAAGAACTCCTTCAGCACCAGGTTGCGCCGCGACAGTGCGCGCTTGGGATACCGGCGCGGGTCGTAGTAGCTCGGGCCCTTGACCATGCCGACCAGCAGCGCGATCTCCTGCGGTCGCAGGTCCTCCAACCGGCGACCGAAGTAGAACTCCGCGCCCGCGGCGAAGCCGTGTACCGCCTGGTTGCCCTGCTGGCCGAGGAACACCTCGTTGATATAGGCCTCCAGGATGCGGTCCTTGGAGTAATGCGCCTCGATCAGCAGCGAGAGCAGCGCCTCGTTGAACTTGCGCACCAGGTTCTGGCTGCGGTCCAGGAAAAGGTTGCGCACCAGCTGCTGGGTCAGCGTGGAGCCGCCCTGCACCGTGTGGCCGGCACGCAGGTTGGCGAAGGCGGCGCGCAGGATCGCGCTGAAGTCCAGCCCGATGTGGTGCTTGAAGTCGCGGTCCTCGACCGCCTGCAGGCCGCTGACCAGCAGCGGCGGCACGTCGGCCAGGCGCACGATGCGGCGCTCCTCCTGCTGCGCGCCGTAGACGGTGGCGATGCGCGCCGGGTCAAGATGGGCGAGCTTGATCGGCTCGCCGCTGGCCGCTTCGGCGAGCGACTCGACCTGGCCATGGCCGAGCGTCACGCGGATGCGCTTGGGCAGCTCACCACCATCCGGGCCGGCGTAGCCGCGTGAGGAGATGACGTAGCGGCTGCCGCTGCGCGTCCAGGTGCCAGGCACCTTGCCCGCGCCATCGTGGCTGTAGCCGGCGAAGGTCAGCTCCAGCTCCAGCGCGGAGGGCGACATCGGCACGCTGGGAGCCAGCGTGAGCGGACGCGCGTACACGCGCGTGGGCACGGCGAATACGAGGTCGTTGAAGCGGTCCTGCACGCGCTTGTTGAGGATCAGCGTGTACGGCAGCACGAAGCCCAGCCCCACGCCGAGCGCGACCCAGAACGGGATGCGCAGCCAGCGCCAGCTGTGGCGCGCGAACACGCCCATGCGAGAAGTCAGTGCCAAGGTCGGGAACCAGGATCCAAGGTGGGCTCCGATGATAGGGCGTGCCACCCCGCGCGCATCTGAACGTCAAGGGCGATACGTGGCAGGCCGATGGCGCGGTTATGGCTGCGAGGTGGCGTGCGATGGTTGCGCGCAGGGAGGGGAGTTATCGGCAAGACTTCCCCCATCCGCCCTTCGGGCATCTTCCCCCGCGCGGCGGGGGAAGGACCAAAGTCGCAGCGCCCGTTCCCGAGCCTTCCCCCGCACAGCGAGGAAAGGACCAAAGTCGCAGCCCCCGTTCCCAAGCCTTCCCCCCGCACGGCGAGGGAAGGACCAACGTCGCAGCGCCCGTTCCCGAGCCTTCCCCCGCGAAGGCGGGGGAAGGTGCCGACAGGCGGATGGGGGCGCTTTTGGGCCGGATGCATGACTGGGCTTTTTACAAGGCTCTCCCCATCCGCCCATCGGCACCCCTCTCGCGCAGCCGGGTAGGCTCAGGCGCTCTGTGCGGCGCCTCTGCGAGGGAGCCTCAGCGCCGCCAGCACCGGGCATCCGGCCGGAACGGCCGTGGGTGCACGCCGAGCAGGCATTCCAGCTCGGTGTTGTCGGCGACCAGATCCGAGGCCAGCCGCGCCAGCGGCCCGCGCAGGCCCGGGATCACATGGCGCGCCTGGCGCAGCAGCCACGCCGGTACGGGCAGCGGCAGGGTCGCCACCGGCAGGCTGCGCTGCACGCGGGCGAACATCTCGCCGACCGGCAACCGCTCACCACCGCCGAGCATCAGTACGCGGTTGGCGGGACGGTCGATCGCCGCCAGCGTGGCCAGCGCGATGTCGTCACCATGCACCGGCTGGCGCAGGCCACCCCCGGTGGGGCGCGGAAAGATCCGCGTACGGATGGCGCGATGGGCGAGCGGTGTCAGGCTCTTGTCGCGCCCCGCCCCGTAGATCAGCGTGGGTCGCAACACCGTCCACTCGCAGCCCAGTGACGCGCAGGCGGCGATCAGCGCCTCCTCGCCTTGCTTGAGCTGGCGCGCGATATCGCGCTCGGCCGGCACCTCAGACTCGACTTTGCTTTGCGCGCTCATCGAACTGGTGGCGACGACGCGCGGCGCACCGGCCGGCGCCGCCGCGGCGAGCCAGCGCGCGAACGGTTGCAGCGGACCGTAGCTGACGACGGCGGAAACAGGCGGCAGCGCCGGCACCGCATCGGGCAGGCCACCGCGCATCCAGCGCACGCCCTCGCTGTCGGCATGCGGCTCGCGGCTCACCGCGATCACTTGTTCGCCGCGCCCGCGCAGGCGCGGCAAAAGGAAATGGCCGATCTGGCCGCTGGCCCCGAACACCACGACGGTCATGCGCGCTCCGGTCAGCGGCCGGATTGCAGGCGGCGCGAGAGCTCGCTCACGCGCGGCAGGTAGGGCGCGAGGCGGCGCGCCTGTTCGATCGACTGCGCCGCGTTGGCCCGATCGCCGCGGCCGAGCTGCTGCTCGGCCTGGTCCAGCCAGGCATCGACCAGTCGCTCGCGCAGCACGCTTTCATTGGAATCGCCAGGCGACAGGTCGCCCAGTGCACCGAGCATCTCGCCGGCCTTGTCCAGGTCACCGCTGGCAAGGGACTGGTTGAACAGCTGCACCACCAGGTTGGGCAGGTCCTCCAGCCCCTGCAGCGCAGCCTGGTTGTTGCCGTCGATGGCCAGTGCGTTGCGGTAGAGGTCGTACGCACTCTCGCCCGGCGGCAGCATGATCTGGCCTTGCGTGGCCGCGGTGCGGGCGCGGCGCACCAGTTCGGCAACCTGCTCGATCTGGTCGGCGGTCAGCTCCGGCGGCGGGGGCGGCGGGGGCTCGGCGGTTTCGGGCGCAGGCTGCGGGGGTGCCGCGGCGCTCGGCGCCGGTGGTGTGGCCGCGGCTTGCGTGGATGCAGGCGGGTTGGCTTGCGGGACCTTGGTGTTCAGGCGCGCCCGCGCGGCGGCGAGGTCGGCGGATTTGGGCGCCAGCGCCTCGGCCTGGTCGAGCAGGCGCGAGGCCTGCTCGGTGTCGTCGGCATCGAGCGCCGCGTTGGCCTGCACCACCAGCGCCTGGGCGACCTGGCCCAGGCCGGCGCGCGCCTGCACGTTGTTGGGGTCCAGCTTGAGCGCGGCCTGGAAGTGCGCCAGCGCGGTGTCGTCGCCCGCGCCCGCGATGCGGCCGTCGCGCAGCGCCTGCTGGCCCTGCGAGATGGCCTCCAGCAGCGCGCCGTCGTCTTGATGCTGTGCCTGCGCGAGCGCGGCGCGCAGCGCCGGGAGGTCGCCGTAGCTGGGCAGCAGCGCGGCCAGTTGGTCGATGGTGGAGGCGGCGGTCGTCGCGTCGCCATGGGCCAGCGCGGCGCGCGCCTGTGCGGCCAGGCCTGCGCCCACCTGGTCCAGGCCGTGCTGCGCAACGGCGTTGTCGCGGTCGGCGGCGAGCATCTGCTGGTACAGCGCGCCGGCGCCGTCCTTGCCGGTGAGCTTGCCGGCATTGAGCGCCTGCTGCGCGCGCTCGACCAGGTCGTCGGCCGGCTGCGCGGCGCCGCGCGCCTGCTTGATCATGCGGTCGAGCCGGTCGACGTCGCTGCCGCCGCCGAGCAGTTCGCGGGCGACGGTGAGGTCTTGCTGCGCTTCGTCCAGGTGGCCGGCGCGGAACGCGGTGTCGGCACGCGAGAGCTCCGCCATGCCGACCTGGTGCAGGCCGTCGCGGGCGCGGTCGTTATCCGGTTCGAGCGCGCGCGCGCCCTGGTACAGCTCGCGCGCGCTGGTGCCGTCGGTGCCGTCCAGGTGACCGTCCTGCAGCGCCTTGTCGGCGCGGCTCAGGACGTCGTTGAGTTCCGTGCGCGGCACCATGTCGCGCAGGCTGTTCTGGTATTCGCGCATCGCCCACACGCCGGCGCCCAGGATCAGCACAACCACCAGCGCGACGACGTGCCAGGTGCGCAGGCGCACGCGCCGGTGACGCGCCGGCGGCGTGCTGCGCGGCGTGTGGAAGGAAATCGGCGGCAGGCGATCGTCCGGATCGTCCGCGCGCGGGCGCGGCGAATCCAGGTCGCCCAGATCGCCCAGCGTGGGTTCGGCGCGCCCGTCGCGGCCGTTTTGGTCTCTGCGTCCGCTCATGCTCGATCGCTGTCCTGGCAACGCATTCAGCTTAGCATCGCCCACTTCACGCGCCCGACGGTGAAGTCCGTGCATTCAGCTTGCACTGACGCGCCGCGCTTCGACCACGTTGGGCAGCGCCACCAGCTTGCCGAGCAGCGAGGACAGCTGCTCGAAATCTTTTACGCGCAGGGTGAAGCGCATCTCCACCTCGCCGGTGCGGCCTTCCAGCCGGCTCGAGGAGGCAACGATCGGCGTGCCGACGTTGCTGATCAGGTTCAGCACGTCCTTCTGCAGGCCCTTGCGGTCGAAGCCGTGCAGTTCGATGTCGACCTGGTAGGACTGAGCAGTTGCACGTCCCCATTCGACATCGATCACTCGATCCGGATCACGCCGGGCCAGCCGCGCCAGGCTGGCGCAATCGGCGCGATGCACGGACACGCCGCGCCCCTTGGTGATGAAGCCACGCACCGGATCGCCCGGCAGCGGCTGGCAGCAGCGCGCAAGCACCGTAAGCAGGTTGCCCACGCCTTCGATGCGCAGCGCGCCGTGGTCCGGTGTGGCATGGCGCGCGACCGGCGGCGCCGGCGGCGGCGCGGGCTCGACCGGGTGGGCGGCCTCCTGCAGCACGCGGGCGATCTGGCCGCCGCTGACCTCGCCCAGCGCGAGCGCGACCAGCAGTTCCTCGTGAGTCTTCAGGTGGAACTGCGCCGGCAGCTTCGAGAGATCGGCATTGGGCAGCGCGAGGCGCTTCAGCTCGCGCTCGAGCAGCGTGCGGCCGGCGGCGAGGTTGGCGTCGAAGGCGATGCGGCGGAACCACGAGCGGGCCTTCTCGCGCGCACGGCTGGTGTTGAGATAGCCATGGTGCGGCGAGAGCCAGTCGCGGCTCGGCTCGGCATTCTTCGCAGTGACGATCTCGACACGATCGCCACTGCGCGGCTGGTGGGTGAGCGGCACGATGCGCCCGTTCACCTTGGCGCCGCGGCAGCGGTGGCCGACCTCGGTGTGCACGTAGTAGGCGAAGTCGAGCACGGTGGCACCGTGCGGCAGGTCGAACACCTCGCCCTTGGGCGTCAGCAGGTAGACGCGGTCTTCCAACAGCTCGGTGCGCAGCTCCGCGGCGACTTCCTCGTCCGCGCGCGGTTCGAGCAGCTTGCGCATCCAGGCGATCTTCGCCTCGAACTCGGCATCGGCGCCGCCACCTTCCTTGTAGCGCCAGTGCGCGGCGACGCCCAGCTCGTTGTCGCGGTGCATGGCGTGGGTGCGGATCTGCACTTCCAGCGTCTTGCCCTGCGGCCCGATCACCGCGGTGTGCAGCGAGCGGTAGCCGTTGCCCTTGGGGCGGGCCAGGTAGTCGTCGAACTCGCGCGGCAGGTGCTGCCACTGCGCGTGCACCACGCCCAGCGCGGCATAGCAGTCGGCCACGCTGTCGACCAGGATGCGCACGGCGCGGATGTCGTACAGGTCGGAAAAATCCAGCCCCTTGCGATGCATCTTCTTCCAGATGGAATAGATGTGCTTCGGACGGCCGGCGAGATCGGCCTTGATCTCGGCCGCCTGCAGCGCCGCACCGAGCTCGGCCAATACCTGGGCGATGAACGCCTCGCGGTCGGCGCGGCGCTCGTCCAGCAGGCGCGCGATGCGCTTGTAGGTGTCCGGCTGCAGGTAACGGAAGGCGAGGTCCTCCAGTTCCCACTTGAGTTGCCAGATACCCAGCCGGTTGGCGAGCGGCGCGTGGATGTCGCGGGTGAGCTTCGCCAGCGCCACGCGCTCGGCTTCGGGCAGCGTCATCGCGCCGCGCATCTTGGCCAGCTGGCGCGCCAGCAGCACGAACACCACGCGCAGGTCGCGGATGATCGCCAGCAGCAGCCGGCGCAGGCCTTCATAGGTGGTGGCCTCGCGCTGCGCGTGCAGGGCCCAGACCTTCTCCGCGGCGAGCTGTCCCTCGACCAGGCGCTGCACTTCCAACGGCAGCGCGGGGGCATGGGACTGCCACGCCGGCAGATCGCGCTGCGCCAGCTCGAACCACACCGCCGCGGCCTGGGTCTGCGCGTCGCAGCCGAGCATCGCCAGCAAGTCGAGCACGTCGGCGCATTCGGCCCCGCTCGAGGGCGTGCAGACTTCCAGCGCGGCCGTCAGCAGGGGCGACGCGGACGCGCGTGCCTGCCATTGGGCCAGGCGGGTCGAGGCGGGTTGGGCGGGCTGGGACATGGGAAGGGGCATTCTAGAAGAAGGCCTGCGCCGGGGTCGCGGAGGGGAGGTCTTCCGCAAGACTTCCCCATCCGCCGTTCGGGCACCTTCCCCCGCGTGGCGGGGGAAGGATTCCGGCAAAGGGTGAGATGGGCGGCCATTGTTCCTTCCCCCGCTTGCGGGGGAAGGTGCCCGGAGGGCGGATGGGGGAAGCACGGAGCGCGCTCTTCACCCCGCTCGCGAACCGATCACCCCAACTCGATCACCCCAGCCCAATCACCCCAAGGCTTCCAGCGCCCGCGCCAGGCGCTTCGCCGAGACCGGTTCGGCGGTCTTCAGTTCCTGCGCGAACAGCGACACGCGCCATTCCTCGATCAACCAACGCAGCTCGTCGAGGTCCGCCCTGCCGCCGGCCTGGTGCCTGAGGTACTCGCGCCAGTACGGCAGCACCTGCAGCATGCGTTGCTGGTCCTTGGCCGGGTCCTGGCGCAGGCGTTCGGCACGCAGGCGCATGGCCTTCAGGTAACGCGGGTAATGAGCCAGGCGAGCATTGGGCAGTTCGCGCGAGAAGCCCGGCGCGAGCAACGCGTCGAGTTGTTCGCGCAGGTCGTCGTAGCTGGCGCGGGCGAAGCCGATCAGCGGCGGTTCCAGCCAGGGTTTGAGCTCGGCCTGCGCTTCAATGACCGGTTCGACCAGCTTCAGCCGCTCGACCGCCGCGGCGAAAACTTCGCGCGCGAGCGCGGTACGCAGGGCCTCGAAATCGCCGGCCGTGCGCGCGTCCAGATCATGCGTCGCCAGCAGGTCGGCGAAGCCGCCCTCAACCAGGTCCTCGCGCAGCGAGTCGACGCTGCCCAGCGGGGCGTATTTCAGCGACAGCGGATTGGCGATCGGCAGGCGCCGGCGAGCCTGCTTCATCTCGCTCGCCAGCGCGTTGCGCAGCAGCCGCTCGACGCCTTTGAGGTGCGCGGCACGTGCCTCGTCGCGGCGTTCGAACACGCGCAGCGCGACCGCCTCGCCCAGGTCGACCAGCGCCGGGAACGCAGTGAGGCCGCCCTCCGAGCGCACCTGCGCGGGGATCTCCTCGAAATCCCAGCGGGTGACGTCCTCGCGGGTCAGTTCCACGTCGGTCTTGCGAGAGAAGGCTTCGCGCGCCTGCGTTTCCCATTGCGCGCGCAAGTCGGCGAGGTCGCGGCCGGTGGCGAGTGTCTTGCCGCGCTCGTCGTGCAGGCGGAAGCGCATGTTCAGATGCGGCGGAAGCTCCACTGTCGCGAATTCGGCGGCGGGTGCGTCGGCGCCGGTGGCGCGCTTGAGGAACGCGGCCAGGGCGTCGACCAGCGGCTGGTCGCGCGGCGCTTCGGCTTCGACAAAGGCGCGCGCGAAGTCCGGCGCGGGCACGAAGTTGCGCCGCAGCGCCTTGGGCAAGCCGCGGATCAGCTCGGCCACCTTGTCCGCGAGCAGGCCCGGCACCAGCCACTCGCAGCGGGCGGCGGGCAGCGCGTTGAGCATCGCCAGCGGCAGTTGGAGCGTGACGCCGTCGGCCTCGTCGCCGGGGACGAAGCGGTATTCGAGCTTGTATCGCTGCGGCGCGAGGTCGAGCGTGGCGGGAAAGGCCTTCGGATCCAGCCCCCTGCCGCCGGCCATCACCTCGTCCAGTGACCAGCGCAATGCGGCCTGCTCGGCGGGACGCGCCCGGCTGTACCAGGCGTCGAGCGCGCGCGTGCTGGCGATGTCCTCGGGCAGCTTGCCCTCGAAGAACCACGCCAGCTCTTCCTCGCTGCGCAGCAGGCCTTCGCGCCGTTGCTTGGCTTCGATCTCGTGCGCCTGCGCCAGCACGCGCTGGTTGGCGCGCACGAAATCGGCGCGCGCATCGAGGTCGCCGCGCGCCAGCGCCTCGCGCAGGAAGATCGCGTGGGCGAGCGCCGGGTCCTGCTTCTGGAAGGTGACCGCGCGGCGCTCGACGAGGGTCAACCCGAACAGGCTGACCTGCTCGTACGCGACCACCGTGCCGCGCTTGCGCGACCAGTGCGCATCGCGGCAGCTGGCCTTGACCAGGTGCGCGGCCTGCTGCTCGATCCAGGCCGGCTCGACGCGGGCGCAGCTCATGCCCCACACGCGGCCGCCGACGTCCAGGATCTGCGCGGCGAAAATCCATGCCGGCGGCGCCTTGGCCAGCGCCGAGCCGGGGAACACCTGGAAGCGGCGCTCGCGGGTGGAGCGGTAGACGCCCTTTTCGTCCCTGTGGCCGACCTGGGTCGGCAGGCCGACGAGCAGCGAACGGTGAATGGCTTCGTATTGCTCGGGACTCGCTTCAGCCTCGCTCCCTCTCCCCTCCGGGGAGAGGGCTGGGGTGAGGGGCCGGGGCTCGCCCGGAGCTTTCCTTGAGCGACGGAAGCCCTGCGCTTCGCTGCGCGAAGCACGTGCTTCCTCCCGCTCTCCCGAAACCTTCCGCGAGGGTGTCCCCTCACCCCGGCCCTCTCCCCGGGGGGGAGAGGGAGCAGATCCGTCGAGCTTCCAGCCCAACTCGGCCACCACCAGCAACAACTGCCGATGCAGTTCGCGCCACTCGCGCATGCGCAGGAACGACAGGAAATGCCGCCCACACCAGTCGCGCAGCTTCGATTGCGTGAGTTCCTCGTGCGCCTTGGTGTACTCGCGCCAGAGATTGAGCACGCCGACGAAATCGGACTTCGGATCGGCAAACGCCGCATGCGCGGCATCGGCCTGCTGCCGCGCATCGGCCGGCCGTTCGCGCGGGTCCTGGATGGACAGGAACGCCACCACCACCAGCAGCTCGCGCAGGGCATGGCGTTCGTGCGCCTCGACCAGCATCCGCGCCAGCTGGACGTCGATCGGCAGCCGCGCCAGCTGGCGGCCGATCGCGGTCAGGTGGCGGCGCTCGTCGATGGCGGAGATTTCCGCCAGCCGGCGGTAACCATCGGCGACCATGCGCGGATCGGGCGCTTCGAGGAACGGGAAGTCCTCCACCTCGCCCAGCTTCAGCGAGAGCATGCGCAGGATCACGTTGGCGAGCGAGGAGCGCAACAGTTCCGGATCGGTGTAACGCGGCCGGCTTTCGAAATCCGCCTCGCCGTAGAGCCGATAGCAGATGCCCGGGCCAATACGTCCGCAGCGGCCCTTGCGCTGGTCCGCGGCGGCCTGCGACACGGGCTCCACATGCAGGCGTTCGAGCTGGCTGCGCTGGCTGTAGCGCATCACCCGCGCGCTGCCGTTGTCGACCACGTAGCGGATGCGCGGCACGGTCAGCGAGGTCTCGGCCACGTTGGTGGCCAGCACGATGCGCCGCTTCGGGCCGGGCTTGAACACGCGATCCTGGTCCGCGGCCGACAGCCGCGCGTACAGCGGCAGCACCTCGGTCTCGCGATACTGGCGGCGCGAGAGCAGCAGGTGCGCATCGCGGATCTCCCGCTCGCCGGGGAGGAACACCAGCACGTCACCCGGGCCGCCGCCCAGGCTGCGATCGGCCATGATCTCGTCGAGGACCAGGCCGAGATGTTCGGCACTGCCCTGCTGGACGCGGTCGGACGTGTCGCGGGCGTGCGGGCCGCGGTCGCGCGCGGAGTGCGTCCCGACGGCGTCCGCCGGACGCCAGCGAACCTCGACCGGATAGGCGCGCCCTTCGACCGAGACCACCGGCGCATCGTTGAAGTGTTCGGCGAAACGCGCCGTGTCGATTGTCGCCGAGGTAACGATGATCTTCAGCTCCGGCCGCTTCGCGGCGAGCCGCTTGAGGTAACCGAGCAGGAAGTCGATGTTGAGGCTGCGCTCGTGCGCCTCGTCGATGATCACCGTGTCGTAGCTCGACAACCACGGATCACCCTGGGTCTCGGCCAGCAGGATGCCGTCGGTCATGAACTTGACCAGCGTGCGCTCGGAGACCTGGTCGGTGAAGCGCACCTGGAAGCCGACCTGCTCGCCCAGCGCCGTGCCCAGCTCCTCCGCCACGCGCCGCGCGACCGACCGCGCGGCCAGGCGACGCGGCTGGGTGCAGCCGATCATGCCCGCCTCGCCGCGTCCGGCGGCAAGGCACAGCTTGGGCAACTGGGTGGTCTTGCCCGAGCCGGTCTCGCCGGCGATCACCACCACCTGGTGCTTGCGGATCAGCTCGACGATCTCGTCCGCGCGGGCGCTGATCGGCAGCGATTCGTCCAGCCGGATCGCCGGCTTGGCCGCGGCGCGCGCCTGCCGCTTAGCGGCCGAGGCGGCGATGTCGGCCGACAACGCCTCGAGCTTGCGCGCGTCCGGCTGGCGCGAGAGCCCGCGCCAGCGCCCGAGCAGGCGACCGAAGTCGCGGCTGGAAACCGTCGCAAGCGCCTCGCGCAGCGTGCGCAGTCGGGCTTCGGGGGACGTGGCGGGCGGGGTGTCGTTCATGGGACCGCACATGATAGCCGCAGGCTATGGGCCCCATCGGAACGATTCATTTCACGCCACCGGCACCACCCGGTACTGTGGATGCCGTACCCACGCACGAGGAGGGATTCCCCATGACCAACATCGGCATCGCACAGCAGGACCGCCAGACCATCGCCGAACAGCTCTCCAAGCTGCTCGCCGACACCTATTCGCTGTACCTGAAGACCCACAGCTTCCACTGGAACGTCACCGGCCCGCAGTTCAACAGCCTGCATGCCATGTTCGAGACCCAGTACAACGAACTGTGGCTGGCCGCCGACGAAATCGCCGAGCGCATCCGCACGCTGGACGTGTTTGCCCCCGGCTCGTACAGCCAGTTCGGCAAGCTCACCTCGATCAAGGAGGAAGCCGGCGTACCGGACTGGAAGGACATGGTCGGCCAGCTGGTCGAGGGCCACGAGATCGCCGCCCATACGGCGCGTGGCGCCATCAAGGTCGCCCAGGACGGCGGCGACGAAGGCACCGCCGACATGCTCACCGGGCGCCTGAAAGAGCACGAGAAGACCGCCTGGATGCTGCGCTCGCTGCTGAAGTGATCCGAATCCCGGGGCGTAGGGTGGGCTTCAGCCCACCCGCCCTGTGGCAGGGACCTTGCCCGGTGGGCTGGGGCCCACCCTACGGTCCCTGAAGGGTCTGGCGCGCAAGGCCCACCCGATGGCCTGACCTCGCGCTGACCACCCCGACCGACCTTTATTGAGCCATCTCCCCCGGATCGTTAAGCTCCGCGGGCTAACTTGGCCTCACATGGAGGCGTCCGACGGGGAACGTTTTGAGCGCCACAGCACCCACCCACGACAGCCGGTATCCGCTGCTTGCGGCCATCGCGCTCGCGCTGATCGTGGCCGCGCTCAATATCGCCCTGTGGTGGTGGAGCAACCGCCCGCACGGCCCGGAGGATTTCCACGGGCCGATCAGCGGCTACTCGGTGTCGGTGTTCCAGCGCTACCAGAACCCGCTCAAGCAGGACTTTCCTTCCGACGAGGAAATCGACGCGGACCTGAAGCTGCTGCGCCGCTACACCCCGCGCATCCGCACCTATTCGACGCTGGAGAACCCGCAGGTCTACCGCCTGGCCGAGAAGGAAGGCCTGAAGGTGATGGCCGGCGCCAACATCGATACGCGCCTGATCAACAACGAGAAGGAACTCGATGCGCTGATCGCCCTGGCGCGGCGCTACCCGGAAACCATCCACCGCGTGATCGTGGGCAACGAGGTGCTGTTCCGCGGCGACCTGACCGTGGAACAGATGGAGGAGTACCTCGACCGCGCCCGCGCGGCGATCCGCCAGCCGGTATCGATCGCCGAGCCGGACTACATCTGGCTGAAGTACCCGGAGCTGGCCGATCACGTCGACTTCGTCACCATCCACCTGTTCCCGTTCTGGAACGGCGTGGCGCGCAAGGACGCGGTCGACGCGGCGCTGGGCGCCTACGACAACATCGTCCAGCACTACCCGGACAAGCCGGTGGTGGTGGGCGAGATCGGCTGGCCATCGAACGGCGACCGCCACGAGTACGCCGACCCGTCGGTTTCCAACGAGGCGATCTTCATCCGCGACTGGCTCAATGCGGCCAAGGCGCGAAACATCGACTACTACCTGCTGGAAGCGTTCGACCAGCCGTGGAAGGAGAACCTGGGCGAAGGCCGCACCGGCGCCTACTGGGGCACATTCAATGCCGACCGGCAGCTGAAGTTCCCGTTCACCGGCCCGGTCACCGAGGACACCGCCTGGCCCTGGAAGGCGCTGGCCGCCAGCCTGCTCGCGCTGATCCCGATGATCTGGTTCGCGCGCAAGTTCAAGCGCTTCAAGCTGGTGGGACGGCTGTTCTTCTGCCTGCTGATCCAGCTCGCCTGCGGCCTGATCGTCTGGTCGGCCACCCTGCCCTTCAACTTCTACCTGAGCTGGATCGACTGGACCATGCTGGTCCTGTTGTTCCCGGCGCAGGTGGCGATCCTGGCGATCCTGCTGATCAACGGCTTCGAGTTCACCGAAGTGCTGTGGCGACGCCGCTGGCAGCGCCACGCCGCGATGCTCAAGCCCGACCGGCCGGAAAAGCAGCCGTTCGTCTCCATCCACCTGGCCTGCTACAACGAGCCGCCGGAGATGGTGATCGCCACGCTCGATTCGCTGGCCGCGCTGGACTACGACAACTTCGAAGTCCTGGTGATCGACAACAACACCAAGAACCCGGACGTGTGGAAGCCGGTACAGGCCTACTGCGAAGGCCTGGGCAAGCGCTTCCGCTTCTTCCACCTGGAACCGTGGCCGGGCTTCAAGGCCGGCGCGCTCAACTTTGGCCTGAAGGAAACCGATCCGCGCGCCGACGTGGTGGCGGTGATCGACGCCGACTACGTCGTGCGCGAGGACTGGCTGTCCACCCTCACCGGCTATTTCCACGACCCGAAGGTGGCGGTGGTGCAGTGCCCGCAGGCCCACCGCGACTTCGAGCACAACCGTTTCCGTCGCATGACCGCGTGGGAGTTCGACGGCTTCTTCCGCATCGGCATGCACCACCGCAACGAGCGCAACGCGATCATCCAGCACGGCACTATGACCATGGTCCGCCGCAGCGCGCTGGAAGGCACCGGCGGCTGGTCGGAATGGACCATCTGCGAGGACGCCGAGCTCGGCCTGCGTCTGATGCACGCCGGCTACGAGCTGGTCTACGTCGACGAGCTGATGGGCAAGGGCCTTACCCCCGCCGACTTCAAGGCGTACAAGAGCCAGCGCTACCGCTGGGCGTTCGGCGCCATGCAGATTCTCAAGGGCCGCTGGGACTGGATGACCAAGCGCGGCCCGCTCTCGATGGGCCAGCGCTTCCACTTCCTCACCGGCTGGTTCAGCTGGTTTGCCGATGCGCTGCATCTGATCTTTACCCTGATGGCGATCTACTGGACCGCCGGCATGGTCGCCTACCCGCAGCTGTTCAGCCTGCCGATGCAGCTGTTCCTGATCCCGGTGATCGGGTTCTTCTTCGCCAAGGCGATCTTCGGCATCGTGCTCTACCGGGCGCGCGTGCCCTGTGGCTGGTACGACACGCTGATGGCCTCGGTCGCCAGCATGGGCCTGTCGCATGCGATCGCGCGCGGCATCCTGCATGGCCTGACCCGCGAGAAGACCGCGTTCGTGGTGACCGCCAAGAGCCGCCGCCTGGGCGAGTCGGGCTTCGCCGCCTTCGCACCGGTGCGCGAGGAACTGCTGATGGCCTGCGCACTGGTGATGTGCATCATCGGCATGGGGGTGTCCTTCGGCACGCGCTATATCGAAGGCACGTTGTGGATGTTCATCCTGGCGGCGCAGTCGATCCCGTATTTCTCGGCGGTGGTGGGCGCGTGGATCGCGCACAAGGCGGGCGACAAGGTGGGCTGATTCCGCCCACGGCGTTGCGTTTCGCGGAGGCTCTGGATGTTTATCCCACGGCAACATCGCCGTGGTTAAGCTGGAGCGCCCCGCAGGCCTCCGCACAGGGACGTCCCCGACCACATGCGCCGCCTCCGACGCCTCATCGCCCTGCTCCTGCTCCTGCTGCTGCCGCTGGTGGCGCACGCGGGCGTGCGGCTGACCGTCAAGGGCGTGGACGACCCGCTCAAGTCCGCCGTGCAGGCGGGGCTGACGCTGTCGCAGTACGCCAACCGGCCGGTCAGCGAGGCGCAGATCCGGCGCCTGTACGAGGACGCCCCCGACGAGGTGCGCGAGGCGCTGGAGCCCTACGGCTACTACGAAGCCAGCGTGCAAGGTTCGTTGACGCGTGCCGGCGCGGACGACTGGCAGGTCACGCTGACGGTGAAGCCGGGCGAACCGGTGCGCATCACCGAAGTGCACGTGAAGCTCGACGAGGCGGCCCTGACGATTCCCGCGATCCGTCGGGCCGAGCGTGCGGTGGCGCGGCTCAAGGGTGACGTGCTCGACCATGGGGCCTATGACAAAGCACGCGACGACGTCAGTGGCGCGCTGACCGCCAACGGTTTTCTCGGCGCGAAGCTGCTTACGCACCAGGTGCGCGTGACACGGGCCGATCACAGTGCGGTGGTCGACCTGGCCTGGCAGGCCGGTCCGCGCTACCGCTTCGGCAAGGTGGCCTTCCAGGATTCGCAGTTCGAGCCGGGCTTCCTCGATCGCTTCGTGCCGTTCGACCGCGGCGACTATTTCGACCAGGCCGACCTGCTGCGCCTGCAGCAGGCACTCAACGGTGCGGACTATTTCTCCGTGGTCAACGTGCGCCCGGACGTGGACGACGCCAGCCGCACCGTGGATGTCGATGTCGAGCTGCAACCGGCCAAGCGCAGCGTGTACACCGGCGGCCCATTTTTCGGTACCGACACCGGCGCCGGCATCCGCCTCGGGCTGGAGCGGCGCTGGGTCAACAGCCGTGGCCACAAGTGGAAGAACGAGCTGGTGGCCGCGCAGCGACTGAAGACGCTGTCCTCGCTGTACATGATCCCGTTGCCCGGTGGCGACCAGCGCAGCCTCAACTTCGGCGTCAACTTCCGCGACGCCGACACCGCCACGTCGCAATCGCGCACGTTGGAGCTGGTCGGCAACCACACCGACCTGTGGCATGGCTGGACGCGCACCGTGGGCGCCCATGCCCTGATCGGCACCTTCACCGTCGGCAAGCGCGGCAACGAGGCGGACGATGCGCCCGGCATCGAACGCGGCCGGAGCAAGCTGGTGTTCGCCGAGGCCTCGCTGTCGAAGAAGCACGGCGACAACCCGACCTTCGTGCGGCACGGCTGGTCGCTCAGCGTGTACGCACGCAGCACCGCCGGCTCGCTGCTGTCGGACACCCGCTTCAGCCAGCTCGCGGCCGACGCCAAGTGGATCAATGCGTTCACCCGGCGCGACCGACTGATCCTGCGGGCCAGCGCGGGCATCACCTCTACCGGCGATTTCAGCGCACTGCCGCCGCAGTTGCGCTTCTTCGCCGGCGGCGACCGCTCGGTGCGCGGTTATGGCTATCAGGCGATCGGTCCACGCAACAGCTTCGATCGGGTGATCGGCGGTCGCAACCTGCTGGTGGCCAGTACGGAGGTGGAGCATTACTTCACGCGCAACTGGGGCATGGCCGCGTTCGTCGATGCGGGCAATGCATTCAACGGCACGGACTACCGTCCGCGCATCGGTGCCGGCCTGGGCGTGCGCTGGCTTTCGCCGGTGGGCATGATCCGCGTGGACGTGGGTACGCCGATCCATGACGACCATGCGCACGGGATCCAGTTGCACGTGGTGATAGGGCCGGATCTGTGATGCACACGCACCACCCCCACGCCTTGCGCGCCATCGATCCTTCCCCCGCACGCGGGGGAAGGTGCCCGGAGGGCGGGTGGTGGAAACCTGCGGGAACGCCTCGCGTAGTGGATTTTTTGCTCCGTAGCGCCGGAGCCCCCCTTCCGCCTGTCGGCACCTTCCCCCGCAGGCGGGGGAAGGATTCGGTCACGTGGGGCTGTCGCAAAGGGGGGATGCGCGCATGAAGTGGCTCAAGCGCATCGGCATCGCCGTGCTGGTCCTGCTCCTGCTGCTGGCGCTGGGCCTGTGGTGGCTGCTCGGCACCAGCGCCGGCCTGCGCTTCGCGCTCGAGCGCGCCAGCGGCTTCACCGGCGGCGCACTCAGCGTGCAGCAATCCAGCGGCACCCTCGCCGGTCCGCTGCAGCTCAAGGGCCTGCGCTACACCGACGGCAAGGGCCTGGACGTCCACGTGGCCAGCGCCAGGCTGGACGTGCGCCTCTGGCCGCTGCTCGGCAAGCAACTGCACGTCGACAGGCTGGACGTGCAGGGTGTCGATGTCGTGCTACCGCCACCCACGCCGGACGCACCGGGCAGCGGCCCGCTGTCACTCAGTCCGCCGCTGGCGATCCAGATCGACCAGGCGCACGTGGCCGACCTGGCGATCCACCAGAACAAGCAGCCGCTGTTCACCGCCGACACGCTGGACCTCGCCGGGCAATGGAACGCGCAAGGCATCGCCATCCGCACGTTGCGCCTGCGCTCGCCGCAGGGTCGCGCGGACGTGGACGGCACGCTGGCCATCGGCGATACCTGGCAGGGCCACGGCCAGGCCAGCTTCGCCTGGACCGTCGGCGACACCACCTACGCCGGCCAGTTGCAGGCGCAAAGCGACGGCGCCCGCGCGCGACTCGCACTGGCGCTCAGCCAGCCGATGGCGGCGCAGCTGCAGGTCCAGCTCGAACAGGGCGGCGCCTGGCCCTGGACCGCCTCGCTAAAAGCACCGCGCTTCGACCCCGCGCCCCTGCTTGGCGAGGGCACGCTGCAGAGCCTGGCGCTCGACCTGACCGGCAAGGGCAACCGCCGCGGCGGCACGCTCACCGGCGCCGTCGACCTCAATCAGTGGCGCCTGCAACTGGCCCCGCTGCAGGCACGGCTGAGCGACGACCTCAACCGCCTCACGCTGGACACGCTCACCCTCACCTCGCCGCAGATCAAGGGAAAACTGCAGGCGCACGGACAGATCCAGCTTGACGCCGCGCCGCCCGCCGGCACGCTGCAGCTTTCCTGGCAGGAGCTGGAACTTCCCGCCGAGCTGGCAGGCCAGCCGCTGGCCAGCCACGGCCGGTTGGATGTGCGTGGCAGTACGGCGCAGTTCCACGCACAGGGCGACATCGCCATCGGCCCGCCCGGCAAGCTCGCGCAGTTGGCCGTGAACGTCGACGGCACGCCGCAGCAACTGGCCTTGAACACGCTGGATGTCCGGCAGCCACAAGGCCACCTGCACGCGCAGGGCACGCTCACCCTGCAGCCGGTGTTCGGCTGGGAGCTGGTGGCCGAGGCCCAGGACTTCGATCCAGGCCAGCTCTTCGCCGGCTGGAACGGCGCGCTGGACGCGCAACTGACGACCCGCGGCACCCTGCCCTCGGGCCATCCCGATGCAACGCTGGACCTCGCCCGCCTCGACGGCCGCCTGCGCGGCCGCCCGGTGCGCGGCCAGGGCCGGTTGCATCTGTCGCCCAACGAAGTGGTGGACGGCACGCTGTCGCTCGCCTCCGGCCACAGCACGCTGTCGGTCGAGGGCAAGCCCGGCCCACGCAACGACGTGAGGGTGCGGGCAACCATCGCCACGCTGGCCGACTGGCTGCGCGATGCCGGCGGCCGGCTCGAAGCGGACGCGCACGTCACCGGCCTGTCGCCCGCGCTGGGCGTCGACGCCGAAATCCATGGCAGCACGATCGCCTACGGCACCCAGCGGATCGGCCGGCTCGACGTGCAGGCACACGTGCCGGACATCAGCAGCCCCAGCGGCAACATCGACCTCGACGCCCGCGACGCCTGGCTCGGCGGCCTGGCCTTCGACACGCTGGCGCTGCACGCCGACGGCACCGAGGCGGCGCACAAGCTCACGCTCGACGCCAACGGCCGCCAGCTCTCTGCCCGGCTCGCCCTGCACGGCAGCCTCAAGCAGCTTCACTGGAAAGGCACCCTCGACACGCTGAACCTGCAGCCGCAGGGCCTGCCGCACTGGCGGCTGCAGGAGCCGGCCACGCTGGATTACGCCGATGGCGCGCTGGCGCTCTCGCCGCTGTGCCTCACCGCAGGCGACCCGCTGCTGTGCGTGCAGGGCAAGCAGGACAAGGCCGGCAACCTCGCCGCCAGCTACCGCCTGCGCGCGCTGCCGCTGGCGCTGCTGCTCAACGCCGCCGGCTACGCGGACCTGCCCATGCGCGCCGACGGCGAACTGCATGGCGAAGGTACGCTCAAGCGCAGCGCCACCGGCGCCCTGAGCGGCAAGGCCACGCTCGCCTCCGACCAGGGCTCGGTCACCTACACCCAGCAGGCGCAACGCCCGTTGCTGGCGTGGCGCGACCTCACGGTCAACGCCGACCTCAGCCCCAGCCACCAGCAACTGGAAGCGCACGCCGCTCTCAACGCGAATGGCCGTCTGGACGGCCGCCTGACCATCGATGGCGACGCGCAGGCGCTCGGCGGCCAGCTCACCGTCAACCTCGACAGCCTCGCCCCGCTGGAGCTCCTCACCAGCGAAGTCGCCAACGTGCAGGGCCACCTCGACGGCCGCTTCGGCTTTGCCGGCACGCTGGCGCAACCGGCAGTGACCGGCCAGGCCTCCGTGGACGGCTTCGCCGCCGAGGTGCCCGCGCTGGGCCTCAAGCTCACCGACGGCGCGGTAGTGCTGCGCGCCCCCGACGCGCAACACGTGGAGCTGGACGGCCACGTGCGCTCGGGCAAGGGCACGCTGGAGATCGGCGGCAGCTACGGGCTCACCGCGCAGGTGCCCAGCGCGATCACGCTCACCGGCCAGGACGTCACCGTGGCCGACATCCCGGCGGCACACGTGGTGCTTACCCCCGACCTGCGCGTGCAGCGCGACGTCCAGGGGGTACACGTCACCGGCGCGGTCGCGCTGGACAGCGCCGATGTGAACCTGAACCGCCTGCCGGGCGGCGGCGCGACCAAGGCCTCGCCCGACGTCGTGGTCGTCGACGAAAAGGCGCAGGAAGAAGCCGCCGCGCGGTTGCCCATCTATGCGCGCGTGAAAGTCGACCTCGGCCGCAAGACCCACCTGACCGGCAAGGGCCTGGACGGCAAACTCACCGGCACCCTCACGGTGATCGAGGAGCCCGGCCGCGCCACCCGCGGCCAGGGCCAGATCGCGGTGAGCGGAACCTACAAGGCCTACGGCCAGGACCTGCACATCGAGTCGGGCAAGCTGCTGTTCGCCGGCACGCCGATCGACAACCCCGGCCTGAACCTGCGCGCGGTGCGCAGCCTCAACCCAAACGCCACCATCGACGAAGGCCAGGAGGTGGGCCTGCTGATCACCGGCACGGCACAGCGGCCGATCCTCACGGTGTTCTCCAATCCGCCGATGGAGCAGTCCGACGCGCTGTCCTACCTGATCACCGGCAAGCCGCTGTCGCAGGTCAGCGGCGGCGAAGGCGACATGGTCGGCGCCGCCGCCCAGGCGCTGGGTTCGGCGGCCGGCGACCTGCTCGCCAAGAGCATCGGCAGCCGGCTGGGCATTGACGAGATCGGCGTATCGAGCAACGAGGCGCTCGGCGGCGAGTCGGCCTTCACCGTCGGCAAATACCTTTCGCCGCGGTTGTACCTGAGCTACGGCGTGGGACTTTTCGAGCCCGGCCAGGTGATCACCCTGCGCTACCGGCTCAGCCAGCGCTGGAACCTCGAAGTACAGAACGCCACCGAGTTCAGTCGGGCCAGCCTGAACTACCGGCTGGAGCGCTGAACCAAGGTCCAGGAGCAAACCTGTGCGCGACCGGGATGCATGGCGGTCGCGCACAGGTGCGCTCCTACTAAGGAACGCAGCGCAGCTTGCGGGCTCACCAGCCTCGCCCTCTTCGCCGAAAACGCCCCGCCCCAAGCGCCGCGGACGCGCGCGCCATGACGCGCGAATCGCCACCCCGCCGACCGCACAACCACCCGCCTGGCCGCGCCTGTAGTTCTTTCTCCGAGCCTCGCCTTTTTTCAGCATGCGCTCGGCGCTGAGCAGCGAAATCCGCGGCGTTGCGCCATCGAGCTTCTGGCATCGCTGATGCAATCCCTTGGGTGCCCGGCACCTAGGGCCGGGTGTTCAACCACGGAGATGACCATGACTCGGCAACAGTCCTCCACCCATGACCAGGGCAACAAGAAAGCCGCCAGTGCTTCGGCATCGCGCGCAAGCGGTCGTGGCAGCGCCACCGTGCGCGAGGCCGGCCACAAAGGCGGCCAGCGCGTGCGCGAACTGGTCAACGAAGGCCGCCAGGCCGAGCAGCGCGGACGGCACTGAGGACGGGTAACGGTCACCACGATCCATCACTGGAGCCAACAGATGAGCCAGAAACAGCAAAACGATCGCGGCCAGCAGCACTCGAAGCAGGCCCAGGGCAGCGGCAAGGGCGACATGACCGTCCGCGAGGCCGGTCAGATGGGTGGCCACAAGGGCGGCCAGCGCGAACGCGAGCTGGTCGAGAAGGGCCATGAGGCCGAGGACCGTGGCGGCCGCCGTCACTGATCCGCGTGCATAGCGACCGCAGCAACTTTTCCTTCCCCACCACGGAGACAAAACCATGAAGAACCAGCACAGCGACAAGGGCGACATGACCGTCCGCGAAGCCGGCCAGAAGGGCGGCGAGATCCGCAAGGAACAGCTTGGCCCCGAGGGCTACTCGGCCATCGGCAAGAAGGGTGGCGAAGCGCGCAAGGAAGAGCTGGGACCCGAGGGCTACTCGGAGCTCGGCACCAAGGGCGGCCATCGCGTCCGCGACCTGATCAACAAGGGCAAGCAGAGCGAGGGGGACTGACGACACAGGCAGGCGCCCCACGCACGCGCGCGAGGCAGGCAGTTCTTTCCACGGCAAGCGCAAATTACATGCGCTGCCCGCTGCCCCCCGACCGCCAACCGGCGTGGTTCGGCGCCTTGCGCACTGGCATACGGGTTGCAACGCATGCCTCGCCCGTCTGACGGGCTCCCCTGATAACCCGGAGATACAACCATGGCAAACAACGATCGCAACAACCAGACCCCGTCCAACGCCAGTGGCAGCGGCGACATGAGCGTGCGCGAAGCCGGCCAGAAGGGCGGCGAGATCCGCAAGGAGCAGCTGGGCCCCGAGGGCTATTCGGACCTCGGCCACCAGGGCGTCGAAGCGCTGCGCGAGCAGCGTGGCCCGAACGCGATGAGCGAGATCGGCCGCGAAGGCGGCGAGACCCGCAAGCAGCAGCTGGGTCCGGAAGGCTATTCCGAACTCGGCCAGAAGGGCGGCGAGCGCGTACGCGACCTGATCAACAAGGGCAAAGAGTCCGAGGGCGGCGAGTAATCGCGGAGGTTGACCATGACACGAGGTTTAGGAGGCAACTCGCCGGCCAACGTGCAGAAGTACCTGTCCGGCGTGAACTACCCGGCCGAAAAGCAGGATCTCGTCGAAGCCGCGCGCCGCAATGACGCCCCCGACGAGGTGATGCAGACCATCCGCAAGCTGCCCGAAGACCACTACGGCGGCCCGCAAGACGTGATGAAGGGCTACGGCGAGATCGAGTAGCCCCGAAGCAGAGGAGACAAGCATGAGCAAACAGACCCACGACAAGGGCGACATGACCGTCCGCGAAGCCGGCCACAAGGGCGGCGAGGCCCGCAAGGACGAATTGGGCCACGAGGGTTACCAGAAACTCGGCGAGAAAGGCGGCCAGCGCGTGAGCGAACTGGTCGACGAAGGCAAGCAGTCCGAGCGCAAGAACCACTGAGCCCGAGCGGGGCTCACTTCTACCACTGCCAACTGAGAGGTACGAACCATGGCAAGCAACAAGAACACCGGTGACATGAGCGTTCGCGAAGCCGGCCAGAAGGGCGGCGAGATCCGCAAGGAACAGCTCGGCCCCGAGGGCTACTCGGAGATGGGCAAGAAGGGCGGCGAAACCCGCAAGGAACAGCTCGGTCCGGAAGGCTATTCGGCGCTCGGCAAGAAGGGCGGCGAAGCACGCAAGGAAGAACTGGGCCCCGAAGGCTATTCGGAGCTTGGCACCAAGGGCGGCCATCGCGTGCGCGACCTGGTGAACAAGGGCAAGGAGTCCGAAGGCTAGTAACGCCTCGCGGCCGGCGGGCGGCCTTGCGCCGCCCGGCCCGCCATGGCGGCGATACGGCGGGTGTGCGCACACCCGCCAGCCCCGCCACCACGCATCGTCCGCCAGCGGGCTCCGGTCGAACCGACAGGAACCCACTGGCGGACGATGCGTTTGGGAGGCATGGGTTTGCTGCCTTTCAGAGACATCCCCTGGGTCCGCGCCAGGAGCGCCCCCATCCGCCTGTCGGCACCTTCCCCGCGTTCGCGGGGGAAGGCCCGGCAGGGAGTCCCCCGCGCGCTGCCACACCAGGGCACAAGACTCGCCACACGTCCTTCCCCCGCGCGCGGGGGAAGGTGCCCGAAGGGCGGATGGGGGAAGCCTTGCGGGAAACCTGCACTAGAGTCGCGCCAAGAGCACACGCCCCGCCCAACCAGGGATGCGAGAGCGCGTGATCGAAAAATCCCGCCCGGCCGTTCGCCCTGAGCGCCGGCCGACGGCCGAAGGCCGAAGTTGCAGGGCCCACCCGCTCAGGCGACCCCGAGGCCCTCGATCCCGCTGATCGCTCCGCCGTCGAACCCGGCCAGCTCGGCAAAACGCCGACCCCGCTCGGCGTAGTCATGGAACTGGTCGAAACTCGGCGCGCCTGGCGACAGCAATACGACCCCGCCGGTGGGTGTCAGCGCCCTCGCCTTCTCCACCGCCTCGGCCAGCGTCGCCACAAGCGCGACCTCGCCCAGCGCCTGCGCCTCCCGCAGCGCCGCCGCAATGCGCGGCCCGTTGGCGCCCTGCGCCACGATCGCCAGCCCGGCCTGGTCGCCCACCGCCTCGACGAACGCGGACCAATCGAGCCCGCGGTCGTGCCCGCCGACGATCACCGTGACCTGCCGGCCTTCCAGGCTCGCCAGCGCCGCCAGCGTGGCCTGCGGCGTGGTGCTGATCGAGTCGTTGATCCAGGCAAGGCCCGCGCGCTCGCCCAGCGGCTGCAGGCGATGCGGCAAGGCATGGAAGTGCGCGAGCGCCGGGACCGCAGCGCGCGCGTCATGGCCCATCGCCTCCAGCGCGGCGAGCGCGGCGCAGGCGTTGAGCGCGTTGTGCTCGCCCGGCACCGGCAGCCCGCTCGCGGCGAAGAGGCGCTCGTCGGCACGGCGGATCCAGCCGTCGCGCACATGCCAGCCCTCGGCCAAGCCGAACAGCACGCGCCGCGGGTGCGCCGCCGTGCGTTCGAGCAGCGTCTCCTGCATGCCGCTGACCAGCAGCGTGCGCGCCGCCTGCGCGAGCTTGAGCTTGTCGGCGACGTAGCGCTCGCGCGAGCCGTGCCAGTCCAGGTGCTCCTCGTAGAGGCTGGTGATCACGCCCAGCGGCAAGGGCCCGGCCTCGCCGGTCTGGAAGCTGGACAGCTCCACCGCCCACAGTTCCGCCTGCGCATCGAGCAGTTCCAGCAGCGGCAGACCGATGTTGCCCGCAAGCGCCGTGCGCACGCCCAGGCTTCGGGCCAGGTGTGCGATCAGCGCGGTGGTGGTGCTCTTGCCCTTGGTGCCGGTGACGGCGACCACCGGCGCCTGCGGCTGCTCGGCAAACCACAGCGCGGTGCCGGAAGTGAAACGCGTCCCGCTGGCCTGCGCGCCGAGCAGCGCCGGCTTGTAGGCGGAAATGCCCGGCGACTTCACCACCACGTCGAAGCCGCCCAGCGCGACGGCGTCGGGCTCTTCGGCGCGCACCAGCAGGGCGGGATCGAACGCATGTGCCGCGGCCACTTCGGCGGCAGTGCAGAACAGCGTCAGCCGTAACTGTGGCAGGCGCGCACGCAGGGCCGCGATCGCTGCCCGGCCCTCGCGACCGAAGCCCCAGATGGCGACGCGCTGCCCGGCCAGATCGGCGATGCGCATCAGCCGATCGCCTGCAAGGCCGGTTGCAGCCGGGCCGGCACGCGGTGTTCGTCCGAAGGCAGCAACCAGGGCTCGATGGCCAGTTGCGAGCGGTCCAGCTGCGGCAGGATCTCGCGGATAAAGCGTGCGACCAGCGCGTCCTCCTGCCATTCCGAGCGCTGGCTCAGCGCATACATCGCGGCGCGTGCCTCGGCACCCTCGCCCACGCATTCGAACGGTTTGTGGTCCTGGTATTCGAGCAGCGCATCGAAGCCCGCGGCCTGGGTCTCGTCGTCCAGCAGGTTGCGCCCGAAAATCGAGAGCAGCCGCGGCTTGGGCAGGAACGGCGCCAGCGCCAGGAACACGAAATGGCACTTCGGGCACTGCCCGCACCAGCGGTCGGCCGGCTTGGGGCCGAGGATGCGGAAGTTGCGGTTGCAACTGGAGAACGCGTCGAAGTACGGCGTGAGGCGCGCGAAGGCGCGGGTGATCGCCAGCTCCGAATACGGGCGCAGCAGCGAGCAGTAGTCCAGGTCGGCGGCGACGTGCGTGTGCAGCCAGTCCGACAGCATGGCCTCGAAGGCGAAGCCCTTGCTCCACTGGTGGTTCACCTGCTGGCCTTCGTACTCCAGCGTGGCGGCCGAGGCGGACCGTTCGTTGGCGAAGGCGATCGAGTCATAGCCGTAGAGGATCGCCGCGAGCGCCAGGATGGCGGAGTTCACCGCGGTCACCGGGATGTGGCCGTTCCAGGCGCCAAGGCGATTGAGCTCGAACAGCACGGGCGAAAGCTCGCGCTGGATGTTGAGCGTCGGCAACCCGGTGCGTTCGGCGCAGGCGGCAATCAGCGGGGAGTTGCCGATCCACACGGCGGTGGCCGCACCTCCGATCGACTTGATGGCCTCCACGGCGACCAGCGAGTCCTTGCCGCCGCCGATGGGGACCAGGGTGCGCCTGGGGAGATCCAGGACGGGGGCCTCCGGCAAGCGCGGCCCCTCGCCCCGGGCGGGAGAGGGCGCACTGGCGCGCGGGAACGCGATGCGCCCGCGCAGATCCAGCCCGTTGCGGTAGGCGAACTCGGCCAGACCGTGAAGGTACAGCGCGTCGGCCAGATCGGCCGTGGCCTCATCCAGCGGTTCGACGTCGATCTTCGGCGGCACGCCGGCCTTGTAGTAGCTCACGCCGGCGACCAGGTGCAGCAGCTTCAGCGCGGCGTCGAAAGCGTGCTGGCGCTCGGCCGGCAACGCGGGCGCATCCGGGAAGCGGATGCGCTCGACCATCTCGTCGCCCTGGTCGAAGGCGTAAGCCAGTTCGGCGACGCCGTGGGCGTAGGTGGCGCGCACGAAGCGGAAGCTGTGAGTCAGTCGGGGGTTGATAGTCGTCATTCGTCAGCTCTCCGTCGTGCGAGCTCCCTCTCCCCTCCGGGGAGAGGGTTGGGGTGAGGGGCCGGGGCTCGCCAAAGCCTCCACTACCGCCTCCAGCACGCTCTCGATGTTCGTCAATACGTCATTGTTCCAGAAACGCAGTACGCGGTAGCCCTTGGTCCGGAGGTAGCGGCTGCGGGCATCGTCATAATTCTGCTGTTCCAGATGCTGGCCGCCGTCCAACTCCACGACCAGCATCCGCTCGCTGCAGACAAAGTCGACCACATAGCGATCGATCTCATGCTGCCGTCGGAACTTGCAGCCCTCCAGCTGCCGGTTCCGCAGGCGATACCAAATCGCCTGTTCGGCGTCTGTCATGCCAAGGCGCAGTCCACGCGCCCGGTCCACATTCATGCGTTTCATCCTTGAACTTCGCTCCACGAGGGTCTTTCGCTAGAGCGGCCCCTCACCCCAACCCTCTCCCCGGAGGGGAGAGGGAGCAGGAGCGGTGCCGCTCGATGTGCGCCTTACGCTAGAGCGCCCCCTCACCCCAACCCTCTCCCCGGAGGGGAGAGGGAGCAGGAGTGGTGTCGCTCGGTGTGCGTCTTTCGCTAGAGCGCCCCTCATCCCAGCCCTCTCCCCGCAGGGGAGAGGACGCAAGAGCGTGGGCGTCGCCCGATGTACATCCCGCGGACCACCAGCTCCCTCTCCCCTCCGGGGAGAGGGTTGGGGTGAGGGGCCGGGGCTCGCCTCAGCCGTCCAGCACCACCTCGTCCGCCTCGTCCCGCAGGTTGTACCGCGACGACATCACCTTCCCGTACGCGCCCGTCTGCGCGATCAGCATCACATCGCCCTCCTGCGCCTCCGGCAGACGCCGGTCCGTACCCAGCACGTCGCCCGATTCGCAAATCGGCCCGACCACCTGGTAGAGCGCATCCGCCGGCGCATCCTGCCGCGTGAGGTTCACGATCTCGTGCCAGGCGTCGTACAGGGTCGGGCGGATGAGGCTGTCCATGCCGGTATCCACGCCCAGGTAGCGCAGGCTGCCCTTGCCCTTGGTCTGGGTGACGCGCGCCAGCAGCACGCCGGCATCGGCGACGAGGTAACGACCCGGCTCCATCCACAACTGGTAGTGCGGATAGGCCGCCCTGACCTCGCGCAGCACGCGGTCCAGCGCCACCATGTCCAGCGGCGCCTCGCCCGGGTGCGAGGGCACGCCCAGGCCGCCGCCAATATTGAGGAAGGCCACGCTGCCGATGCGTTCGGCCAGGCTCGCCAGTTGCGCATACACCTCGCCCCAGTGCTTTGGATCGAGCACGCCCGAGCCCAGGTGCGCATGCAAACCGCGCACGCTCACCTGGTGGGCATCGGCCAGGCGCAGGAAGGCATCCAGTTGTTCCACCGGCAGGCCGAACTTGCTGCCGTTGCCGCCGGTGCGCACCTTCTCGTGATGGCCCAGCCCGCGGCCGAGGTCCACGCGGAGCACGACCTCGCGACCGCGGAACAGCTCGCCCCAGTGCTCCAGCGGATGCAGGGCATCAAGCGTGATCGTGGCGCGCGTAGCCAATGCCTCGGCGTAGTCGGCACGGCGGGCGAAGTTGGGCGTGAACAGCAGCGGCGCGCTGTCCGGCACGGTCGCCAGCACGGCCTTCAGTTCCCCCGGGGATACGCACTCGAAGGCGAAGCCCTCCGACGCCAGCGCCCGCAGGATCGCCGGATGGGTGTTGGCCTTCACCGCGTAGTGCACGCGGTCGACCACGCCCAGCGACTTCATCGCCCGCGCCTGCGCGCGCACCGTGGGCAGGTGGTAGACGTAGCGCGGGGTGGCCTCCGCGGCCAGTGCCAGCAAACGCTCGCGTTCGGCCGGAGCACTCCACCACGCGGCGGCCTGCATTGCGGCCTCGCCACTCCCGTACAGCGCCTGCCAGCTCGGCCCGAACAGCGCGCTGTCGTCGGTGCGCAGCGCGCCGGCGGCGATCAGCAGCTCGTGCAGGTGCGGCAGCAGCTCGTCCACCACCGTCTCGTCCACCACGAAGGTGAGATTCAAGTTGTTGGACGACTGCGAGATCAGGTGCACGCGCAGTTGCCCGAACTCGGCCAGCACGTTGGACAGCGTGTGCAGCATCGAACGCATGCCGCGGCCGACCAGCGTGATCGCCGCACACGGCGCGATCACCTTGACCCGGCACACCCTGGCCAAATCCGCCGCCAGCGCGGCGACCGCGTCCGAATCGAGCAGGTTCTCGGTCGGATCCAGCGACACGGTCACGTTGGTTTCGGCCGAACCAATCAGGTCCACCGAGAGACCGTGCTTCTTGAACTGCGCGAACACGTCGGCGAGGAAGCCGACCTGCTGCCACATGCCGACCGATTCCATCGACACCAGCGTGAGGCCCTTGCGTGCGCTGATCGCCTTGACGCTCGGCGCGTGCTCGCGCACTTCCGGCCCGATCACCGTGCCTTCGAGCTCGGGCCGGTTGGTGTCCTTGATCAGCAGCGGCACGCGCGGCTCGCGCAACGGCGAGAGGCAGCGCGGATGGAGCACCTTGGCGCCGGTGGTGGCGATTTCCTGGGCTTCTTCGTAGTCCAGCCGCTGGAGCAGCCGCGCACCCGGCACCTGGCGCGGGTTGGCGGTGAACATGCCGGCCACGTCGGTCCAGATCTCCACGCGCGAGGCCTTGAGCAACGCGCCGAAGTACGAAGCAGAGGTGTCCGAGCCGCCGCGACCGAGCAGCACCGTGCGTCCATGCGCTTCGCGCGCGATGAAGCCCTGGGTGATGAACACCTCGCCCTGCGCGGCCAGCCGCTCCGCCAACGCCGGATCGGGATGTGCCTCCACCGTGGCCGACAGCAACCGCGTGCGCTCGTTCTGGTTGGGCAGCGCGATGGCGGCCAGGCACTCGCGCGCATCCACCCATTGCGTGGGCAGGCCGCTGGCGGTGAGGTAGGCCGCGCCCAGCGCGCTGGACATCAACTCGCCATGCGCCTGCACCTGCGCCGCCCAGGCCAGTTCGCCCAGCGCCGCCGGGCCATCGGCGGCCAGCGCCGCCAGGTCGCCCAGCCGCGTGGCGAGCGTATCCGGCAACGGCAGCTGCATGTGGCCCAGGAGCTCATGGTGGCGTTGCGCGATGGCGCCGGCCGCCGCCCGGCGTTTGTCCCCATTGCCCTCGGCGCACAGCTGTTTCAGTGCGTCGGTGATGCCGGTGAGCGCGGACACGACCACCAGCACGCGGGCGCCTTCGGCGCGGCGGCTGGCGATCAGCTCACGGATGTTCTGCCAGCGCGGCAGCGTCGCGACGGACGTGCCGCCGAACTTCATCACGATCCAGGGTTGGCCTGGCGAGGGCGCGTCCGCCGGAAGCGGCGCGGGGTTTTGCGGGGTCACGAGGGCTCCATTGCAGTGGTGGCGAAAGGCAATCGCGCCAGTGTTGCGCTGCCGCAAGGCGAATGCAATGGATTTTTGCGGGCGATATATGGACGTTTAGCCATCCAATTGCCATGAACTCGACAGCATGGCTCAGGCCAGCAGGCCAGTACGGCTCAGAGCATGGGCTTGCCCGGCGGAAGGCTCCCTCTCCCCTCCGGGGAGAGGGTTGGGGTGAGGGGTCGACCTGGCCTCGACCCCTGACTACCAAGCTCGGCCAGCTTTGGCTCCCCGCAAGCCTTGCCCCCTCACCTCATCCTTTCCCCGGAGGGGAGAGGAGGCAAAGCCGATCCGCGCAAGCCGTGGGCCCCTCACCTCAATCCTCTCCCCGGAGGGGAGAGGAGGCGATGGAGTGCGCTGTGCGCACGGCGTTATTGGACAACGACGGGAATCTTGCCGATCCGCGCCTGCCATTCCCTCGGGCCGGTCTGGTGCACCGAGCTGCCGGACGAATCCACCGCCACGGTCACCGGCATGTCCCTGACCTCGAACTCGTAGATCGCCTCCATGCCCAGGTCCGCGAAGCCGACCACCCGGCTGGCCTTGATCGCCTTGGACACCAGGTAGGCCGCGCCGCCGACGGCCATCAGGTAGACCGAGCGGTGCTTCTTGATCGCCTCGATCGCCGCCGGGCCGCGCTCGGCCTTGCCGACCATGCCCAGCAGACCGGTCTGCGCCAGCACCTGCTCGGTGAACTTGTCCATGCGCGTGGCGGTGGTCGGGCCTGCCGGACCGACCACCTCGTCGCGCACCGGATCGACCGGGCCGACGTAGTAGATGAAACGGCCGTTGAAATCGACCGGCAGCGGCTCACCCTTGTTCAGCATTTCGACCATACGCTTGTGGGCCGCGTCGCGGCCGGTCAGCAGCTTGCCGTTGAGCAGCAGCACTTCGCCCGGCTTCCAGTTCGCCACCTCCTCGCGGGTGACGGCATCCAGGTTCACGCGGCGGCCCTTGGAAGCGTCATAGGTGAGCCTGGGCCAGTGCTCCAGCGACGGCGGATCGAGCATCACCGGGCCGGAACCGTCCAGCGTGAAGTGCGCATGGCGCGTCGCCGCGCAGTTGGGAATCATCGCCACCGGCAGGTTGGCCGCGTGGGTCGGGTAGTCCTTGATCTTGACGTCGAGCACCGTGGTCAGGCCGCCCAGGCCCTGCGCGCCGATGCCCAGCGCGTTGACCTTCTCGAACAGCTCGATGCGCAGCTCTTCGATGCGGTTGGACGGCCCGCGCGCGATCAGCTCCTGGATGTCGATGTGCTCCATCAGCGATTCCTTCGCCAGCAGCATCGCCTTCTCCGCGGTGCCGCCGATGCCGATGCCGAGCATGCCCGGCGGACACCAGCCCGCGCCCATGGTCGGCACGGTCTTGAGCACCCAGTCGACGATGGAGTCGGACGGGTTGAGCATCACGAATTTGCTCTTGGCCTCGGAGCCGCCGCCCTTGGCGGCCACGATCACCTCGACCTTGTCGCCGGGCACGATCGACATGTTGATCACCGCGGGGGTGTTGTCGCGGGTGTTCAGGCGCCGCCCGGCCGGATCGGCCAGCACGCTGGCGCGCAGCTTGTTGTCCGGATGGTTGTAGGCGCGGCGCACGCCCTCGTTGACCATGTCTTCCAGGCTCATGGTCGCCTCCCAGCGCACGTCCATGCCCACTTTCAGGAACACGGTGACGATGCCGGTGTCCTGGCACAGCGGCCGGTGGCCTTCGGCGGCCATGCGGGAGTTGATCAGGATCTGCGCCATCGCGTCGCGCGCGGCCGGCGATTCCTCGCGCTCGTAGGCGGCGGCGAGGCTCTGGATGTAATCGACCGGATGGTAGTAGCTGATGTACTGCAGCGCGTCGGCGACGGACTGGATCAGATCGTCTTGCTTGATGGTGGTCATGGGCGGCTTTTCGGCTTCAACGCACCGCTTTGTGCGGCGCACAAGCCGGCTATTGTGCCGCAGCCGGCCGGGCCGGACAAAACAACGGCCGCCCGGGGGCGACCGTTGTTATCGATCCGTCCTGCTGGTCGTCGGAAGGCTGGCCGCGGACGCCCAGCCTCCCGGTCGATCAGAAGCGGAACTCGGCGGTCACGGTGTACACACCGATGTTGCCGTCGACGTCGCCCAGGTCGGTCTCGCCCTTGCCGTGGTAGTTGTCGTAGTTCAGGCCGAGGCTGACGTTCGGCGAGAAGTTGTAACCCACGCCCACGCCGCCGTACCAGCCGTTGCCGTCGGCATCGCCGCTGGCGTAATCGACGTAGTCCGGGCCGTCGGCGTAGATCACCTCGTAGCGGTAGCTGGCGTCAGCGGTGGAGTGGAACCAGCCGGCGCGCGCCGACACGAACCACTTGTTGCTGAAGGTGTACTTGCCGTTGCCGCCGAGCACCCAGCCGCTGGCCTCGACGTCGGCCTTCTCGATTTCGATGATGGAAGCGTCTTCGTTCTGGGCCTGGTACTTCGCCACCAGCTTGCCCAGGTTGACGTAGCCACCCTCGACACCCAGGTCGAAGCCGTTGCCGACCTTCCACGCGTAGCCGAAGCGCAGCGCGCCGGCGGTGTCCTTGTCGTCGAGCTTGTAGCCCAGGTCGTCGGTGTGGCCGACGTGGTACTGCGCCTGGCCCACGCCGGCGTTGATGAAGAACGAGCCGTTGGCGTCGGCGGCGCTAGCCGAGGCAGAGGCGGCCAGGAGCGCCGCGCCGAGGGCGACGGTCAGAATCTTTTTCATGCTTGGAATCCCTGTTTTTGTCTTGTCTCGGAACGCCCGGCGGGGCATGCCGGGCGGCGCATTTTAGGGCTGCGCAAGAATTTGCGCTGTAGGCGATTGCCTACATGACGTGCCCGGGCCGGGCAGAAGGCGTGTGCGCCGCGACGCAGGACCGAAAGATAGGCGGCCGAAAGGGGCCGGAGGCACGCCTGCATCCCGGCAATGCGCGCGGTTTCCAGCTGTAAGGCATCGCCTACACTCACCCTTCCTCGCCGATGCAGAGCTGATGCCCGTGCCCACCTTCGACTTCCTGCAACTGGACGTGTTCGCCTCGCGCCTGCTCGAGGGAAATCCGCTGGCGGTGGTGGTCGGCGCGGATGCACTCGACGGGCCGACGATGCAGCGCATCGCGCGCTGGACCAATCTCTCGGAAACCACCTTCCTGCTGCGTCCCTCGACGCCGGACGCGGACTATCGCGTGCGCATCTTCACGCCACGCCAGGAACTGCCCTTCGCCGGCCATCCCAGCGTGGGCAGCGCCTACGCCGCGATCGAGACCGGTTGCGTGCCGGTGCAATCGACACTGGTGCAGGAATGCGCCGCCGGGCTGCTGCCGGTGGCCGTGCAGGGCAGCGGCGCCATGCGCACGATCCACGTGCAGGCGCCGCCGGCGCGCATCGACCGCGCCGATGCATCGCTTGCCGCCTCGCTTGCCGATGCCCTGGGCATCGGGCTTTCTGCCACATCCGTGCATTCCATCGACAACGGTCCGCTGTGGCTGGTCTGCGATCTGGGCCAGGCGCGCACCGTCCGCGCGCTGGCACCCGACCTTTCGGCGATCGCCGCGCTATGCCTGGCCCGCGGCGCCATCGGGGTGAGCGTGTTCGGCGCCGAAGCGGGCGGCGATGCGGCCATGGCGGTGCGTGCCTTCTGCCCGGCGGACGGTATTCCGGAAGACCCGGTCACCGGCAGCGCCAACGCAGCGATCGGCGCGCTGCTGCACCACACCGGCGATCTGGCGCGCTACGGCCATCGCTATGTCGCCAGCCAGGGGCGCGAAGTGGGCCGCGACGGGCGCGTGGCGGTGGGCATCGACGAGGCGTCCGGCACGGTGACCATCGGCGGCCAGTGCGTGGTCGGCGTGCGGGGAACGTTCGCGCTCGACTAGCCGCTGGCACGCGGCCCTTCCCTTGCCAGGCGCCAGGGTGCAAGCTCGGCGGTGGCGTCGTCCTCAGGGGGTGCGGCGCCGACAAGGAACCTTTAGCCACCATCGCACGCCCGCGGCTGTCGGCGCAGTGCTTCACCCCTGTGTCCTTCCGTCGCGTGCATCTCAGGGAGAACCCCATGCTCGCGAAGTTGCACCAGAAAGCCCTTGCCGTCTCCTGCGCACTGCTCATCGCCGGTGCGGCCTCCGCCGCGCAGACGACGGAACCTGCCACCGACATGGGCCTGGCCGCCGCCAGCCAGCCGGCGAACGTCACGCTGATGCTCAAGCTGCGCCATGAAGACCAGCTCGAACAGCTGATCCGCCAGACCGTCACGCCCGGCAGTCCTCACTACCACCGCTTTCTCACCACGCGCGAATTCGCCGAGCGCTTTGGCGCCACCGACGTGCAGATCGCCGCCGTGCAGGCCTACCTGAAACACCAGGGGCTGCGTGGCGAGGTGATGGACAACCGGATGGCGATCCGCGTGCAGGGCTCGCTGGCCCAATTGGGCCAGGCGTTCGGCACCACCATTCATGCCTACAAGGCCGACGACGGCCGCATGTTCCATCGTCCGGCCACCCGCCCGACCCTGCCGGCAGCGCTGGCCGGCACGGTGACCGTGGTGAGCGGCCTGAGCAACGAGCGCCAGTTCATCTCCCATCGCATCGAGGCGCCGAAGGCCCTGATGCCAGCCACGTCCTTCGCGCCGCAATCGCTGCACCCGAACCTGAAAGCCGGCGCCGGCGGCAATCCGACCGCGACCGGCATCCCGGGCAGTTACACCGTGGGCGATGCGGCCAACTTCTACAACATCAACCCGTTGTATGACCGCGGCATCACCGGCAAGGGCTCGACCATCGGCATCGTCACGCTGTCGAACTTCGACCCCGCCGACGCGCAGGCCTACTGGGACGGCATCGGCCTGGTCACCAAGCCGCACCGCATCACCCAGGTGCACGTCAACGGCGGCGGAGCGATCAACGGCGGCAGCGGCGAGACGGCGCTGGACGTGGAGCAGTCCGGCGGCCTGGCGCCGAAGGCGGACATCCTGGTCTACGACGCGCCCAACACCAGCGGCGACTTCGTGGCGGCGTTCGCCCAGGCGGTGTCGGACAACCTTGCCGACAGCATCTCCACCAGCTGGGGCCTGCCGGAGATCTACAACTTCGCCGCGCTCAATGTGGCCGGCGCCGACGTGACCGACACCACGGACGTGGGCGACCTGCGCGCGTTCCATCAGATCTTCCTGGAGGCCGCGGTGCAGGGGCAGTCCGTGTTCGCCGCCTCCGGCGATTCGGGCGCCTACGACACCGTGCGCGGCCTGGGCCACGGCGACGGCCCTGGCCAGTTCAGTGCGCCGCTGACGGTCGACTCGCCCGCCTCCGATCCGTACATCACCGCCGCCGGCGGCACCACCGTGCCCTTCAGCTATTCCTTCAGCGGCGGCCCGGTGGAATCGATCAAGCGCGAGAGCGTGTGGGGCTGGGATTACCTGCAGAACTACTTCGACACGAACTTCGGTCCCGGCCTGATCGACCTGTTCTCGGTCGGCGGCGGTGGTGGCGTGAGCGTGTACTGGGAGACGCCGTTCTACCAGCGCTTCACCCATGGCATCCGCCACAGCGAGAAGCACCAGGCGCTGGTCTACAACGACCCCGAGGCCGGCCCGACCACGCTGGCCAAGCTGCCCGGCCACTTCCACGGCCGCAACGTGCCGGATATCTCGCTCAACGCCGATCCGGAGACCGGCTACCTCGTGGTTTCCAGCACCGACGGCGGCGTGATCTCCAGCGGCGGCACCAGTTTCGTGGCGCCGCAGCTCAACGGCGTCAGTGCGTTGCTGACGCAGAGCCTGGGTCATCGCGTGGGTTTCTGGAATCCGCAGGTGTACTTCCTGCAGAACGTGTTCGGCTATGGCCGCTACTCGGCCTTCAAGAGCGTGCGTGACGGCGACAACTGGTTCTACCAGGGCAAGCCGCACTACACGCCGGGCGCGGGCATCGGCACGCTGGACGTGGCGAACCTGGACGCGTTCCTGCGGCTGTTCTGAGCAGCGGGGGCTCCCGCTTCGGGCGCCCCATCCGCCTTCGGCACCTTCCCCCGTGGAACCGGGGGAAGGCTCGGTAGGTGGCATTGCTTGAAGCATCCTTCGCCTGCTTTGCCGGAGGGATGTGTCCAGGGGCGGCATTTGTTCCAAGCGCGGCGCGGCTCCCGCTCCGGGCGCCCCCATCCGCCTTCGGCACCTTCCCCCGTGGAACGGGGGAAGGCTCGGTAGGTGGCATTGCTTGAAGCATCCTTCCCCTGCTTTGCCGGGGGACGTGTCCAGGGGCGGCATTTGTTCCAGGCGCGGCGCGGGTCCCGCTTCGGGCGCCCCCATCCGCCTTCGGCACCTTCCCCCGTGGAACGGGGGAAGGCTCGGTGGGTGGCATCCGGCGAGACGTTCGAGACTTCCCGAACGGGAAGGGCTCGGTGGGTGGCATCGTGCGACAACTCGATCCTTCCCCCGCGTGCGGGGGAAGGTGCCCGCAGGGCGGATGGGGGCAATCCGCCTCGGCCCACCCTTGCCCACCCCGCGCTCACCAGCGATGCTCCGCGCTTTGTCTACGCAACGGCATCGACGTGAGCAACCCGACGAACGACTACCGGCGCAGCCTCGGCCCCTGGGACGCGGCATTGATCGTTGTCGGCGGCATCATCGGCGGCGGCATATTTCTCAACCCGGGCATTGCCGCGCAGCGGACCGAATCGGGTCTCGCGCTGCTGCTGGCCTGGATCGGCGCCGGCCTGCTCACGCTGATCGGCGCGCTCTGCTACGCCGAACTCGGCGCACGCCGGCCGCAGGCGGGCGGTACCTACGTCTACCTGCGCGAGGCCTTCGGCCCGCTGGCCGGCTTCCTGTTCGGCTGGACCATGCTGCTGGTGATCTACTCCGGCTCGACCGCGGCGGTCGCCACCATCTTCGCCAGCTATACGGTCGCTGCTTTCGCGCTGCCGCCGACCGCCGCGTTGCCGCTGACCGTCGGCGCGCTGGTGTTCGTGGCGCTGGTCAATCTGTTCGGACTGAAGCTCGGCGCGCAGGTGCAGAATCTGTTCGCGTTGCTCAAGCTGCTGGCGGTCGCGGCGCTGGTGGCATGTGGGTTGTACCTGGCGGGCGCGCACGCGCCGGCGGCGCTGGCCGTCGATCCGGCGCGCACCGGCGTCGGCTTCATGGGCGCGGCATTGCCGGTGCTGTTCGCCTATTCGGGCTTCACCTACCTCAACAACCTGGCCGGCGAGATCGATGCGCCCCAACGCAACCTGCCACGCGCGCTGCTGATCGGCATGCTGGTGGTGATCGCGGCCTACGCGCTGGTCAACCTCGCCTACCTGGCCGTGCTCGGCCATGACGGGCTGGCGGCCAGCACCGCGCCGGCCGCACAGGTGATGGACCGCATGTTCGGTCCGGTCGGCGCGCGGCTGATGGCCGTGGGCATCGCCATCTCCACACTGGGCTTCTGCAACATCACGCTGGTCGCCGGTGCGCGCGTGCTGCAGGTGATGGGCGCCGACGGGCTGTTTTTCGGCGCCGTGGCGCGCCTGCATCCACGCCACCACACGCCGAACGTCGCGCTGGCCGCGCTTTCGGGCTGGGCGATCGTGCTGGCGCTCTCGGGCAGCTACGGCGCCCTGCTCGATTACGCCACCTTCGGCGACTGGCTGGCCTGCGCGGTCGGCGTGGCGACGCTGTTCTGGTATCGGCGCCATGACCGCGGCGAGGTGCGCTTTCGCGTACCCGGGTATCCGCTGCTGCCGCTGCTGTTCGTCGGCGCAATCGGCGCGGTGGTGGTCGCGACCATGCGCGACAACCCGCGAAACGCCGGCATCGGCGTGCTGATCATGCTGGCGGGGGTACCGGTGTTTTTCCTCTGGCGCCGGATGACGCTGCGATCGCGTTAGCCGGCCACGCCTGGCGGGCTGGAGGCCCACCCTACGGCCGCTCAGGTGACTGCGCTTGGCTGAACGGTTTTCGCGCATGCATTCAAGTGCGACGTGGGGTCGCCGATAACCGGGTCACAACAAGTAGTTCCCCGCCGAGGTAGTCCCCATGTCCCGTAATTTCCTGCGCACCGCGGCCCTCGCCACGGCGCTTTCGGCCGCCTGCGCGGCGCACGCCAGCGATGATTTCTCCTGGCGCTTCTCCGGTTTCGGCACCGCCGGCTATGCCGTGACCAACAGCAACGATGTGCTGTTCACCAACCCCGGCCAGCTCAAGGGCGCTCGGAAGGGCGGCTCGGCGCTGGTCGATTCGCGCCTGGGCGGCCAGCTCGATTTCACCTTCACGCCCAAGCTCGGCGCCACCGTGCAGGCGATCGCCATGCAGGACGCCCGCGGCCGCTTCCGCCCGCAGCTGGAGTGGGGTTTCGTCAGCTACAAGGCCAGCGACAACGTGACCGTGCGCCTGGGCCGCCTCGGCTGGCCGGCGTACCTGGTGTCCGACTACCGCTACGTCGGCTACGCCAACCCCTGGCTGCGCGCGCCGCTGGAGGTCTACAACCTGGCCGCGCTCGACCGTTACGAAGGCGCCGACCTGCGCTGGTCGCATGACCTGGCCGGCGGCGTGTTCACCCTGCAGGTGCTCGAAGGCCACGCGTCCAGCCCGCTGCCGGAGAGCACCGAGCGCAACGCGCGCATCAAGGTCAACCAGCTCAGCGGCGCCTATGCCACCTACGAGATCGGCAACCTGCGCGTGCGCGGCGGCCTGAGTACCGGCAAGGCTACTTACGTCTCGCAGAACACCGACATGCTGGCCGCGGGCCTCAACATGGCCGGCTACGGCGAACTGGCCGCACAGCTGGTGCCGCAGAACAACCGTGCCACCTTCCTGAGCCTGGGCGGCACCTACGACGCGCACAACATCATGGCCACCGGCGAGTACGGCAAGCTGCGCTCCAGCGGCCTGCTCGGCGTCGCACAGGGCTGGTACGGCACGCTCGGCTGGCGCCACGGCGACTGGATGCCCTACGTGACCTGGGCCGGCTATTCCAAGCAGGACGACAGCGACCGCTATGCCGTGCCGCCGGTCGGCCCGCTGCTGCCGCTCTCGATGGGCGTCTCGCAGCTCGCCGCCGGCAACAACCAGCACGCCGCCTCGCTCGGCGTGCGCTGGGAAGCGGCCAGCAAGCTGGCGATCAAGGCGCAGTTTGACCACGTGCGTCCGTCCGCCGCGGGCGGCACCTTCAGCCACATCCAGCCCGGCTACAACGGTCACCCGGTGAATGTGGTGTCGGTCGCTGCCGACTTCGTGTTCTAAGGAGCCCCGCCATGCGATCGAAGATCCAAACCACCCTGCTTGCGGCCACCCTCGCGCTCGCGACCACGCCCGCCTTCGCCGGCCTTGCCGTGATCGTCAGCGCCAAGAGCCCGGCCGCCGCGCTGGACAAGGCCGCTGCCGCCTCGCTCTATCTGGGCAAGACCACCGCCCTGCCCGGCGGCGGCAGCGCCAAGCTGTACGACCTGCCCGACAGCAACCCCGCGCGCGAGCGGTTCTACCAGGCGGTGGCCGGCAAGTCGGCCAGCCAGGTCAAGGCCGTGTGGTCGCGCCTGGTGTTCAGCGGCCGCGCGCTGCCGCCGCGTGAGCTGGCCAATGATGCTGCCGTGGTCAAGGCGGTGGCCGCCGACCCGGCCGCTGTTGGCTACGTCGACGACAGCGCGCTCGACGGCTCGGTCAAGGCCGTCGTCAAGCTGCCGTAAGCCGCGCAAACCGGCCAGGGAGGGCCGGGGGCGCGTGTGTTCCCCCGGAGTCGTACCCATGAAGTTCAAGACCCGCATTCTGTTGGCGCCGGCGATCACGCTGGCGCTGTTCCTGGCCGGCTGGCTGGCCAGCTCCGCCGTCGCCACGCGCACCGCCAACGCGGTCGCCTCGCTCGGCTCGGTGGATTACCCGTACCTGGAAGGGCTCAAGCAGTTCGACCAGCAGTTCAAACGCACCACGCAGACGGTGCAGAGCGCCGTGGCCGAAGGCGACAAGGCCAAACTCGATGACGCCCGCGCCATCGCCACCGACGCCAAAGCCACGCTGGCCAGCCTGCGCACCTTGGGCGAACACGGCGCCGCCGCCGATGCGCTGGGCACCGCCTACGAAGGCTATGTCACCGCCGCCACGCACGCTGCCGAAACCATGCTCGGCCCGCCCACCGACGCCACCGGCGCGGCCGTGGGCGCCATGCAGCAATCGCAGGAAGCGCTCGAAAAACTTCTGGCCGACGATATCAAGGCCGCCACCGCAACGGTGCGCGAGCGGCTGGATGCCTCGCATGCCGGCGTCCAGCAGGTGATGGTCAGCAATGCCGTGTCCGGCGTGCTGATCGTGCTGGTGCTGCTGCTCGGTGCCTGGCAGATGCTGCGTGCGATCGCCCGCGACCTGGGCGCCGAACCCGAGCAACTGCGCGCGGTGGTTGCGCGCATCGCCGCCGGCGACCTGGCCATCGACGACGCCGGCACGGTCCACGAGGACGCCGTGCTCGGCCGCCTGCAGGCAATGGCGGCGCAACTGGCCAGCATCGTCGGCGCGATCCGCGGCGTCTCGCTGGAAGTGGGCGACGCCTCCGCGCAGATCGCCCAAGGCAACGACGACCTTTCCCGCCGCACCCGGGTCCAGGCCTCCAGCCTGGAGCAGACCTCGCTCTCGATGGCGCAGATGACCGCCACCGTGCGCCAGAACGCCACCAACGCCGACCGCGCCGACCAGCTCGCCCGCGAGGCGCGCACGCAGGCCGAACAGGGCGGCGCCGTGATGGGCGAGGCCAACGCCTCGATGCAGGCGATCAATGCCTCCAGCCAGCGCATCGCCGACATCGTCGGCCTGATCGACGAGATCGCTTTCCAGACCAACCTGCTCTCGCTCAACGCCGCGGTCGAGGCTGCGCGTGCCGGCGAGCAAGGCCGCGGCTTCGCCGTGGTCGCGGCCGAGGTGCGCAGTCTGGCTCAGCGCTCCGCCGCCGCGGCGCGCGAGATCAAGGGGTTGATCGCCGACAGCGTGGAAAAGGTGCAGACCGGCAGCGCGCTGGTGGGTCGCTCCGGCCAGTCGCTCGAGGCGATCGTGGCGAGCGTGAAAAAGGTGACCGACATCGTCGCCGAGATCGCTGCCGCCAGCCGCGAGCAATCGGCCGGCATCCTGCAGGTGAGCGCCACCGTCACCGCGATGGACGAGAGCACCCAGCAGAATGCCGCGCTGGTCGAGGAAGCTGCCGCGGCCAGCCGCGCCATGCAGGAGCAGGCGCGCTCGTTGCTGCACGAGGTGGCGTTCTTCCAGTTGGCGGAGGAAGCCGCCGCGCCCGAGCCAGCGCCCCCGCCGGCGCCGCAGGGCGTCGACGCGGCCCAGCCGACCGCCAGCCTGGTCGTGGCCGGCGGCTGGCAGGAGTTCTAGTTCCACGCAAGGCCCCCCCCATCCGCCCTCCGGGCACCTTCCCCCGTGGAACGGGGGAAGGACCGCAACGACGACGCGCTTTCGCGCCTTCCCCGCCCCATGGGGGAAAGAACCGTGCCGGACGACCAACCCCGAGCCTTCCCCCGTTCCACGGGGGAAGGTGCCGACCGGCGGATGGGGGCGACCCGCCGGAACCCACCAACTGAACGCCCCCACCCATCCCCGCTGCCTCATCACCTGCGCGATGCCACAATAGGCGACCCTCGCAAGGAGTCGCCCCGATGCAGCAAGCGCAAGCCCAGGGCCTGCCGCCCGCCACCACCGGCGAGATCACGCCGGAACCGGTGCGCGAGGGCATCGACCTGATCGTCAATGGCGAGCGCTTCCGGCACACCGGCGATCCCCTGATGCCGCTGCTGTGGTACCTGCGCGACGTATTGCGCCTGACCGGCACCAAGCTCGGCGACGCGCACGGCGAGGACGGCTACGACCTGGTGCTGGTCAACGGCAAGGCGGTCTCGGCGATCAAGCGCCCGATGGCCAAGCTGGCCGGCGCCCGCGTCACCACCGTGGAGGGCCTGGCGCATGCCGACGGCAGCCTGCATCCGCTGCAGCAGGCCTTCATCGACGAGGACGCCATCGGCTGCGGCTACTGCACGCCCGGATGGTTGATTGCCGGCATCGACCTGCTCACGCGCAAGCCCAAACCCTCCGACGAGGACATCGACAAGCTACCCAACCGCTGCCGCTGCGGCGTACAGACGCGCGTGCGCCGCGCAATCAAGCGCGCCGTGGGGGTGAAGGCATGAGCACCGGTCTGCCGTTCTCGCGCCGGCGTTTCCTGCAGGTGCTCGCCGGCACCGCCGGCGCGCTGGTCGTGGGCGTCGGCTACGCCGAAGCCGAGGTGCCGATTCCGCCGGCGATGCTCGGTGACCACTTCGGCAAGCTCGGCCCCTTCGTGCGCATCGACCGCGACGGCAACGTGGTGATCGGCGCGCGCGATCCGGACACCGGCACCGGCACCGCCACCGCGTTGCCGCGCATCATCGCCGAGGAACTCGACGCCGACTGGACCCGTGTCACCGTGGTGCCGCTGGGCCTGGGCGTGGAAGCGAAGGACGGCAAGCCGGTTTGGACCTACGGCCACCAGCGCAGCGGCACTGGCGATTCGATCCCCGCCGCATGGGCCGACCTGCGCCAGGCCGGCGCGCTGGCACGCTGGCTGATCACCCAGGCCGCCGCGCGGCGCCTGGGCATCGCCGCCGACCGCCTGCGCTGCGAAGCCGGCATGGTCGTCACACCGGACGGCCGTCGCTTCCCCTACGGCAGCCTGGTCGAGGCGGCCAGCAAGATCGATCCGCCCAGTGCACCGCTCCCGCTGAAGCCGCCCCAACGCTACACGCTGATCGGACAACCGGCCGGCGATATCGACGCGCGCAACATCGTCACCGGCCAGACCCGCTACGCGCTGGACGCGCACTACGCCGACGCACTCGTCGCCGTGCTGGCACAGTGCCCCTGGCCCGATGGCAGCCTGGCCAGCATCGAGACCGCCCCCGCCCTGGCCATCAAGGGCGTGGTCAAGGTGATGCCGCTCAATCCTGAAGCCAACGTGCCTCCGGGCGAAACCGCAATCGCGCCGGCCATCGCGGTGCTGGCCGAAAACACCTGGGCGGCGCTGCGCGGCCTGGCCGAACTCAAGCTCGAATGGAAACCCGGCGCCCACAGCGCCGAGCAGGACAGCGGCAAGCTCGAAGCCCAGGCCCTCGCCCTGCTCGACACCGACAGCGCGCCGACCACGCGCGTACGTGACGAGGGCGACCTCAAGGCCGCCAACCGTAAAGCGGCGCGCCGCGTCGAAGCGACCTACGTGCAGCCGTGGCTCGCCCACGCCACGCCCGAGCCCATGAACTGCCTGGTGCGCCTGGACAAGGACCAGGCCACGCTGGTGGTGCCCACCCAGGCGCCGAAACAGGCCTGGTCCGTGGTGCAGCGCCTGACCGGCCTGGCGCCGGACCGGATTGCCATCGAGGTGCCCCGCGTGGGCGGCGGCTACGGTCGTCGGCTCGACCACGACTACGTCGCCGAAGCGGTGATGCTGGCCAAGGCCGTCGACAAGCCCGTGCGCCTGATGTGGACGCGCGAGCAGGGCCTGACCCACGACTACTACCGCTCCGGCACCGTCCACAAGATCAAGGCGATCATCGGCCGCAAGCGCAAGCTCATCGCCTGGGACCAGCGCATGGCCAGCGCCTCGGCGCTCACCGGCCGCGGTGTCGCCGCCGACCGCCTGTGGACGTCCGAGGTCGCCGCGGACCAGCTGCCCGCCGGCCTCGTTCCCAACTATCGCAACGACTGGTACAGCCTGGCCTCGGACATGCCGCGTGGTCCCTTCCGCGGCGAGCCGCACGTCACCAACGCCTTCGCCGTCGAGAGCTTCATCGACGAGATCGCCCACACCCTGCGCGAGGACCCGCTGAACACGCGCCTGCGCCTCCTCGGCGACGCCCGGCAGCTACCGCTCGCCGGCGGCGGCACACTCGATGTCGGCCGCATGCTCAACGTGCTCAAGCTGGTCACCGACCGCATCGAGTGGAAGAACTGGCTGCACAACGTCAACGGCATGGGTGTGGCCTGCTGGCACATCGACGGCGCCTACGTCGCCCACGCGATCGAAGCGGCCATGCGCGGCGAAAGGCTGGAAATCGTGCGTGTCGTCTGCGCCGTGGACGTCGGCCGCGTGATCAACCCGCTGGGCCTGAAAGGCCAGGTCGCCGGCGCCACCCTCGACGCCCTGTCCAACGCCCTCAATCCCGCCATCACCTTCAAGAACGGCCAGGTCCAGCAACAGAACTTCAAGGACTACCCGCTCGCCAGCATGGCCCAACTGCCCAACGACGTGGAAGTCATCCTCGTCCCCAACGACCGCGCCCCCACCGGCGCCAGCTTCCTGGCCATGCCCACCGCCGCACCCGCCCTGGCCAACGCCGTCTTCCGCGCCAGCGCCGTACGCGTACGCCGACTTCCCATGATGAAAGAACTGCTCCGGCTGCTCTGAGCCAAAGCGCCCATCCGTCGGCGCGCGTGCAACCGCCCGCGCCGACCATACGATTTATTCCTTCATTTGCGCGCCATAAGAATTAGCATCCCGATTCGCGCAATACGCACCGGCCACCCAACAGGCCACCCACCGGCAAGGCACGCACCGTTCTCGTTGATCGGCAAGGGAATTTCAACCCTTGACCTTGGAAGACGCACGCCGGACCATCCGGTGCATATGCCCGATTTGGGGTCTACTAGGCGTTAGGCCACAGAGCATGCATCGCCTTTACCGAATTCTTGACGATTTCGAAGCAACAATACGAGTTCTTACGGAAGCCGAGGGCGGCCGGAAAACCTCTCCGTTTAACGGCGTTCGTTGGGACTTCGCATACGCCATTGATAACCCACCGAACCAGCTCTACATGATCTGGCCAGATTTTTATGGCCCGTCGGGCGATAGCCTGCCTACGGATGAGCCGCTGCTGCTCGGCGTGGAGCTGCGAGCGAGAATGACAGTGCTTGACGATAAATTGCGGGAAGAGATTCACCGGGCAAGGATCAAGCCGGGCGTCGAGTTCTTCTGCCATGAAGGCAGCAAGAGAGTTGCCGTCGGGCGCGTCACACGCATTACAGGCCTGTACGCTGCACGTGAGGGCGCGGCCTAACAACTCGTTCAAGGCGGACGGCTTCGCCGCCGCTTAACTCAAGCGTTAGGCAGGAAGCATGGCAGAGCACACGATCTACTTGATTGGCGGTGCCGACGATGAGTCGGGTGTTCTTACGTCCTCGCAGCACGGCGACCAGTGCGCCCTGACGTTTACTTTTCGTGGCCGCGAGATTGCTGCATCCTCATCAGACTTCTTCGAGGCGTTTTGCCAAATCAGGCTTCAACTAGAGGCCGAGGCACTCATACCCTTCTGCTACGGGGCAAGCCTAAACGTCTATCCTTCCCGCATGTCCAGAGAAATGTCCAACGGCTTGGCAGCCTATCGTTTGGCTCCTGGCATACAAGCAGCCCGCGACCATCTGGTTCGCATCTTTGACCAAGCCCATGATGTCATTCCCTCTTCTGTTGCAAACCAAAAGGCTTTCTATACCGAGTGGTTGGCGTCGTTGGGCGCCTAACATTTCGTTCAAGGCGGACGGCTTCGCCGCCGCTTAACTCAAGCGTTAGCCCATGAAATACGACGACGCGTCTTGGCACTATGGCGGGGATTTCCCCAAGGACCTCCCGGATGAGGCTGGCGCCACTCACACAGGCATGTTTGTGGCGTGGGCTTTGCTCTCCGGTCTTGCCGGTCAGATCCACATAGATGACTTCCCCGATGATGTGGAAGCGCTACGCACCCGCTCCCTCACGCCAGGCCGGTTCTTCCTTCAGTCGTGCGATGGAAAGTTCATCGACGAGAACCTCAATGACCAAGGCAACGCCTTTGCAGCCGCATACTTTGACCTTGAGCGCGGCAGCTATCTGTTGGACTACGAGAATGTTCTCGGTGCTGGCTTGCCTAGCCTCTACCATGTCCCAGATACCTGGCAAAGCTTTGATACGCTCAAACCAGTACTGGATAGCCGGTTCACAAACTGGTTGTCGGCCGGGGGCTAACAACTCGTTCAAGGCGGACGGCTTCGCCGCCGCTTAACTCGAGCGTTAGGCGCCAATGACAGAAATGCGCTTTCCCATCCAGCTGCGCCAGACACTGATCGGCACTAGCGTAGTCGGTGCCTTCTTTGGCTTGCTCGTCGCACTTGGAAGTTTCGCGTTCTACGCCGAGTACGGTCTGCGCATCGCTGGCGCGCCGCAAGACGTTTGGGCAAACACGCTCCGCGCCCTCGGTACTTTCTTCTGGGTTACAGTTGGCATCGTTATCGCGTTCGGTCTCCTGCCATCGGCAATTTCGGTCGCCCTGTCCAAGCTCTTCCGCAAGGCGTCTAACTCATCGTCCAAGCGGACGCGCGAAAAGCCGCGCGCCGCTTAACTCAGGCGTTAGGCCCTTGCTTGGTTGTTCTCTCGCAGCGTGTGTTTCGGCCAAGTCCGCGCCAGTGTTCAGCCCTCCGCACTTGGCCGTTGCTTCTGCAGCGCTGGGGCAAGCTCCAGGCATCCAAAGCTGCTAGCGTTGCGCTTGGTGGGGTTCGCGGTCGCACCGGCACAGTTACCCAAGCATGGCGCGGCGCAAGCCCCTAACTCTTCATTCAAGCGGACGGCTTCGCCGCCGCTTAATTCGGGCGTTAGGCCCTATGCGTCAAATTGCCTGTCTCTTTGCAACCTGCCTGCTCTTGTCCGGTTGCGCTGCTTTCTTGCGTAGCCCGTCATCAGAAGCCACTGAGCTTGCGGCCTCGCTTTCATACGTGCCTGCAGACCTGCCTCTCGAACCCGGCTCGGCATCGTGTCTGTCGGCAACTACTACTTCCCCAACTGCTATCCCAGGCTTGTGCACTTGGCCCCCGGCAAACGTGAAGTCGGCTTTTACTGTGCTGGCCAGATCTACGTAGACGGTCCGCCAACCATCACGTACGACTTCGTTGGTGGTCAAAGTTACGAGCTATATTGTCAAAGAGGCCAAGGGCACATCCGCGTATCGAAGCCTGCGGTTGGGCCCGACGTCCCCCCGCTTTGAGTAGCGGGACGGTTTAGAGTCCGGGTTCACTGTAACTGCTTCGCATAGGCGGCAGGTGTCAGCCCGCCCAGCGCCTTCTTCGGTCGCTCCTCGTTGTACTCGCGTCGC